>CAZXXC010000019.1:0-46735 GCA_964644665.1 uncultured Methylococcaceae bacterium
TGCCGATGCTCCGGAGAATGTTGTGTATGGTAATGTAGGGCTATTAATCAATGTGGCGCTGTTTAGAGATGCTATCTCATCGATGCCGGACTCGTTGAGGTCGAGGAGAGCGCCATGCCGAGTATATTTTAATTTGTCTATATATATTTTTTGTCCAGCGGCGGGGGAACCACAGTATATTTGCCTATTTGTAACTGCCCCCTGCACTATCCAGTATCCCCTATATTTTGTCCACGCATCTTTTGTGGTTAAATTTCCTTCTATTGTTGTCGCAAGACGCCATGAGCCATCATTTATCGCCACATTTAAATTGTTCACACCAGACGGCACATAATATAGAAACTCGATTTCAAGCCTTTGCCCTACAACAACGTCGGCGGCATCGAGTGGCGGGACGACAACTATATATGCACCTGACACATATTCAGCACGCAGAACATATTTATCGGCTGCCCCCGCTGTTACCGAACTCGTACCGGGGTCTGATTCAGAATCCACCCGTGTTATCGTAGCACCTGAACCCGACCAGCCAGTTGTATTTGTTGTTAGTTCCCCATTTGAGCTAAGATTTGTCTGGCTGCCCCACTTATCCGCCTCGGCAACACCGTTTTCATAGAGCGAGAGGACTTCGCCTGCGGATAAAGCCCTGTTGTAAACACGCGAATCATGTTCCGTTGAGGCAGTATAATAGCTGCTAAAATAAAATGTGAAGGGTATATTATAAGGAGTGCCAGCTGTTAAAGTTAATGTTTCGTGAAGCTGACCATCTACATAGATTGCCGCAGATCCAGCGGCAGAAGCGGATTCCCTCGTTACGGATATAGTATATGTATGAGGAGAACCCGCAACAGGAGTATAAGCTATGCTTCCTGTTTTATTATAAAGAACCCCACCCGCTGTCGTTTCAAAGTAGAGGTCAAATATTCCACTGGCTCTAAGTCTCAGATAAAGTAAATCGTGTGCCCCACTATAAGGAGTAAATATATATCTATTTACACCATTGGCGGGAAATGCTCTTCTTGCAGATATGGTAAAATTGCCAGTACCGATAGCTTGCATTGTGCCTGAGCCGTTTGAGGAGGCACCACTATAATTCACTGCCTTGTCGCCTACGGATTTGATATAGCCGATATGCTTTTTCAGCACGCTATCGAGACATACGATCCTGTCGCCGAGGTAGGGCGTGAGGTCGAGGGAGGCTGGGAGATATACGCCGGCATATCCGTCGGCAGGGGATATCCTCATCTCTTCCTGTGCCAGCGTGTCCTTGGTAAGCGGCGCCTCGGTGATGTATTTTGTGCCGTAGCCGGCTGCTTTCCAGAAGCTATGAGGTCTGAGGTCCTTTATGTTGTTGACGTCGAAGCCGGCAGCAGTATCCGTGGCGGAGAGGGCGCCGTCCTCGAAGCGGTTATCGTATAGGATTACAGGGTTCAATTAATGCGCTCCATCGTTTACCGCCTTCTGCAATGCAGGCACGAGCTCCCTTGCGAGCTCGTCCTTTGCTCCTTCAGAAATAAATCCGTAATTGTAGAGATTGACAACAAGAGGACGGGCCTCGGTCTTCTGCTCCGTTGTCGCGGTTGCAGTGTCTGTGGTCTGCACCACGGGTGCGGTGCCGCCTGTCGCGGTGCCTCCGACGCCGGCGCCGGTAGAAGGACTCATGAACGCAGTCGCCGCGATCGCTGCAGCTCCGGCAAGCCCCATTGCGAGGGCCATCTTTGCCAGAGGTATCGTATACGGAGGGCCCGGAGGTGTCGCAAGCGCAAACGTATATGCCAGCCATGCATTGATCACCGCCTGTGCGGTGGCTGCCGCCTTCATCAGATAGAACAATGCCTGTGATTGTTTTCCGGACGCGTTATACAGCATTGACATGATGCCGAGCATCGATGTCGTCATGTTCTGCGCGGACTGGAGGCGCATCACATTTGTCTGCTGGTCCTGCATGAGTATATAGGCATCGTAGGAATCGTTGACCTCGGCAATGGTTGCCTGCCCCTGCGCGTGGAGGTTGACCTTTTCTTCCCAGAACTGCCTCAGGCGCTCCAGCTCCATCGAATAGGAGTCCGTACCCTGTGCCTGGTTAAAGATGCCCCACATGCCCTGCTGCATCATCTGGAGCCCGGCCTGGAGATCTCCTGCCTCGCCTGTCCCGGACATGCTCATCTGCATGATCCGCTGGCGGGCAGCGGCCTCCTTCTCGTAGATCTCCTTCTCGCGCCTGATGCGGTACTCATCGAGGATCAGGAGCTTCCGCTCCTCGTAGAGCCGTGTTATCTCTTCTTCCTTCACGAGATATTCTTCGACGGTCGCCGACGCTTTGTGTGCGATGTCCTTGAGCTGCCTGGCGGCCGCCTCTTCGGCGAGGATCCTTTTCTCGATGACACCGGCCCTGAGGACCTTGAGCTGGTCGTTGTAGTCGTGCTCCGCCTTGACGCGTTCCTCCCAGGCCTTCGTTTCCTCTTCGAGCGCCTTTTTCGATTCCTCGATCTGCCTGGTTATCTCGAGGAAATACTTCCCCCGGGCAAGGCCTTCCGTTATCCAGGCAAGGTTCCCGTATTTCTGAATGAGCTTTGCCGCCTCTGCCTCGAGGGCGGCGAGTTTCTTCTCCTGCTCGTCGAGCCCGGGATTAAGGAGGTCAACTTTATTCCGCCATGAATTCATATCGTCTGTGAGTTTTTTTATTTCTGCGGCGGTCATTCCGGCAGCATCGCCCAAGGCGGCAATTATTGCAGAGGATGTTTCTGTTTTAGAGGCACCTCCTCCGGCGCCGATCTTCCAGATTTTGTCCATGAGGGCTGCATACTTGTCGAGGGTCGCTGCAGTCTGGTCATAGCCAGGGGTTCCTGTTTCGTCATTGAAAATATTCTTAAAATACTGAACGGGGCTGGTTACCATATTTTTGGCTCGTTCTGTAACCTTGGCAAAGAACTCTCCTATCGCCGTACCCGCGATGTCAAATGCAGCTGCAACGCCTATCACATAGACCGCAAGGGCCTTCATGCCTTCGGCGAGACCATACGCCCAGGACGCCTGCTCTCCTGATTCATTAAATTCATCAAATTGTTTATTTAGCTCCTGAAGCGATTGCGTCGTAATCTGTATTGCCACAGATAACATCGGAGTAAACAATTTGCCGAGCTTGAGTTGCACTTCTTCAATATACCTATCCAACGAAAGCAGTTGTTTCCCGACCGTGCCCATTGCTGCTTCATACGTACCAGCGATCCGCGCACCTGCTTCTAATGTGATGTTTGTCCTGGCCTGGACCTTTTCGGTCTCTGTTAACTGATCCGTATTTTTTCCGAGCTGTGCGGCGAGGACCTTGTAGGAATTCTCAAAACTTACGTTAAGGCCTATGGTCTTCATTATTTCCGTTTCGCCCCGCTGGATCCCCTGGATCATTCTCTCCAGCGCTTCACTTGAGTTGATATTGCCGATGACAGCGGCGTCCTGGGCCACACGTGCGAGGTTTGATGCCTGGTTAAGGTCCATCTGCGCCTGCATCATCCGAATTACCGTTTGATGGGATGCCTGCGTAGTAATCCCCATCTGCTTCACGCTTTCGCTGTATGCCTCAACTTCCGCTTTACTGTACCCTGCATTTTTGCCCACTGCCTCCATGACCACGCCAAGTGTCTCCACGCGCGAGGCGATCATTGTCGAATCCCTGATTATATCGGCGGCTTTGTATAAGGTAAAAGTGGCAGCGATGGCAGTGCCGAGGCGAAGCCAGTATTTCTCCATCGCGGACACGGATCGTTTCGTCTCCTGTTCAACCCCCCGGATGCCCGTAACTGCACCGGTGGAATCTGTCGTTATGATGATCTGTACGCGATTTTCATTTGCCATGGGACGCCGCCATAATGCTCGTTATGAGCAATTTCGTTTCATCTTTTTCCATCTCCTGTTTCATCTCCCCCAGGTCCTGCCATTCTTCCATAGTAAGGTCATTGCGCTCGAACGGGTATCCGGCACGCTGCAGGGTATATAGAAACCAGATATGATGAAACCAAAAGCTTGTTTCATAGGGCTCCCTGCGCTCACAGGTGGCACATACGGCCGGAAGGTTTTGCCCGCAGCCTGCGGCGCACTTCTTTTTTTGTTCCGGGCCGCAGTGATGGCTCTTTATTCGCTCGAGCTCTTCTTGAAAGGGATATCGTCATCCTCCTCCACCACTGCTTCCATATCCACTTTATCGCCGCCGTCTACCCTTGTTCCCTCAAAGATGGCTTCAGCGAAGGCTATCAGGATATGTTGCGCTGTCTCGTTCAGGAGATCTTTCCAGTCTTCCCGGTAACCCGGGCTTGTCGGTTCGGAAGATATCGCCGAGCCGTGGTATCCCCAGTCTCCTTCCTTGAGCCCGGTCAGGATATCGAGGGCAAACCGTGCTTTCAGCTTTACGTTTATCAGCACCTTTTTCCCTTTCCGGCTGAAGACTTTTGACCGGTATGCAACCTCTTCCTGGGGCGTGGGGGTCCGGTAATACAGACCTAGGCTCTCGCCTGAGCGGCTATCTGAAATAACCAGCAAATTATTTGTGCTTCGTTCAAGGTCAAACATAAAACCTCCTTTTTTGTGCTTCTCTTACGTGAAGCTGAACTTTATCTCGTCGTTGCCGGTGTTCGGGGTGAAGTTGAGCTTCAGCGCATTGGTGAGAAGGCTCTCCCGTTCCCCGTATTTTACTTCCGCGATCTGTACCTTCGGCGCCGTTATGACACAGCGGTTGCCGGCAGTGGATCCGACCGTAGCCGTGAATGCCACGAGCGTGTTCGCAGCCCACAGCCCCCAGAAGCTCTTTGTTGACAGGGCGACCACCTCGGGGTCGATCTCGCAGGTGATCTTCCGTTCCTTGATGAAATACTCGAGGATCCCCGTCGCCGCGTTCGCGCTGGGGCGCCTCCCTATCTCATTGCCCGTGTCAATCTTGAGCTTCTCGATGACCGCCGCATAGCTGTCTATGGCGAACGATGCAGAGAGGAAGCGGGGAGGGACGGTCGCGTTGACGGTGATCGCCGGGATCGAGGCGTCCACAGGGCCATTATAGATGCCGGTGAACTCCCAGTTGATCTTGCCGTATTCGCCGGCGGTAAGGTCGACAGTGAAGGTCCCGCGGCAGCCGGATATCTTGTGGACGATATCGTGCTGGTAGAAATAGATCGTGTTGCTCTCTCCGGTGGACTGGTTGCTGTTCGGGTCATAGTCGTCCTTCGTCCCGGGTGTGTTCGTCCTGGTGTAGTTACAGGCGCGAAAGAGCGGGTCTATCTCCGGCGCGGTCCCTGCCGTTCCGGAGCCTTTCAGCTCGGTGGTGAACTTGATCTTGACCGCTTCGCCTATCGAGACGCCGGCCACGTTGCCGTAATAGGTGCGGGTGTTCTTCCGCTCCAGAAACTTCTGCACCACCTCGAGCTCCGGGGACTCACAGAGGATCGAGTTTGCGGCCGCCGAGGGCGTCGGGTCTGTCCCATACGCTACCGATTCTACCTTTGCCAGTATGACTGCACGTGTCTTAAGCATCGTTTACCTCCTTTTCCTTTTATCCGGTTGATCCGTTTCGTCCTTTTCTTCTTCTGGTTTATCCGGTTGATTGCCTGCGAGCTGCCGGTTTTTCATTGCCTCGTCGGAGAGGTCCGGCGTGATGGCGCCGGTCTCCGGGTCCTGTATATATGCTCCTGATGGTCTGTCCATATTGTCCTCCTTTACCTTCTGTGATGGACTTCCACGTCCATAACGATAAAATAGTATGGGTGGTACATCCCCTCATCATTGACGGATACTGTCGGTTTTATGTTCATTGCGGATAAGGTTTCCGGCTCTGGAGCCGACAGGGCATCATCGATCAGTTCTTCAAATTCAACGATATTGTCCTGCGCCTTCTCCTTATCGGGCTGATGAAATCCACAATAGAGCCTCACGGTGTGCGTGCCGTCGCGAGCGCCTACAAGGAACATCTTTTTGACTTCCGGACGGGTCATGAGGATAACCGGGAATGCAGATATCTCGGTGCGGCGCTTGAAGACCCTTTTTACAGATAATGAGCTGCTAAAATTTGTTGTGCAGAAGCTCTGCAGGGCAGCGTTGCCTTCGAGGGTCGTTTTTATTGAGTCAAGGACGTCGTTAAAGCTTCCCATCATTTCCACCTGTAAGAAATATCGAGCATCGCCTTGCCTTCCGGGCGAGTGTTGCCTTCGCCGTAGAGCGCACAATGCACAGAACCGATACGCAAAAAGGTCCAGCGGCCGTACAGATCCCCGCGCTTGCCTTCTATCGTGTCCAGGCCTGCCCTGATCCCCAGCTCTTTCTCGTTCTTGAAGGCAAAAAAGGGCAACGGCTGCTGCTTCGCGATGATCTCCGATGTGCCGGCCTGTGTGTCCATGATTGCCACAACGTTCGTCTTCCCTTCATAGGGCGGGATCTCGCCTGTTGCCGTGATTTGCTTGTTCTCGTCCCTGGCGATGGAGTCGGGGAGCTTGAGCTTTTCGACGACCACGGGTTTTTCGATCGTGACAATCTCCTTGGGCCCGGGGACGTTGACGCGCTTTACCTTCACGACCTCCTTGATCTCCGGGACCTTGACATACTCCGTGGTTGTAAGGAAGGCAGGCTTCTTAAACCAGGCGTAGATCACCGAGGCGATGACGAGCAGAAGGATCCCCACGAGGACGCAGACCGTTATTTTGAGTTTCGTTTCAAAATACATAGCTGCCTCACGTTGTTCCATACGATGAAGGTATACCCGCCGCATATAAATCCGCCGGTGAAGGCGATTAAGACAGGGTGCCGGGGGCCGTAACGCCATATGATGGCGACCACAATGAACGTTAATGCGATTTTACACGGCGTGAAGATCTTCTTCTCGATGCACCATTTGATAAACCTGTTCACCTCGGCCCCGCCTGCTTTGAGGACTTTTTTGGTGGTGATATAATCAAGGGCGCTCAGCAGGATCACGAACATGATAATGGGCGTGAATATAAACAATCTCTCCAGACCGTCGGCAAGATCCATCATCGATACTTTTCTCCTTTCTCGAATACCAGGTACGGGTATTCGATGTTGACCCGGCACATATCGAGGTAACTGCCGGATTTAAGCCGTATGATCTTCCTCCTGCACTGCTGCTCGACGAGATAGTAGTCGCAGGATCCCGCGAGCCGGATCTCCCTGTTGAGATTGCCGCAGCCTCCGTTATATCCGCGGAACACAAAATACCAGCCAGGACAGGCGACAACGCCGTAGAGCCAGCGGTCATAGAGGATCAGGGCACGGATCGACCATCTGGCGTCATAAGGGGCGGGTTCAACGGAGATCTCCTGCAGCTCCTCTTCCTTCTCGTGGATCCACTCGGCGGTCGCCGGCATGAACTGCCCCAGCCCCATACCTCCGTCAAAGGCGGTGACGCCTTCGTTGCAGCGCGATTCCTGCTCGATCTGTCCCAGGAATAGATGGTGCGGCGCGTCCATGCCGATGTGGTAGCGAGCCTCCCGGATCACCTGGGGGCGGTATTTCCTGCAGCGGTCAAGCGCGCTACAGTCCGAGGCATACAGCCAGGACAATAGCAGCGTACAGAACACCGCGAAAAATAAGGATAGACCTTTTGTCATAAGACCTTGTCTCCTCGACTTTTCCGAAAACCGATTTAAAAAACAGAATCCATACGACCTCTGCCAGGATCATGGCGATGAGCACGAGGCAGAGCTTGTACAGGACAACCTCTATGTTGCCGGGCCTGAGTATGATGATTAAAAGCATCAGGACGATGAGCGGCGGGACGAAACGAAGAAGATACTTCTTCGCCGCGCTTATATTGATCTGTGGGATCTCAACACTGCCGGTCTTTGATCGTATCAGCTCCTCGGCCTGGGCGAGCTTTTGTTTCAGCTCTTCTTCAGCTTCCTTTTTGCCTTTCAGGTATGCCTCATTGACCTTTTCAGCGAGCCCGGGGTTCCGTTTTCCGAAAAGGATCCCGATGAAAAAACCGATTATCAATGCAATGCAAAATACGATGATAAAACCGTACATATTTGCCCTCCTGACGTTTCTTTATGATTCCTTCTTTCTCCAGCCAGTCCAGGAATTCTCCCTTTTCTTCATCGTCGCTGAAATTCCATACGTATTCGAGCAGGTTGAATTCATTGCGACTCATGGAGGATCACGGCCGTCGTTTTGGGCTTGCACCCGGTACCATCGCATTCTATCTTGTGCCCGTGGGTGTTCGCCCGCTTCCATAATTCCTTTATGTCGATCTTTATCCATCCGAGGAGCAACAAATTCACCATTTGCAACCCGCCCAGAATCCATAACAATGTCGGTTCGTTCATCACAACCCCGCTCTTGCTATTTCTTCGGCGATTTCTTCCTGAACGATCCCCGCGATGCGATCGCCTGTATTGAATTTTCTGAGACCGTCTGTGAGATATGCACGGGGACCAAACTTCTGCGAACTTCCTGCGCCCTCATGTATCGGGACGGCATATTCAGCGATATCGTAGATTACAGCTTCATCCGGCGCGGCGGTCACCGTCATGCCTCCAGCGGATTTCGATTCTCCTGGCTTCAGCCAGTCGAGCATCTGGCGCAGATGACCTGTCCGCACAGGCACCGGGTACCCGCCTGCAGGGATATTGGATTCTTTAGCCCCCGGACCGGAAAGGAATTGATAGGCGGCGCGATGGATGCCTTTTGCGGTACGTTCAAGCCCGCGGAAAATCGCCTTGGCGATGCCTCCGGCCAGCTTCCCAAGGTTCCGGGTAAGCGCTTTATCCCCGTTGATGGTGACGATAAGCTCAGCCATCATCATCCCCGAAATGTGACGATATACTGCTGCCAAAAGCAACATCCCCGGAATCGCTCGCATAGGTTGTAAGTTTCAGGATCAGGTCTTCCGCTTCGGCGGCATAATCCTTCTGCTGTTTCTTTTCGCTGCTTATGTCAAGCTCCTGGCCCGCGCCGACCGCGTTGCCGAGCACGATATTGATGCGGCGTTGCACCAGCTCGGCGGCGATCATAACCTTTTCGGCGCGCTGTACATATTCTTTTTGCGGGGATGTGGTCGAGGCGTACAGCGTCGCGCCGATACGGCCTTCGAGTATCGCGGCCTGTTCGGCTATCACTTCTTCGATAAGCGTCTCGAACAGGGCATCGGTGGCTTTCTGAAATAGCTCTTTTCTAAAGCCCATATCGAGTATATTTTGTACTGTCGTCTTCGCCATAATCCTGCCAGTATAGGTTGGTGAACGGGCCTGCGGGTCTCCCCGTATTCCCGCTCACCTTAAACTTGCTACGTTAAAGCTAATCTCCGGAACTGGTCTTCTTCGCCGATAGCGCAGTTATATTCACCGCTATAGGCGACGTCCGTACCGCGCAGGAGGATATCTCTGTCAGTCTCGGCGGCGAGATCGCTCCAGACGCCTCTTTTTGCCTTTCTGCCGGGTAGCCCGACGTAGTAGCTCGTATTTGCGAGTTTTGTCGTATACATCCGGTCGATGTTGTAGACGATCTGGTTCGGCGCCGTGGACATACCGTTGAATGTCAGGGCAAAGGCCTTTTCAATACGTGACTTGAGCGTAGGGTTGGCCCTGAGGACAAAACGCTCATTGCCTGTTAAGACAAATCCCTTGCCGGCGCAGTCGGAAAAGATCTGCCCGCAGGCGTTGTTGATGGTCGTAATGTCGTCGGTGGAAAACGCCTGGTTCTGATCGGAGGTGATGGCGGCGAGAAGCGCGTAGTGGTCGGTGGCCATCTTGTCATAGTATTTCGAGCGGGCTTCATTGACGGCCTGGTTGAGGTTCCAGAACTGCGCATAGTTGATCCAGTCGTCGAGGATGCCTATCGCGGCGGCGATGGTCATCTTTGTGACCGTGCTTTTTGTGGTGCTGATACCGTAGACTTTCATGCGACCGCCTGATTTTACTTCGGCGAAGGTGATCGCGTTCGTCACGTCGATGATGTCAAAGGACGTCTGCTGCGATTGACGCATATCGACGAGATCGTAGAGCTCTTCGAACCCGAAATCGGCAAGGGGATCGACGATGCTCTTATAGAACACGGCGGCGGTGACGGGGGTACCCCTGTTCATGAGATCCGGCGCGTCAGATGGGCCTGTCATGCCTTTCTGCACCATGATCGCAAGGACCTTCATGACGAGCTCTTCATCAACCCCAGCCTCTTTCGCGATCTCTGTCGCGGGGGCGGGTATGGGAAGCTTACCCTGGAAAAAGGCGGTGATCACTCCCGCGAGCTTCGCCCGGCGCTCGTTGATATCCATGGCTGCCAGCTTCTGGCAGGTTTCTCTCGTAAAGATCTTCACTATGTTTTTCATTTCAATCCCTCCTCGATTGGTGTGTTATTGCTATCTTTTGGCGCTTCTTCAGGTTTTATCATCTCCTGGTACATAGCCGTGTAAGCGGCCTTCGCACCGAGCACCTTGTTGAAGTCACCCCACAACTTTTTTTCCTGATTTTCCAGCTCCTCTATCTTTGCTGCAACCTGGTCTACTGTGAGCATAGAACCTCTCTTCTGTTATGGAGGGGGATGACCCCCTCCCTGTTTTACGTTATCGCTGTCGCCAGAGGTATCCACCTGACGTTGCCGTTCACCACAAGCCTCAGAGCCTCCGTACATGCGGCGTTCATCGTGGCCGCCGTGATCGTGCTCACGTGCATATTGCCCGCAGCCTCTTCGCCGGTAGGAACGTGCAGCGCCATCAGGTTCTTCACCTTCCCCTGCGCTGTTGCGTTCCCGCCCTGGACCGTGAAATCCATCAGCGACAGTTCCGTAACCGCCGACGGGTCGGAATCATCGCCGTCGCAGTAAACCTCAGCCTGTATCGCCGAGTATGTCCCGCCTGCCGGCATTGCGCCGCCCGACGGGATGTGGAGCGTTCCCTTTATCGCCCTGCCCTCGCCGGTGATATACGATGTATCGTAGGCCGAGAAGCCAAGGGATATGTGGGCGCCTCTCGCATTTGCTGCGGCAACACCGTTGACGGTTGCAAAGAAACGTGCAGCCTCGCCGCTGGAACCCGCTCCCGCGAGATAATGCCTCCAGTAGAGACCTTCCACGCTTCCTGTGCCGGTTGTTTTCGTGTAGAACGATGCCATCTTTGCGTTCCCCGCATAAGTATACGGGTCTGACGATTTCCCGCTGCCAAACAGATCGCCGTCATGGAGCTTGGCGCCAAGCAATAGCCGCTGCTCGGTTACTATAAGCAGGACCAGACCTGTGGTATCAGAGCTGCCTGCAGCTTCTGCGGCGATGCCTGCCGGCGTGTTGCCAACCGAGGTCTTTGTGAAATTGCCTGCGCTGTTGTCCCAGTAGATCACATCCCCTACGGTCCAGGCAGCTCCGGTTGCTTTGGTATATTCGATCAGCCCGGAGACGAGAAAGATGTTCTCGACATCTGCGTCCTTGCTTTCAAGGGCGAGCATCGGCCTGCCGTTGAGCAGGTAGACAGTGTCTTTCACCGTCGCTGACGAATGGGTATATGGCATAGTCCGTACAAGGTTCAGTGCGTCTCTTATTTTTATTGACATGGTTCCCTCCTTAACTTTCGTTCATTGTTTTTACTTCCCGAGCGTCGCGAAAAGCTCGTTCTGCGACGGGTCGGTATAGTCTTTTTTGCCGGTTGTCTGCTGCTGTTTCTGCTGCGCGTCATCACCCTGTTTCTGACGGTCGTTCGTGTCTTTCCCTTTGAAGGTGAACTTGTCGGGGAATTTCTCCCGTGCGGTCTTTTCGTATTTTTCGCGCATGGTTTTGAGGCGTTCGATCGGGAGCGTCTCCAGGAAGGCGGCCTCTTTCTTCTGCTCTTCCGTATCGGTCTTGATCTCGTCGATCATGGTCCCGAAGCGGACCGTATCATCGACAAGGGATTTCCGGTACGCCTTGCCTTCCTCTGCGAGAGGCGTCAGCTCGCGTATCTTCGCATCCTTCTCTTCCACCATCTGTTTGATCTCTTCGACAACACCCTCTTCGGAGAAGACCCTGCCGAATACTTTTTTCAGTTTTTCGAGAAATTCTTTCATGATGTCTTTTCCTCCTTTTTGCGGTTCTTCATGTGTATGTGAATGTTCTTTCGCCATGGCCCCGGGCTGTGCCCCGAGCCAGACGAGCGAGCCTTCCAGGGCCTCGCCTTTCGATGTATACTCACCGTACAGAAAATTGCCTCTGTCATCGGTTATCTCCACGTATGGGGCTTTGAAGCCTATGGACGTGAAGGAATAGATCCCCGCGTCTATCTTGGCGATGGTATCGCTGTTGCTTTCAAGCCGCAGGATGTAAGACTCGCCCCAGAGGACCTTGACGCTCGTGACGTTGTCGGGGAGCTTGATCTCTTCACCGGTGAGCTCGCGGAAGGCCTCCGGCGTCATCACTTCGGTATAGGCGTTGTAAAAACGACCCTCTCCGGGGCCGCCTTTGCCGTTCCAGGACGACGGATGCCCCTCGACGAAAAACCCCTTTCCGGGAAGGGTGCGGGTGAAATCCTCGAGAAGATCCTCGTTGAACCGTTCGACGTCGCGGTCGATGGCATTATGCGCCATGAGATAACGGCGGGCGTAAACCTGCTCTTCTGTGAGCTGGACAAGGGCATACTTGTTGATCTTTTCGAGGCGGCCCTCGGCCTGCGCCATGTCCCCGAATGCCTTGCGGAGAATGAAGGTTTTATTCTTCATTTTTCCTGGCACCTGCCGGCTTGAAAGGATTCTCCCAGCCGATCTCTTTGCCTTTGTCGTCGAAGAAGATCCTCTTCACGCCGCCGTCACGATGTGTAAGGATGGAGCTCGGCATTGCCTTTTTCACTTCCGGTTCGGGGGCGTTGAATTCAGGCTCAGGTTGCGGGGCTATCGCCGGTTCTTTTTGGGTTATCCCGGTCACTTCGCCTTGTTTTATCTTCTTACTCATAAGTACCTCCTGGTTTTGTGTACCATTTCCCTATCGTGTACCAAAAAAGTGTGAAATGGTCTGGCAGATCGTTGCATTATTTTTACACCTCGCTCGCAGCGGGACGGATTGAGCACCTGCAGCGCGGGTGCGTATCGCGGACCGGAACAGGACATTTCTCGATAGGATAGTCGCCTGCGATAGCCATGCAGATGGGGCAGGCGTCAGGCGCGGTCGTGAACTCCACAATCTTCACCTTCCATTCTTTCCACTCGTCGAGCTTTGCTTGTTCGGCCGCCATCGTCATCTCTGACCGCGCGAGGCGCTCCCAGTCGCTATTGACGTCGCCGAAGAGCTTTTCCAGGCGTTCGGCGACATTGACCGGGTTCGCGCCGGCGATCATCTGTTCTTCCATCTCCGGGATAATCCGGTTTTTCATTGCTCTTGTGGCATCATTCTTCACCAGTTCAAAACCAATATCGCAGAGGCTGTCAAAGATCTCTTTTGCCCTGATGATATCCAAGATCGGACGTTGTTTGCCGATAAGCAGAGCGGCCTCGATAACCCCCAGCGAATAGGCCTGAGAGTAGTAATACCGCACGGCTGAGTCGGGGTCGGTGGGGTCGTACTGACCTATGTATTTCGCAAGCGCCTTTTCGATGGCCTTGCGCTGCTCCTCGGTCAGTTCGAACTTACCGGACGAAAAAAGATCCTTCTGATTCCCGTCCATTGAGGATGCGGCTGCCGGCGCATTGAGGCCGAGGATCGTGAAGACCCTGCCCTGGAATTCTTTCCAGTCAAATTTCAGTTCGTCCTCATATCCCTGCTCTACCTTGTCGAGCTCAGGCCAATCTTTCGGGCGCGATGTCTCTTTTTGGTGCGTGGCGCAATCGCACTGTTTCTTTTTCCCGGGATCGACGTTCTTTGTCGTGATCTCGAAGGTCGCCCCTGCAGCGCCGACATTGACGGTGGTCTGCGTCTGGCTCCCGGCTGCGCCCATCATGTCCGCCTGGGCATTCAGGAAGCGGGCCTGCGCCTGGGCTACGAGGTCGCGGAGGTTCGGCGTCTCAAAGATAAAACCCCAGTCGCCCGGCCTGTTCGGGTCCGTGGTCGTTTGCTTCCATGTGCGTCCATGGGCTTTTAAGTACATGGAAAAGAGGCGGAGAAATTCCGGGATCATGGCGAGCTGCCGGATCCGCGCATCCTGCAGGGCAGCCTCCACTTCGAGGGTCGCCATGCGCTCCGTCGTGCTCCAGTAGATACCGAGCATCCAGGCCGGGAGGCTCGTCTTTGAGACGATCTGCTCGAGGATATGGCGGGCGGGGACATCAAGGGCAAGGACCTGATTGTCTGACCCGATGACCTTGATCTCGATCGAAGCGTCGGTATTGACGGCGGTGACAAAGTCGGCGCTCTTGCCTGTCCGCTTCGCGGCGATCGCGGCGTTGAAATCCGTCTCGATCTTCTTGCGGCGGGCCTCTATATCCGTGCCCTGCATATCGCGCTTCGTCGTCTTATAGTTCAGATGGTAGATAGGATCCCCGAAGCGCTCCCATACGTTCATGACCGAATTCTGCATCGTCACGAGCACCTTTGAAACAAATTCCAGGGAGCGCATCATTGAAACGCCGTGCGGGTCCGTGTTCTCGTTGTTGATGGAGAAATACAGCTTGTTGTCGGGGTTGAGCTTTATCTCCCACATGCCGTTGAGATAGACCGGCTGGCTATAGGTCGCCGTGAGGATCCTCTGGATCGCGGACTCGGGACGCGACCAGAGGGTAGTTGTCTGAAACCCGCCGTAACGGTACCACGGCTCAGCGATGCCTTCGGTATTGCGCCGGAAAAATATCTGCTTGCTGTCGGAGACGCGCAGGCCTGCGATGTCTTTCAGGTCCTTCGTGAGGACAAACTCGGAGATAGCGAAACCCTGCTCAAAGACCTCGTTGCAGGAATTCTCCAGGAACGCCTGTATCCCGTGTTGCATGTCGTTGACAGGGACAGAGGTGCAGAAATCCTCCAGCTCCCGGACGAGGGCCGCATTGTCGCCAATGACCTTTATCGTGCCGTTAAGTGATATGAGGCGGCGGATCGCGCTGTCGATGATCGGTATCGCCTCGCGCAGGACCTCATAGAATTCGCCTGAGACCTTACGGAAAACATAGTCCTGAAACCAGGATGTCAGAGGGCCCTGCGGATTGTGCGGAGTAAAGAGCGGTTTTGTGGCAACGTCCCCTGTGGTTTTTGCGCGGTGGATATCGAACCCGAATAACTTCACTGGGTCACCTCCTGTTTGTCCCGGACGAGAAAAGGTCGTCGGCTTCGACCATCATGAGACCGGCAAGGACCTGCACCCTGTCGGCATCGATAAGATGGTCATCTTCGTTTTTGTAGATACGGTGCTTGCCGCCTACCTTTGCCGTGTGATTCGTATAGTCGAGGATAATGTCAGGGTCAGCGGGGTACTCAAGGTCCTGATGCTGCATCTTCTTTGTGAGTATATCGGTAGCAAGCTCTTTCATGGTGATCTTGGCTGGTTTTTCGGTCTTGGCGTCGATGATCGGCTCACCGTCCTCGTCTATATTGTCCATTGTGGACTCAAACATAAACCCCTTGAGGCGGTCATCATAGTCCTTGTGGCGGTAGATTTGCAGACCCTGCAGATCGTGGGCGACGGCGCTGCCGGCATTGCCGAAGTCCGTCCCCCAATAGAGCGACTCCTGGGGACCGTAGATATCGTCAAGAGCATCGACGGCCTGGCACTGCTGGTCATAGGTAACGTGTTTCAGATACAGGCGCGCAACAAGACGCTCCCGCTTGCCGAGAATGAGCTTCACGAGGAGCTCTGTTTCGTCTCCGGAGAAGCCGAGGTCTCCGCCTCCACGCTTGAAGCCCGGCGCTGAGATGAAAAAGCTCTTGATGAGGCGGCGGAATTCGTTCTCGCCGGAGCCGTCGAAATCAAAAAAGGTTGATTTCTTATACGTCATGTCGATGAGATAGCGCGCCTGCCCTTTCGGACCGTCCTCATTCGTGTATTCGATGCGGTAACCGGTGACAATGACCTCGTTGTGCGATTCGTTGACGAGGACCTTCAGGCAACGGTATTCAGGAATATCCTTGATACAGTATTTGAACTGCTCCCAGGGAAAGACGGTGTTCTCAGGGTCGCCGTCCTCGCCGAGGACATTATGCTTATACGAGGGAGAATCCTCGCCGCCGTATTGATCAATGTAGAACCGTTTCCGCTCCGGCGTCCAGAAAGGCGGCGGCATCAACGATTTCGGCCACTGGAAAAGCTTGAATTCCATATTCTTTACGTGGGCGGCCGTATCTTTGAGGGAGGACATTTCCGTGTCCTCTTCCTTTTTGTTTCCTTTCGCGCGTTCGCCGAGCTTGAAGAACTCGCAGGAACGGTCTCCGTCCGGCACGGAATAGATGCGGGCGACACAGGCAGGCTTGATGGCGCGCCAGAACTCGCTCCATTGTTTTACGTTCTTGTCCTTCACCGCCTCGTCCTTGATTGCGAAGGTACGCGCGTGTACGCCCCTGTAAGCGTTGCCGTCAAAGCCTGAGGGACGAAAATCTATCTTGAAATGATTTGTAAAATAAAAGGCATGATGAGGGTGTTTTTTCCATCGCACCAGGGAGCGGCCAAGGTCCGGATTCCAGGTGAGCTGGTCGTACATCGCCTCAATAATTTCTTCCAGGTGGGTCTGGAGGGGCGCGCCGATCAGGCCGGAGCCGTTGAGTACCGTAAAGGCTTTATAAAGTCCCCAGGCGACGAGCTCGCGGGTTTTTCCTACCTCGGCGGCGTCCTTGTGTATGACGTTACCCGGGTAACGGAGGGATTCTGTCTGATAATCCCAAAAACCATAAGGCTCGTCATGGTCGGGATCCTCTGGCTCGCGGAGAAAAAAGGTACACCAGAGATAGGGATCCGCGCATATGCATCCGAGCTGGAACTCGTCGAGCGATCTGTAAGGGGCGGGATATTCCGAGCGGGCAAGCTGATGTGTTGTCCAATCATATTTTTTAAGCCACATCTCAAAATCAGGACGGGGGACAAGGATGCTTTTTTCGAGATCTCTCAGGCAGCCAGGCTCAAGGATCGCATCGTTTGCAGAATGCGAAAAGGCAACCTGCATTACTCGTCCTCTTCAGGGTCTTTTTTCTTAAGCCCCCTGCCGGCGCGCGACATCATTTCTGCGAGGGTCTTTCCGACGTCTCTTTCATTTTTGTCCCGTGCGATCGCGCGGGGCGTGATCATGAACTCAGCAGGATTCAGGCCGAGATCTGCGACAAGTTTCGGAAGGGCGAGCAACGACGGATGGGTCACGTATTCGACCACGAGATTATCTTTTGCGTCGCGTTTCTCCCGTTTCAGAACGGTGCCGTCCCTGATAATGTCCTCAATGAGCATGTCTATGACCTTGATCGTGTTTGCGATCTGGAGGGCTGCCAGCTCGTTGAAGTTGTCGAAGTTCTTGTTCTTTACGGCGTCATGCACTGCCCGGAAAAACTGGATCACTTCAACCTTGTCGAGGCAATCATCACCGGGTTCGACCTCACCTTCGGAGACAAGCGAACACGGATACTGCGGGCATGTCGATTTGCAGGGCTTGATCTTGTTGATAAAACCGTCCGCATACCGGCCATGCTTCCAGCCGTTACGGTTGCCCTTCATGCTCTCGGACTTGGCCGGGGAATTGCCCGCGGTCTTACGCTGGGCGAGGGCCTCAGGCGACATGGTATAGCGGCGCCGGACGCGCAGACTCGCGGGGATGCCTACTTCCTCTGGTCCCTGGGGCGGTGGGTCTCCGGCTGCGAGGGCGTCAATATATTTGTTGATTGTTGCCTTGTACTCGTCGTACTTCTTCTGCTCCGACGAGTTCAGGATCCCCTTGGATATTAATATGTCGAGGAGCTTGTTATACTGAATACGCTCTTCTACGTTGAGTGCAGCCCGGACGATCTCCGGGGTGTATACGTATTCTGCCATGTCATACGGTTATCATAAAACCGTGAAATGGTCTGGCAGATCATTGCATTATTTTTGAGATGATAAATAAGGGAGGGGTGCGTGCCCCTCCCTTATTCTGCATTAGCGAAGTTGCGAATTCATCCGCGGTTTTAGATGCTGAATTAGCATCCTTTCCCAATCATCCCGATCGGTCGCTCGCGGAACTGTCAGGGCCTGTATGTGTGTTGCGCCAAGTTTAACTGCTTCATTGAGACGTTCATGAGAGGGAAGACGGGCGCTGAAATCATCAGTTTGGCCAACATATAGGGCTCGCCAATATTGCCCATCATAATAGGAAAAAATATACAAACCTGCAACACTTTTCCAGCCATTGTTAGAATCATAAACTGTAAATTCAAGGTTCTTTCCATTACCTAAAGGCCAATTACATTTATTCATGTGGTACCTCCTGCTATTTCTTTTTTTTGATGGTCTCGACGGTGGTGTGTTTTGGGTCTTTCTCTGCCTGCTTGACTGGGATAAATTTCCCCGTGCCTGCATGGCGACCGATTTTAGTTGTTTTACCCATATAATACTCACCTTCCTTTTTTGGCCCGGATTTTTCAGCTTGACAGATTTTTCAGAGGTGTGTTAGGCTTACTACATCACGTAGCATCTATCAAGTCCCCATCGACCAAGTGATGGGTAAGCCTCAAATGCGGCAAACATTTGGGGCTTTTTAATTCTCAATTCACTAAATCATAAAACCATCCAACCACTATATACAGTGAAAATAATCAATATCCTCACTATATGTAGATATTTAACAGCAGGAATATTTTTTTGTCAAGGATTTTTAAAATATATTTATTCTGTTATTATGATAATATTATTAAACAATTTGAATTTTAGAGGGGAAGATTATCCTTCCCCTCTCTTGTAACAGCAAATTTCATGCCGCGAGGGCGTCTTTGACGCCTTTGCCTGTGAGGACGAGCTTCCTTAACTTCATCAGGTGTTTGATGATGAGGTCGAGGCGCTCAGGTCTGATGTTTGAATGGAAGACCGCCTTCTTGAAGTGTTCCAGGTCATCGGCCTTCTTGATGAACCGTTCTATGCTGGTAAGAAGCGTATCGAAGTCGTTCAAGGCCTTTTTCTGTTCCTCGGTCAGCACGTTCAGCTCAAAGATGTTTCCCTGCTGCTCGATCAGGATCAGCCCATCCACAAAGGAACGAAGCTTGTTGTATGAATTGAGCTCGCCGGCGAGGATCTTCTTCAAGACAAGCGCCTGCCTGTCAGGCGCGACCCTGCTCATCTCGAATGCCTGGGAATGGCCGATCGTTCCGTTAATGACAAGCTTTTGATGTTCAGGAGCCAGGTTCAAAAGGCTTGTGCGTTCGTCTATCCTCCAGACCTGCTTGAATCCTATCTTTCGGGCAAGCTCTTCTTTTGTCCAGCCACGGTCAAGCAATGATTGATAGCCTTTTGCCTCTTCGATAATGTTCAGGTCCTGACGCTGGATATTCTCCAGGAGCGCCAGCTCTTCGACCAGGGCGTCGTCCGCCTCGATGATCTCCGCCGGCACTTCCTTTAAACCGGCAAGGAGAGAGGCGCGAAAACGCCTCTCTCCTGCAACGATCATGTAGCGGTCGCCTCTTTTCGTAACCACAAGGGGCTCAAGGACGCCGTACTGTCTGATCGACATGGCAAGCTCTTCGAGCCCGGCCTGGTCAAAATCCTTTCGGGGCTGGTTAGGGTTCGGATAAAGTTTGTTGATGGATAACTTCATAGTGCCTCCTTTCGCAGCTCTGTCGTGCTTACGGCCTGGCTGTCATAGATGTGGATTACTTCAATCCCTTTTTCAAGGAGCCTGATGGATATGTCATAGAAGCGGTGGCACCTCTTCGGGTCATTCTCAACGCAGAGAAGGATATTGGATTTTTGCCCGTTTTTCCTCGCCAGGTATTCTATGCCGGCTTCAAGGGCGGGGCCTGTTTTCCCGCCCAGGATATCCCCCTTCCATTCGTAGCGGGGGCCGAAATATTCAAAGAGCCGGTTCCTGTTGAATTCCTGCTTGGCGAGGCGGGCATAAGGGATTGAGCGCACGTCTATAACCAGGCCGATACGGTATTGTTTTATGACCCTTTTCAGGTCCTGGAGCGTGATCTTTTCGTATCCGATAGAGTAGATCATCCGGCACCTCATTAAACCCGTACCGGCATCACAAGGGCTTTGCCGTTGACAATCGTCGCCCCGTATTCGTCGGGGAAACTGATAACCACGTTCCCGTCGCCGGCGAATGCGTTGATCGCATCGGCAAGAAAAGCAAAATTGTACCGGAGCGTCGCCGGCTTCATGGATTTGCAGGGTATCTGCCACCTGTATGTTCCGTTCTCGCTGCTCGTCTCGATCTGCAGGGCGCCGTTGACAGTGAGGATTATCGCTTTGGAGTCTGCAACAGGTATAGCACCCTGGAGGACCTTGAAGAACTCCTTTGAATCGAACTCAAAGGTATTAGCCGGGTTCGCACTTTCAAGGACGCTGGCATATTCCGCGAACTGCCCGTCGATCAGGCGCGATACCATCTCGCCACCTTTCAGCCTGCAAGATATGTGTTTCTCGCTGACCTTTACCTCTTCCGTCCCGGGATACTTAACGATGAGCGCGGCGGTCTTGCGCGGTACGATAACGCCCTTGAGCGGTGCCGTCTCAATCTCTTCATGATGGAGGCGAAAACCATCCGTGGCCACGAGCTTCCCTTTTTCAAAATCAAAGAAGACGCCGGTGAGGGTGTACCGCGTTTCATCCTTCGAGACGGCGGGTATGACCTTTTTCAGTTTAAGGTCCAGCTCATGAATAGAGACCGCTTCGCCGTCCGCGACGGGAAATTCAGGGAATTCCTCGGCGCTTGATATGTTGAGCTGGCAGCGGCCGTTGACCGATATCGCTTTCTCTGTGGGTAATTCGATCTCAACAATGGTGATGTTGCTGTGGAGCGCCTTGATCTCCGAATAAAGGAGCTTTAAAGGGGCACAGATGTCGAGCGTATCTCCTGCAACCGGGATAATCCTGCGCCAGCTCCGTTCAAGATCGGTCGCGCAGACCGTGAGCGACGTCCCCGCCGTTGTAATGCGCACGCTCTGCAGTATGGGCATTGGACCAGCCGCTATAAAATCGGCAGCGACCTTAAGGGCGTCCTCTATCTCCCTGCGGGACATGGAAATCTTTTTCGGGACGAAAGGTGCAGGCTTCCGTGTAAGCTGGTACTCTACCTTTTTCTCGTCTTCTCTTATCTTGTGTGTTTTCCATTCTTGATGATCGAGACCGAGTATCGACATGGCTTCTCTCACCGTGCACCTGCCTAAAATGACCTCTGTTCCTACGTTTTCAATCCTTACTATTGTTTTCATGTGGTTCCTCCTTTTTTAATATAGATGTGTTTTTCCGGCCTTTTTACCTTTAGCCAGTAAGGGTTCTGTAGACAACGCGTCTGCGACGCCAGGTACTTGCTGTCGAGCTTTTTCATGACGATGCCTTCATTAACCTCGTCAAGGATCGCTTTCGCGTAAAGCTCTTTTTTCCCGGTCGTGAACTGCTGTGCCAGTTCGATGAAAGGAAGGGGCTTGATAGCCCCTTCCAGGATCTTCCTCCGTTCGCGCAGAGGAAGGTTGAACAGTGTTTCTCCCTTATAGACGAGAATATCGAAGACATAGTAGATGCCCTTGACATCCTTCGTCCTGTTGTTGATCAGCTCACCGTCGATCCGAGTATTATTCGGCAGCATCGAAAGAAGCGCCAACCGCAGATCTTTGAGCGGCTCCATGACAAGCGTTTTGTGCCTGGTCCAGAGAATGAAGCTGCCGGCATCTTTATCGGCGAGGCAGCGCCAACCGTTCTTTTTGATCTCGGCGATCCAGCGGACATCATTATCGAGCTGATCGAAATAGGGGCTTTGTATGCCGAGCGGGTTAGGCTTGCAGGGGTAATAGTACCTCATCACTTCACCTTGATGCTCGGCTTGTACTGCTTCACGATCGCGGAGAGCCTTTCGCGCTCGCTGTCGTTGAAGGATGTAAAAAATTCTTCTGTGTACCGCTTCGTCGGCTTTATCCATCGCTCTACTTCAAAGAACCTGGCGAACTGCTCGGGGCCGACTGTTGAAACAAGCTCCTTGAGGGATTCCTCGCTGACGTCCTTCACCTTAATGACGATCTCCGTACCGAAGAAACCTTCGAAGCGGTCTTTCGCGATAAGCTTGAGGGCGTCTTTGTTGTCGATAGGGACCTTAGAATAGTTTGCGCTCCAGGAAAGCATAATGCTCATGCCTTTTGAGTCAGGGACCTTGACCGACGAACTGTACCCCTGCTTTCTCAGGATGTCCGAGCGGAGCGAATCGATCTCCTCAATCATTTCAGACGAGGCAACTTCAAACTCGCTCGTGAGGCTGTCAAGCTGCTCTTTCAGCTCCCTGATGCGCGCAGCCTTCGCCTGGGTTTCTTTTGATACCGTGAGTATCGGGACCTTCGTCGATGATGAAGATTTCTCTTTTGTGGTCTGCGCCGATGATAGGATATCGTCAAGGCTGAATTCTTCCTTCTTCTTTTTTAGCGCCGTTACGTTTCCCATGATCAACCTCCCGCTTTCGCGCTCAGGGGCGCGATCTTTTTGAACTGCGTGGCATAGATGCTGGTCGCCCACTCGAACTCATCGAGGCTGAGACGCCCGGCCTTGATATACATGGTTTCGCCGTTCTTCTTTTCGATCTCGCGGGGGCCAATCTGTATTTTGGGTTCGCCTCCGTCGTAGCTGCAAAGCGACAACCAAAGGCCGGTTTCCTCGTTCTTTATTTCCAAGATCCTCTTGTCTTTTTTCTCGTCAAATGCCATGTGTAGCCTCCTTAAAGTTTTTTTGTGATCTTCTTTGGCGCTGATCCCCAGCACAGCTTCGTCCAGAAGGGAAGCTCTCCTTCCGGGAACGTGGAGCCGCCTATCGTGACTGTATGGAAAAGGGGGTCATAAAGCGCTGAAAGGACGCGGTCGCTTTCCAGGTGGATCTCGATCTGGAGCTTTTCGCGCGTCGAAAGTGAATGTGATAACTGCCGGTACTGGCTCAGGGTCGCTTCTCTCATACCAGCCTCCTAATATTCCGAAGGCAGCAGGATGATTATGCGCCCGCTGTCCAAAACCGCGTAAAGCGTTATCTCCGGTAGTGGAAAGTCCGTGTATTTGATCTTCTGTTCTGCAAGCTTGTTACCGTTCCCATCTTCGCAGGTAACTATGCCCTCGCGATCAGGCAATACTTTCAACGTCCATACCTGAAAGGGTTCTCCGTGAAGCCTGCGGGTTTGATGGCTGGCAATAAGATCCATCAACCAATAGGCGCCGGCCTTATCTGCGAGATAAAGAGCGCCGTCTGTCAGCAGAGCCGAAAAGAAACTGTACCGATACCACCCTGACGTACCCGTGAAGTGCTCCAGATCGGCTTTTGTTATTTGCGGTTCTTTTGTTGCTTGTGGGGTTCCTATGTTCCGTGCTATAATTTCCATACCTTAAATACCTCCTTCGGTGTTTTTGGTTCGCCCCTCATGCCTGTGCCGCAGGCAGAGGGGCTTTTAAATTTCAGGTCGTCATCACCTCCTTTTTTGCCCTCTCTGTCATATGTTCACCTCCTTTTATCCAATAAAATCCATATGTTATAGTATAATAATAGTTCACAATATATAGTTTGTCAAGTAAAATAACCTTTAATTTCAACTACTTATGAATGATTTAGGGTTTAAGAATAGACGATCGTTGCGATACGTAAAAATACGCTTACATGGCGGGTATGAAAAATTTTATGACTGATTACTCTATTTTATTTTTTGCTCGCATGGATTACCTCGTCATTGGTGATGCGGATCGCTTTCTGTTCTGCGTGGTAGGCTTCGTTGCGTTTGGCACTGGCTTCGAGTGCAAGGCGGTTTATTTCGGCTTGGATAGATGTGTCTCTAAGCAGTGGAAAAGGAACCTGCGAAACATGATGGTCATCAATTTCATCAACAACCGAGCCGTATGTGAAACGGGTAATCAGTTCACGTCCGTATTCGGTAGCAAGAAACACATAAAGATAACCAGCGATATCGGTGTTTGGCGGCACAACGCGGATGATGTGTTGATTGGCTGTCCACCCCTCCCAGTGCTTCGGGACCAGCACGACCTTGCCTATGGTTCCGCTACACGTAATCATAATCATATTCTCTTCAAGTGTTAGTTGTTCCTTGATACGCTTTCCGTGGTGGACCAACGACAAATATTTCTTGTTGGCTGGATCGAGTTCGTAGATTTGCTTGCCCCCGAAGAAAGGAATCCCCTGGCCTTCCTCCACATAGACCCGGGCGAAACGGCCGGGGAGAACGACGCGCTTGCTGATGCGCGGATCAGCGAGGGTTGTTATCTCTTCAGCACAGAGCTTCAGACGTCGGATTATGGAATCGACAATCGGCGTGTGGTAGGAAGCATCGAAACGGCCAGCTAACTCAGAGAGTTCAACAGAATAGTTACGAAGGTTGGCCCCGTTTGCGAAATAATGAGGGCGGAGTTTCGCCAGAGGCGGTAGGTTCAATGCTTCATAAAGAAGCCTTTCGGCTTCTTTAAGCAATGCGTTCGATTCGTCGCGCAGGTCATAAGAACGAATCACAAAATCATGTATCCGCTTTTTCAGGATAGCGGGTGGGTTGGGAATTGGCACGGATTCAAGGTGCACCGGCTCGATATGCGATACCACCGACCCATATTCATTGGTACGGATAAGCGCGTTGCCGGTTTTTGTTCGCAGAAAGGCGTAGAGATAACCGGTATCCTCTTTCTTATTACAGGTGATCCTAATAAGGTCATGACTGAACACCTGTCCATCCATCGTATTCCCAACGACGGACACTATTCCAATAGTGCCTGAGCAGGTGAGCAGGATTTGTCCTTTTTGAACTCTAAGAGCATCAATATTAGTACCCGTGCGAGTGGACAAATAGCCGCTTGGATTTGGATTGATTTCTGATATTTGAGATGGTTGGAAAATGGGTATTCCTGATTCATCAACCCATATTCGTTTGAACCGTGGGCGATGATAAGCCGTCGACAACCCGGCAGTTCCCGTAATAACTGACAACTCCCATTTACATCGTTTAAGCACCTCTCTGGCATGTTTACCCTCAATATCGAAAACGCTGGCTTCGAGTCGTGAACCGCGTTCGAGCACTTCATTGAGCGCGACGGAACACCAGCGGAGTTCTTCCTCCGGTAGCTCTGATAGATCGATCGACCTGGAAATGTCAACCAGTTTCATGGCTTTGGTGTTTACCACGACAGCCCCTCCTGCTCACGCCATTTGTGAAAGGTTTCAGCGACGAAAATTGTTTGGTCGTCTATGACCTTCTTTTTTGACTCGACTTTACTCGTACGATTGCCCCCTGATGTTTCGCCCAAAGTAATAATTTCAACGTCGGGAACCAGGATCTCATTGCCGTGTTTGTCTCGCTTAAACAAAGGATTGCCACGCTTATCGTGGCCGACTCGATCCACCATCGCCATAAAGATCGCATAGTCAGCCATTTGACCCGTACGTTCTTCTTTCGCAATCTGTTGTTCTGTCTTTTTCTGAAGAAAGAGGATGGACGTTTGGGTGCCATTGCGTGGTTGAAATGTATCGACGTGAAGGTCGATACTGGCGATAATGCGTGTTCTTTTAATGAGCCATTCGCGAATATACCCAAGGCCGGGAGCACCGAGAATGGAGTCTGGCAGAACAATTCCCATCCTCCCTCCGGGCTTGAGCAGTTGCAGACAGCGTTCGATAAAAAGATGCTCTGGGGGAACGGAACCTTGTAGCCGTGTACTCATCGTCCAGCGGTTACGATCAATTTTGTCCCGTTCCCAGATGTGACCGAGATCGTACTGCTCCAGAATATGCGGGTCTTTGATTGGGATTTTACTACCGAATGGCGGGTTCGTAACGATCACATCCATGAGCTCCAACGAAGCGGCGCTGCGAAGTTCAGAATCACGTATACCAAGAACATTTGCCAGGCCCTTACGGAAATCTGCCTCCCAAGCATGCGGTGGTAGAAGCGAATCGGTCTGAAAAATATTTCCACTGCCATCGTTGTTCATGACCATGTTCATCTTGGTGGCTTTGACTAAATCAGGGTTGAGATCAAAGCCAAAAAAATTTGTTTGTGCGATTTCTGCGGTACGTTGTTGAAATAATCGTTTTTCGTCGTCTGTCCAGCTTGGCTTGGGTCGCCCCCATTCCTCAACAAGACTGTTCTCCAAGGATGCAATGACTTTATTCATGGCAATAACTAAAAAGCCCCCCGTACCACACGCCGGGTCCAGAATACGCTCTTGCGCAGTCGGAGCCAACATTTCAATAGTCATATGCATTACATTCCGGGGTGTAAAAAACTCTCCGCGATCACCTCGAAGGTTCGCTCCGACAAGTTCTTCATACGCCTTGCCTTTAATATCAATGTGAGTGTTGAGCAAAGAATATTTTTGAAGCTCGCTGATGATATAGGCAAGACTGCGCGGCTTTAGTTTGATTTCGTCGTTTCCCTCAAAGATGCGCGAATATTTCTTCTTCACCTGCTCGAATATGGCCGAGATACGTTTTTTTACGGTTAGTTGTCCATCAGGAGTAGAGCGTTCTCCAGAAGAAGTATAGAATTCGAGCGGCTTTCCAAGGTTCTTCTCGTCCTCGATTTTGCAGAAGATCACCTTCAGAAGTTCAAAAAAGGCGGGTTGCTTTTGCATTCCATCCGTGACGTAGATATGGTTGTGACACGTCTTAAAGACGAACAGGAGGTTATCTTCGACCGCGTTCTTGAGGGTGTGGCGTTTGGGTCTATCAATGTCCTCAATGCGACCATCTGCGGATGGAATGTCGTTGAAGTCGATGAATTCAATTTTACCCTTTTCATTAACGATCTTACGGAACACTTCCTTGTATTTGCCGTTGGTCCACATGCCCCATTCGCAATTGGGACAAACCGACATATAGGTTTGAAGTTGTCCGACGCCATCCTTGCGGGACGTGGGTTCAATGCTCTCCTTCTTACATTCGATAATGATGCGAATTTGCTCTTGTGAACGCTCGGGTGCATCTGAGGTGAAAATGACGATGTCAGCGCGTGGTTTACTCGATCCTGACCGAATGGTGTATTCTATGGCGATCCTATCTCTTCCATACTTATGTTCGTTTACGAGTCGTTTCTCAATATTCTGACGAACATATTCTTCAGGCGTGTCATTACGAAACTTCCCGTCGATATAGTCACAAATCTTTCCTTCGGGAATTACGATTAAATCTGGCATTCTATTCCTTCCTCTATAGTAACTTCCAAACCTGATCCCCTGCCAATGGATCAATTTTCCTGCAATCGTCGGTAAATTGCAAGGAAAAAGCGGACGATCCGACATGGCGATTTTATTACAATATTATTCAGTGTTTAACTTTGCCAGCTCCACAATCTTCATAAAAGCGGTCGGGTTGTTGATGATGTTGTATTTGTCCTTTATATCGACCAGGATACGGAAGACTTCGTCATAGTGCTTCCTTGAGAGGACATAATTTTCATCGCCGGAAAACAGAAGGTCGATCTCCTCGAGGGTCTTCCGGATCTGCTCAGCTTCTTCCGGCAAAAAAAGCAGCGTCAGGTGTTTGTAGTCAGGGCGGGCCTCCACGATCGAGGCAAATTCCATCTTCTCCAGCTCGCGGACCAGCTCGCTATCAAGGCCGGCGTACATCTTGAGATCGATGATCTCGATCTCTGACCATAGTTCTTTCAATATTACAGGGTCGTCTTTCCCTTCGATGGCATTATGTGAGAGCTGGATCGCAACCTGTTCCTGGTGCGAAAGCTCCTTGTCGATGACGAGCACCATGATCTCTTGGAGGCCGGCATGCGCGGCAGCTTGCACCCTGTGATTGCCGCTCAGGACGATAAGACGGCCGTCCTTTTCGCGGTAGCAGAGCGGAAGCGACGAAAGGGCGCCGTCCTTTTTAATGTTTTCAACAAGGTTCTGAAACATCTCCTGGGACATATAGCGGGCGTTCTTTTCGAGGAGAAGGATCTCGCGGGGGTTTACGATGTCGATCTTGTATGGCATGTTCTGTAAAAGCTGGTTCAGCTGGTTTATCGTCTCTCGTATTTTTTCATCCATAGCCTGACTACCTCCTTAAAAGTGAAGTCTTTGAATTCAGTCTTGTAATTGAGAAAACCCTTTCCTCTTTTCGCGAGCTCGTAGACGCCGCGGTATTTCATGCTAACAGGCTGATCGGTAAAGGCCGTCGTGAGGATCCCTTTATAGTCCCGGACGATTTTCTCCGAGAGGATCTCTTTCATGTCCCTGCACTGTGTTACCATGAGCAGGAGCTTTGCAAGGCGGCGATGCTTCACGCTCGGGACCACAAAATCAGATAGCAGGTATATCTCGTCTTTCGGGCCACCCTTTTGTGAGTATGCCTGAAAGATCAGGAAACCGAAAAGCTTGGCGCCGGCAAAAATAAGATAGCAGGGGCCTCCGGAGCCGGGCTGTATCTTCTTGCTCAGGAACATATTTCGATAATGGTTGATCGTAGGGAGATCCACCTCGAGGGCGCGAACTTCTGAAACGGGGATCTCCTCGTCGGGCATCAGAAGGTTGAACGGCGAGATCTTCTCGTTTATCTTCTTGCGGAAAAGGCCCCGCCTGAAATCAAGGTTGCTGTAAATGTAGACGGTATGCTTGCCGAAGAGGTCAACACGGGCGATGCATGGCAGATCTGCCCGCTCGCGGTCGTCATAGAGGATATATTCGCCCTGGGTCATCTTTGTTATCGTGGCCTCGCGGCGTTCTTCCGTCAGCATTGCGTAGGCGGGCTTGTCCCACGCAACAGACTCCTCGAGGCGGGCGAAGAGTTTCTCATAACCGCCGGCGTAGGTGGGCAGGAAACCGATGCTCACGCCGTCCGGTCGCGGGTAATAATCGAAGACATCCGTCATTGTATATTCCTTGATGCAGATATGCTCGGCTGCTGCTCTGACTTTTCTGAGAGTCTTTTCGTGGAGCGAGTCGAAATTGACCAGGTACGCCTGCCACATCCTTTCCGAATAAGGGTTTTTCCGCTTTTCGTATTTCAGGAGCTCAAGCACCAGGAGGATCGTGGCGACGGCTTCCGCCGGTCCCAGGGAAATGTATTTATTCGCCCAGGTAAGCTCCGGGTTGATGAATTCGATAGGAAGGGTGCGTCTGTAGGCGAACACATGACCAATGATGCTGGAATAAAGAGAAACGTCATTGCTGTAGATCTCCGCGCTCGCGCAATGACGGGTAATGATCTGCTCGATCGTAAAATTTCCGGAGCAGCCTATATAGCATTTACGGCCGGCAAGGACGCCGGCGTGGGTATAAAAGAACTTTCTCAGTTTTTCATTGATTGAGCCAACGAATGACAAGAGCACCTCCCGTTTGACCTGGGCGGGCCTTCCTGCTACAATGCTCGTAAGCTTACGAACACGGATGGTAGCGGGTTATCCCGTCATGCGTTAGCGCGCATGGTCTAATAGGGAGGTGCGAACTCCCTGGACTACTGTCCGTCTGTTATTTCATACCATTCCGTTGTGAAACGGTCTGGCAGATCACTGCACAAACTCATTCCCCGTCCGGGATAATTCCCGGACGAGGGCAAGGATAGCTTCTCTGGTACGGTCTGCAATCTGCTTTAAGTTTGCTGCAAGGGCGCAAAGATCCATGGTAGTCATGGAAAAGTTATCGTCGCCTGAGACCTCGCGAAGATGCCGGGCTTCAAGGTCGAGACGCGCCGCACAAACCAACGCTGTCTTGAGGTGGTTTTTCACTTCTGTTAATTGCTCCATTTTACGATCCCCCATATGCACGATATCGTGTACGCGATGAAAAGCGCGGCAAGGAGCGGTTTCTTGCGATTCAGGTACGCCATAGAAAGGTTTGTAGGAATCCATAGCACATACCCCCAGGCACTCTGAAAAATGTTCAGTACCACGCCAGCGAGGCCAAGAAAAAGGATCGTCGCAGTGATGAAGATTTCTTTCCTGGTTTTAGCAGCCTCCCTCTCAAGCTCCATATCCAAGAAATATGATGAAAAATAAAATTTGGGATTTACAAGCTCGATGTCTGAGCTACCGGGTGCCCGTTCGGTCCCGTAGCATGTTTCTTTTTTTATCAAAATTACTGGTTTGTCAAGTTTCACATCTTTCTCCTTTTCCCATCGACAATATGGCGCACCTGGCGGTGAGAAAGCCCGAACCGGTCGGCAAGTTCAGCGTAATTCCTGCCGTTAAAAAGGTTCAGGATCCGGCGGTCGCGTTCCTCGCGTTCGAGGTCCTGCAGGTCAGGTATGCTCACGCGGAGGCCTCCGAGCTCCTCGACAATCGTTTTAATGATCGACAATCCGGATGCCTCGCCAAAATCCGAGCACAGCCGGTGAAAAAGTCCATCCAGGACGGCCCGGTTTTCGGATTTAGGCATTGATCCCTCCAGGGTCATCTCCATCGTTCTCCCTCCATATTGTGTTAAATTCTCTCCAGTACGCTGCGAGGCTCGGATATGTCCTGTGGATCCTGCCTCGTGTGGAGATGTAATTGTCTGTTGTGGCAATATTTTCATGTCCCAGGCGTTCGGCGATCGCCGGCGTGTCGTAACCTTCAACAGACCTGAGATCATTCGCGTGTGTCGCGCGAAACATATGCATCGAGATCTTCGGCTTTTGGATCCCGGCCAGCTGGGCATACTTTTTACAAATTCTGTCAAGCATCGAGAGGTTCAGGCGGTTACCCTGCGGGCGCTCGCCGCGCCGGTAGGAGATGATAAGCGGATCGGCGGCGCGGGCATGCTGCGACATCCGGAGAGCGAGCCACCGGCGGAGATAGTCCGAAGGCACTTTCCAGAGATAGACCTGCCTTTCTTTGCCAAACTTGCCGGTAACATGAACGTCAAGCGATTTCCCTACGTCGATGATGTCCTGCAGGGCAAGGCCGGAAATCTCGCCGGCACGGAGGCCACAGAAAGCCGCGAGGATGAAAATCACTGCGTCGCGCAAGCCAGTCTCTGTTTTAATATCTATTGCACCGAAGATCCGGAGGACCTCGTTGTTTGTAAACATCTGTATGAACTTCTTGCGTCGACGCGGGCGCGGGATCTCTTCCGTGGGATCCTCCTGGACGATCCCGGCGTATATGAGGTACCGGAAATACTTCTTGATAGCGGTAAGCTTCGACAGGCGCGTTGCATTTGAGTTCCCTTTATAAAAGCAGGCTTCGAGATAGTCCTCTATGTCCTTTCTTGTGACGCTGTCGTTGGGGCGGTTCTGTGCGGCAAGCCAGTCTAAAAACTCGTTGATCTTTTTCAGATAGACGTTCACGCTGCTGTCAGTCAGGGCCTGTAATACCTTCAAGTGGCGCGCAAAATCTGAAAGAAGTCGTTCGGACATCATCCCCCCAAGCCCCCCTTTTCCTGAGAAACCAAAGACGAACCGAAAAGCAAAAAAAGGTTTTGAGCTGTGCTACAATTTATATGCAGTAATGGGGGGGACGATTCGGGAAAAAACGCGTTTCTTTCACGGGGGGGTGAGCATCGGAGGACCGAACAGATCCCCAGGAACAAGGTTAATCTAAATTTAATCGCAGTTTTCTTACTAACCGATCGTCCTAAAGGGTTGAAAATAGGTGATCGTAATAACCTCTTATCGCATAATTTATAATTATGTGCAGTAAAACCAGCTCCCTGATTTCGTCCTTTCGTCTGTCTTGTTAACCACATGACTAAAAATGGTTGACAGAGGCAGAGAGGAGAGTAACTAAGACCCTTGACTGGCTTGCATATAACCCATAATCCAACTATGAAATAATTAAGTATAAACAATGTGTTTTTTTTCCATGTAATCAGCAGGATCCCTGGTAAAAAAACTGTTATGATACCTTTTTTTGCTTTGCACCCTTGCACCATTTGGGGATAAACCCTTGATGGTGGCTGGTTTAGGTCAGGGTGCAAAGCTCTAAGAGGGTGTTCTATTGCACCCCCTTTGCACCCCTTTGCACCCTGCTGCACCCTCCTTTGCACCCCACTTAACTTATTAATAATAAAAAGATTAAGGTTAAAAGGGTGCAAAGGTGCAGCACTTTTTGAATGTTGTCTTAAAAATTTTCCCTGTACGAAAGGTAAAAAATATATATTCAATAATATTAATGAGTTAAAAAAAACAGCACAAGAAGACACTTTTTGAGCAGATCCACTATGTGCTCTTTTCAGCTGCACCTTTGCACCCCAGGTGTGGGTTATCGAATGATCGTCTTTCTGAATCTCCAAAACCTTTCTCCTTTTACAACCTTCCAGTATGGATCGTGGCCTTCCTGGCTAATAATCTCCCAATTTCCTTTAGTGAATAGATGCCGATCGTTCTTCAACCGCTGCCCGAAAACCCCTGCCGTGCTGTAAGGATTCCGGATGCCGTTGTTCCTACAGAACCGATCAAAGGCCATAACTAAGTCCTTTGGTGTGGTAATGAACTCGACAAATGTTTTCATATATTCCTGCCCGTCCTCATCAGTACAGATCTCAGGCTTTGTTTTGATGATCTCAAGGCCGTACTCCGGGTGCTGGTAGATATAGACCTCTTCCGGGTAGTCTTTGTGATCCACCGTATCGATCTTTTCTATGGACTTCATTTTTAGCAGGCATTCGGCGACGAGGCCATCGAGCATCTTTATAATTGAATTTGTCGCTGTCTCGGTATCTTTTGCCTTTGCGTCCTGGTACTCGATCCACGCCTTTCTAATGTCGTCGTCTCCTTCTTCGAGACCGTAAAAAACGTCTTTCTCATCATAATAAGGAATATATTTCACCAGCTTTTCCAGGATCAGCATAAGCAGAGCCATAAACTCGTCGGTCCTGTTCTTCGCGTGACCCTTATACTCCTTTTTCAGGATAGTAATATAGTCCCTTCTCTTTGCGAGGTTCGGGAGGATGTCTTTCTGAATGAACCGGATCATGGAACTGAGAATAATATCCCGCTTTTTGATGATCTCCCGGATAACCTCGTCTTCTATAAAATCGTCGCTTTTGAATTTTACGCTGTACTCGACATCATAGGTCCTGTTGATCAGCTCCGCTTTCGTGAAAGGCTCGATTGCCGTGACCAGGACAAGCGCTTTCGGAACCTCTTCAGTCGTCCCTGTTTCGGTTCCCTGGGTGCGCTTCTCCTTGCCGCCTTTCGTCGCGCTAAGCAGCAGGAACTTGAGCCCGCTCTTTGTGATGTCATCGCTTTCCAGGTTGTCGACGATCAAAAGCGGGTTCTGCGAACTCACTGCATACATTGCGGCCGTGCTCGGATCGCCGAGGTGTTCATTACCGTATATCAGCAGCGAAAGTAGCTTTGCTGCCGTGGTCTTTCCGGAATTCGTAGGGCCAGAGAATTTCATCAGCGCCATGTACGGCGCGAAGTCGAGCAGGAAGGCGGTCATAAACCAGCAAAGGACCAGATACCTATTTTCACGCTCGCATGGCAGGTTATCGAAGACTGTTTCTTTTAGCGCCTGCAGGCCTTCCTTCACGGATGCATCCGGGAGAAAATTGAGCGGCAGGATCTTCCTGGAAGACCTCAGCAATATCCCGTCATCGTTGAGCCCGTTCTGGACCTCCTCGATGCGTTCTTTTGAGACCTTGAGGATAGAATTATTCACACCGTTCAGGTTGATAAACAGCGTGTCGGTGTTGCGGTCCGTGTGGATCCATCCTTCCAGGTCGATCTTTGTCCCTGCATTATACGCCTCCGACGCCATGCTTTCCCAGACCGATCGTCCCGGCTCTTTTGTTGGAAGCAGTTTTGTCGTCCTTTTCATCAAGGCGTTGAAGGGTCTGTTGTTGCCGATCTCATAGATAAAGTGCTGGTAGAACAGGTATGTCTTGTGCTCACTATCCCGGAAAAAACGTCCTTGCTTGCTCAGATGTTTGAATACGATCTGCGCGACCAGGTTCGGATCTCCCTCTCTCTTGTTCTGCAGGGTATGGAAGTAGAGCTCGAGGGCGCGCCCCAGCTCGTGACTCACCTCGATCTTTTCCTGAATAGCCTTCTTCGTGAATCCGATCGCTTCGAGCTTTTCGATGTAAACGAGTTGCACGGCCTCCATCATTTCCGCGAGCGCCGCGAAAACCTTCCGGCCTTCCAGTGCCGTTAGTCGTTTATCAAGCCCTTCCAGCTTCGCGATCTCCGCGATCTCCCAGGTGAGATAGTCAACAGCCTCTTCCTGGAGCCGCTTGATCTCGCGTTTGCGATCGCCCGTACAGGCCCTGAGGTAATCGTCCGGGTCTTTGTACTCCTCTGGGTAGGTGATAATGCGTATATTCTGTTCGCCGGAAAGCTCGGTGCAGATCTTCCTGATGAAGCCTTTACCTTTCGTGAGAGGCTTCTCAGGATCCTCGTCATTGTCAAGCCATAGGTAGATATGTTTCTTCGCGCAATGCACCCGCAGCGTCTTGATCTGATCATCTGACGGCTGGCCTATGAGACCCATGACATGACCGATCCCTGCGTCGAGCACTGAAAGGAGATCGTTCTCCCCTTCGACGACGATGATCTCGCTGAATCGCGCGAGAGCTCCCTGGTTATAAAAACGCCACTCTTTCACGCGAGACTCTGCGGGAAGCTGATACATGTGTTTCTTCTGAGGATCCTTCATTGTAAAATGGAGGACGCGGCCGTCGAGCCAGTGAGGGAATACGGCGAGGTTTTTTGCGAAGAAATCGACGAGGCGCGGCGATCCGTTTGATGACGTCGTCTTGGCAAGTCCGGAGGCTTTAATGTCTCCCGGAACAAATCCTTTTTGCACCAGGTGATCCGCAAGACCGCCGTCTGACCATCCCACCTTCATGGCCTTGAGAGATTCTTCGCTGTGCCCTCGCTGATCGATGTAATAGGCTTTCCCGCCATTTGAGATGGCGAGCTCGTGATAATACTCTGCAGCGGCGAGAAAGATCCTCTCCTTTGTTGTGAGCTTCGGGTCCTTATGCCTCTTCTCGGCAAGCGCAACGCCGGCGAGATCCGCTGCTTTCCGGAGGGCTTCTGCCTTGTCAATGTTGTAATAATTTTCAAGGAAGGTGAAGACGTCGCCGGTGGCCGGGCACTGGAAGCATTTATAGAAACCCTTCTCCCGGTCAATACTGAAACACGCATGGCCGCCGCAAAAAGGGCACTCCTCGAGATGATGCCTTTTCATCGCGAAGCCGGTCGACTGCTCGATGACGAGCTGTATATCCAGCCTCTCTTTTACCCTTTCGAAATCAGACACGTACTTTCGCCCATCCTCCGGAACCGTTTTCAGATTTTACTTTTATGTCGAGATCTCCTTCGCGGAAAATCCTGTTATCCTCTTTCGCATACCTCACAGCATCCTCGGGCGATTGTGCGTGACCTTCCCACCACCTATTGCTCGGGACATGACGGATGCGATACCGGCGCCATTGTTTGAACGACTTTATGGCCTCCGTTAAATTAGACTCTGTATTACTCACGTCTACCACCTATTTGAAGGTGTGTCTGTCTGCCGTCTTTGGTGCGGAACACCACAGTCACTCCAAGGTCGATCTTCGCGGCTGCATCACTCAGCTTTTTCACCTGGCTAAGAATGATCCTGACTGTTGCCATGCGATTTGCCGGCTGCCTGATCGCTGTCCGTTCAATTTCGCATTTTCTCGGTTGCATGAATGGTGTAGTAGCCCCCTCCCCCTTAAAAACGCTCTACAATGCAAATATGAGCATCGTGTTTTTCATATCGCACTTTTCTCACCGCTTCTTCTTTTTTTCAGGAACATCACATAGGGTTTGATCGCGTCGTCGGTGGATCCGCCGTAAAAATCTTCTGCGGATCTCTTCCTGAGGACTCCCCGGACCTCGATGAGATCTCCCGGCTCGATGTCGTAAAAACCATCCAGCTCGAAAAGAAAAACCTCCAGGGAGTCCTCAAATGACATTTCTTTCCCGGAGCGGATCACGTTCATCGTGATCTTCGGGTCTGCGTCGGTATCAAATTCTTTCCCGATGAGCCCGCCGGTTAGTATGAAAGCTGCCCGGGGTTCGTTGTTCTTCGTCCCTGCCTTGTAAATTTCATCAGGCCTCACGAAATCGTAGAATGTGTAGCTGCTGTATCGCTTTCCATGGTCAACGTACTGGCCGTAATATCCTTTGAACCTGAACAGGTAATCTTTATGGTCCTTAAGATACTCCAGGAAGGCGGCGCCCTTCTCTTTCCCCCACAGGCGGCCGTATGCGCGGACATTGCCGTGCTCGGGGTGCCCGCAGTCGATCTCCAGTTCAACAAAGGGCGTATGCTTGTCCTTTGTCTCTTTCTCTTCGGCCTTGATGATCTTGCCCCATACGTGGCCGGCGTTGAAATGTTTCAGCTCTTTCATGAGGGCATCCTCGCGGCGGCCTTGAGATAGAGCCGCTTGATCTTTTCAGCGGCCTCGTCCATGGCGTGAGGATTGTCGGAAAAGTACGCCTGTTCCATTTCGTTGATCATGTGCCTGAGGGCGCGGCCATAATCCGGCAGGCGGTCGATGACGTCCCACAGGGACACCTGCGTCTTGTCGAATTGCGTATTGAGCCATGAGATCAGGGCGCGGAATTTGAGAAAAAGAGGGTTTGTCATGCTGCCGGGCTGGCGGCCTCATTGATTAAAAACAAGATCTGCCCGGGGACGGTGCGGAACGCCTCCTTTGCTTTTTCCTCAATGGCCTGATACAAAGCAGCGTATTCTGTAAAATCTACGGTAACAACACGATCATTGACCGGCACGGCGTTGATCTTGGCCGCCTTGGTGATCGATGAAGCCAACTCCCGCGCGAACTTACCCTGATCGATGATTTTGCCCCTCACCTTAATATTGATTTTCTTGTTTCCATTGCCGGGGGCCTTAGCCGATGAGCCGCCTTTCTTTTCATATGGCGCATGTCCGTATTTTTTCTTATAGCATTTATAACAAAGACCTTCCTTCTGAGCCGGGCTTGTGCATCCTGGTGTTACCTCTCCTGAACACTGCTTGTTTTTTTTCATCATTGCCTCCTTTTTTACTACCTTGAATTCTGTTGTCCCGCACATAAGGCAGGTATCTATTGCCCTGCGCACGGACGGATCATAGCGGGGCGCTATATTCGGGCTATCGCACCTGGCGCATACTAACATGTGCAAAAGGGCAACTTCGTTTTCGTATCAAGCCGTCTCTGCTTTGCCTCTTCAATGAGCACGGAATAAACTTTTGTGGAAGTCTTGCGTGTGCGTTCGAGCTTCATGATCGCGTTGACCAGGTGCTGGTTGTTCATCTCGTTGACGTAGATCCACTTCCCTCCCTTTGCCATCCACTGATAGCCTTTATTGGTTTCAATCATCATCGCAGACATTTGTTCTCTGCCCTCTTATGCAGTGGTAAAAATACTACCCAGGTCAACAGCAACGACAGGGAAGCGCAAGGGCCTCATTCTTCGAAAGGACTTTTTTATCTGATCCATATAAATATGCTCGGTTGTGAGGTTTGTCTGATATCTATTGCCGAACTGGTCCTTCATGACAACGGCGAATCCGGCTTTTTTGCCTTTGAGCCCCATGTCATATATACCTGTGATCTGCAGGTTGATCATATCGCGGCCACCTTCTCCATTTCTTCTTTCGTGGGCATCGTATAGATCATCGTCGCGTTAATGGATTTGTGCCGGAGCTGCTTGTTCGTGAACAGGAGGGCCTTCTGCTTTTCATCGTCGGAAAGGTGCTTCACGTCGTCCATGATCCTGTGCGCCTTTGTGTGGCGCAGGGCGTGCGGCGTGTACCTGGGGATATCGGCAGCAACGCACCATTTGTCCATGATGTCATTGAACGAGCGCAGGGAGAGCCGCTTGCCCTTCTTGCTGACGAAAAGAGGGGCCGTATCATCGAGAGATTCGCCCCACCCTTTTTTCAGCTTTATAAACTTTTTTAGGATCTCCTGCAGATCAATCGGAAGGTATACCTCGCCGGTTGCCCCTTTCTCGGCGATCCGCTCGTCAACGGCGATCTGATCCTTGCCATAAACGTCGCCGACATTGAGCGCCAGGGCTTCGCCTCTCCGGAGACCTGTCATCCTACAAAGCTTGAGCAGGGCATAGTCGCGTTCAGCCTGCTTGTCCTTGCGGTTTTTCAGAAGATTAAAGAGCTTCCTTTCTTCTATCTCGGTCAGGTAGTTCGTGCCGGCATTGGTCTTAATGTTCTGTATCATGCCTGCACCCCCTTGCTGTTTGCCTTCACTGATTTGTAGTAAGCCTTCTCAATTTTGCTAATTGGCCTGCTGAATCGAGGAGAAAAGAAGTCTTTCAATTTCCCAGTTTTGCGGTCCAGATGTTCCTTTATTCCAAATAGGTCATGGAAAAAGTTGAAATCATCTGCAGCGAGCAGATCTTTGAGCCTGAGAGGGTTCCCATTAGCATGAATGGCCGTTATGTCCATATTCAAATCGAGCGGATCCTTATAATGCGGTTCCATTTCCTTCCATGCCCTTTTCACGATTTTGTTGATTGTCCGCGCGTCCTCCAACGTTACGTCCCAATTGATTGCTTTCATGACTGCCTCCTGTCATTTATTTGCCTCGATAAAAACGGGGAAGGTCTGAGGCAGGACCTTGTCGGGATCGATGCCCTATCCCCGCAAAAAGATCATTCTCGTTTAGCGGAAACCTGCTCGCCCTCGGCATCAGTAATGAATCGCATTTTTACAATATTGTTTCCTCTGGGGATAAAACGGATTCCGAGATCAGAGAGATAAAACGGTTCCAGTGTCGGCATTCGCGTTTTGATTGTTTTTGCGATATGGTTCCCTGCGGCGTTGTACCCGGCGAAATATCCATCGACAAAAGAATGCTGGCTTCCAAACCACCAGCCGGATCCGAACGACAATATGAAAAATATAAGACCCCACCAAAAGATAGCCTGGTGGCGCTCTTGCCGTTCTTGCTGCTCCGCCGGATCATTATTGAACTTTTTCATGCTGCCCCCTTTTGATCCCTGCCAGGGATCCTGCCATTCGATTTAACCAAAAACTCTTTCAAAGGCTTGACGTTGCCCGCCCGGGCCAGCCGGATGGCGTTCCGATATTCGATGCTACCGACGGCCGTGTTGTCCAGGGTATCGAAAAAAAGATCATAGATTTTCTGCATCTTCTGTCTGATATCAGCCATTTCTGCAGCGTTTTTCTTCATAATGCTGGTAATCTCTTCGAGTTGTGTTTTTGTGAAAAATTCCGGGGGGTGGGGCGAAGCTGGCAAGGCATCGCCCCTATTGCATGAAGCGTGCAATGGCACCGGTTGCGGATTATCTTTCATCGTATTGCTTCCTTTACAACGTGCAGAAGGGTCGTTATCGCCCTCAACGCTTCATTGCCCTCAGCCTCTATCTTCCGGGCATCGTCAAGGGAAATTCTTCCGTCCTTGAGCGCCTCAGAGGTCTCTCCTGCCAGATCGGCGAACTCCTTTATGGATTTCACGAGCTCAACGTTCACCATGTCGTGATCGCCTGCGCGGGGCAAGGCGATACAGACAAACCCGTGCTCCATCGCGAGGTAATACAGCGGGGCGTAGGCGCGATCCGGAGGATTCTTTTTACGGACACTGCGGTGAATTATGGTATTGATCCGGTCAAGTGGATTATAGGAACCGCTGTCAGTGAAATCCGTATGCGGCTCCTGCCACTTGTTCACGGTGATGGTCGACAGGCCGAGTTCTTTAGCGGTTTCGACGGTATCCCCGTTGATGCACTTCTTTAAAGAGAGATATGTCTCCATTATAGGCCTCCAGAGAGTCTATAATTGCAAACATTGGATTTTGTGACTATGCTGGATACTGATAAAATGATTGACATTACCGCACTTTTATTAAAAAATAGGGAAGACAAGGGGCGAACTGTGGGTTCAGTGTCTAAACCATTTGGATGGTTCAGCCGCCCCCTGCTTCGGTCTTTTTGCTTTAGTGGAGATTTAAACTTATGATTTTCTGAACCCATAAAGAGAGAATATTACAATAACGAGAGATATGTCAAGAAAAAGTTACAATAACGAGAGAAAGAAATTAGTAGGTGAACGATTACGCCAAGTTAGAAAAACCAATAATCTCACTCAACCAGAACTTGCCGCCGCATTAAATACGTTCCCCGGGTATATCAGCGAGATAGAAAACGGCAAAAAAATGCCCGGCTCTGATATTCTTTTTGCTCTAAAAAACAACATGAAGGTCAATATTAATTGGTTCATAACGGGTATTGGGGAAATGTTTGAAACCAGTTACGCACCTGCTGAAGTGGTTGCTGAACCTGTCGAAAGCTATGCTAAGGATATTAACGACTTATTAAAGGCTGCAGCCGACATTTTGCGATCTGACAACGAAACAATAAAGTCAGCCCTCAAATCAAACATTATCGCATTCCACTATACGGTAAACTGCGACAAGGAGCTTGAGAACCTCAAACGAGACGTTGACGCAATGAAAAAGATAATAAACCCCAAAGGCCCCAATACCGAAGCGAAGAACAGCTGATATTTGTGAACTTCGGTGCACAACCGAGATATATAATAAAAAATCAGGAGGGGGGTTATGGCGCTTGTAAGCTGTCCTGAATGCAATAAAGAAATATCAAACCTTGCCGCGGCATGTCCCCACTGTGGCTACCCTATAGAAAAATCACCGACGATACCAAGCCCCAATAAGGTTACTACCGTTGAATTGACCGGGAAGAAATGGAAAAGACAACAGCTGACCGCAGCACTGATGATCATTTTCGGAGTTATTTTTGTTATGATTGCAGGCTCAAGCGGGACCAGATGGCTTATAATATTTTCATCATTGTTAATATTTTTTGGATTCATCCTTTTTATTTCTTCAAAGATAAGTGCTTGGTGGCACCACGGTTAATCTATGTCCGTCCGCTGGAACGAAGAAAGACAACAGTTCATCGTCGATTATTATGAATACTACGAAAACGACGAGGGCAAGCGGATCAGGGAACGGAAGCGGATCGGCCTCCCCAGGACCGTAACGGATATCGACCTGGCCCGAGCGATCGAGCACGATCTTAAAAAACCTGACGAAAATTCTGAGCTCAACCCCCAGGGATCCTCGACGGTACGGGAGCTTTTCCCTCGGTATCTCGAATACTGCGAGCTCCACAAATCGGATACCACGCTCATGGATATCAGGAACGTATACCGGACGGAGTTCGACCGGCACCTGGGCAACTTCAAGATGAGCGAACTCGACAGGGGGCACCTTGTCGCATATCAACGCCTGAGAAAAGCGGAGAACGTAAAGAACCGGACCGTCAATAAAGAAGCCTCTTACTTTATGGCCTTCCTTGAATATTGCCGGTCCGAGCTCGGGATCCCAGTGAAAGAATTTACTTTTAAGCGGCTAAAAGAAGAGAAGATCGAAAAGATCGTTCTTTCTCTCCCTGAGGCTATAAGCCTTATCGCCCATGCGGACCTTTTTTATAAAGTGTTTTTCCTTTGTCTCTACTCTTTGGGTTTACGCATGAAAGAGGCAACGGGGCTTACCTGGGAGGATCTCGATCCGCAAAATAAGGTCATCATCGTGAGAGGGAAGGGGAGTAAACAGAGAATACTCCCTGTCTCTGATTGGCTCCTATATGGGTTCAACCTTATCCGCCCGGAAAATGCTACAGGGCTAATTTTCAGAAGTCAGAAGACGACCGGTCGCATTAATGACGTCCGTGGGGCCATCAGACGCGCGAAGGAACGCGCCGGCATCGATAAGCACATCACGCCTCATATCCTCCGTCATACCCTTGCAACACACATGATGGGTTGGAATATCAACATCAAGGTCATCCAGAAGTGGCTCGGGCATACGAAAGAGAGCACCACCGCAGATATGTACGTCCACGCCGACATGGACCACTTAAGAGGTGCCCAGGGACTCCTTGATGCTGCCCTGGACAAACATCTGAAAAGAAGAATGCTGAAAAAGAATGCGACTATTGATATTAAAAGATAAAATGGCAATTTGTGACTATAGATATGATGCAAACCCTTGATAAATCGTGTTTCAACTTATGACTTCTAATCCGTAGGTTCCGCGTTCGAGTCGCGGCAGGCGCGCTTCTGATAAGGGTTTGCTGGAATAGGCTAAAATATCTTGTGACTACTTTGTGACCATTTATGTGAACCATGTGAAATTATTTCTGTGAGGAAAATGAAAATAGCGGCTGGGATCATTGGGGTCTTAGCAATTTTAGGTTCATGTTTATGGTTCTATTATGATCGCGGATTTGAACCTGCAATAACCACTCTTGCAGGTATAGCTGCATTTTTGTGGTCTCTTCCAAGGCGTAAATCAAAAAGAAAAGAAGATTTCTTACGCGAGTTCGACGCGCTCAAGGCTCGGTGGTATGCCGAAAAAAGGCTTGAGCCATCGAGCTTGGATGACGCGAGATGGTTGCTTTCCCAGGTACTGGATTACCTGAATGATCTCAGGGTCGCATCAAAAGAAGGTATGCAAACCTTTCTTGATGGAGGTGTTACTTATAACAAGTTTTGGAATGAAGGATCGGCACTTGTCGAGAAGATTAGTTCCCTTTTGAAGAAGAAGCTAGCTTTTAAGATAAGCAGCAATCTCCTTTCGCTGCCAGGCGTTCGATGGCGATGGCGCGGAGTTCCGCCTGGATCTTTGCCTCGAGGGCGGCAGCAGCTACCTGCTCGGAGGCCTCCGAGGCGATGGTGGCATCGCGGGCCTTGGCTTCGTCGTCTGTCATGGGACGGGGCTTGCCGGCATCCATGACCAGGCATTTCATCGGTGTAAATCCTTCGAGCTTCGTCGCGCGGATCCTGCCGGCCTCCCAGTCTTCGAGGAGTTCCGGGTATCCGTTCCGGATGTGGTCGCCGGCGGAAGATTCTTCCTCTCCGAGCAGCGCCATCAATATGTTGTGGTCCGTATGAAATATCAGCATATTACCCTCCTAATCTGAAATACGTCGCTATCTTGTCTGTTTTCGCAGCTCCGGCACAGTCGCTTACAGTGGGCCCGTTCGCTTTAGATTGGAGATAAAGCGTTTGTGCCCCGGACAATGCCGATATGTCAAGTTCAAGAACTCCTTTTGTATAAAATAAATTTGAGCCGATAGGGAGCACTGCTCTGAACAATAATTCCGTCGAGTAGGTCGTGCCTATTCTGTATCGCGCTCCTCCATCTCCTTCGCCGCCGACACCGCCGGTATCACTGTAATCAAGATCTACCGGTAATCTTGCCACGGTAAAGCCTTTCGGAAGCTTGATCGAGGCGCTGTTGAGATCCGCATATCCCACGTTATTCGTCGCGCGTGCGATGGTGAAGTTATCATAAAGCACTTCCGGAAGCGGGTCATAGTGCAGGTCGTCGAAATAGATATCGCCGGCGACGTCAGTGTCGGTGTACCCTCCGATGTACCGTATTTTGATGTACCGGGCATTTGCCGGCGGGACTCCCCATTTAGTATAAGCCGTCCAGGATGTGGGGTTTGATGTCGAGGAATAGACATCTTCGTCCGCGGAGAGATCAACCTTGTCCTTGTCAAAGTACCTGATCCGGACGATGTTCTTTATGCCCGCAGCGGATGCCTTGAGCCTGAACCAGAACTTCGGTGATATGTATTCCGAAATCGGCAGATAGCCCGTCTCAAGATATCCTCCGCCGTTACCTGCCCCTGAGGTACGGGTGAACTTGTATGCCTTTGCCCCCTGGGCGGGAGTGGTTGTGTCGAAGGCCCCCGATCCTCCGGCGTAGAGCGCCCGTGTAAAGTTATCCGGGATCCCGTCTGCATCGGCATCGATCTCGAGTGTCCCGTTGGGGATATCGATCACGTCACCGGAAAGTGCGTAGAGGTAATCGAAGTTGTTTTTTATCTTTAAAAAAAGATCATCGTGTCCCGGGCTGTCAACGTCTATTTCCCCGGTCGTTATTGCCTGATATGACATTGTGGATCACCTCCGTCAGTATAGGTAATATCCCTCGTCGCCGTTACTCATCTGCTTCGTTGTCGAGCTGCAGATAAACCCGTATTCCTTCTGCGCGTCTGTGGCGGACGTGTAATCGACAGCACCTGCCGCGCTCTGGATGAAGAATATTTTCTGCTTCGGGAACTTCTGCGCCTTCAGGGATACCCTGTTCCCCTTCTCCTCACGCCTCACGATCTGGAAGACCGCATTCGTCACGTCAGAGCCGTCAGCCTCGCACAGCGCCGAGGTGGTGATCTTCACCATATCGCCTGTCTTGACCCCGGAGTCTTTCAGCTCCACGTCGAATGTGATGATCGGCAGCGGGTTTTTGCAGAGCCGCAGCATCCTGGCGCCGACCCGCCTCATGTAGGCGATAACGAGGTCCTCGTCCATGTAGTCGAGCCGCAGCCAGCGGCAGTAGACCTTCTTCTCGACTGATTCGTTATAGAGGTTCGCGCCTTCACCTTCCACGTCGGTGAAGACATCGAGGCAGTTATAGCTCGAGATCTCCTCGTCCTTGCCGATCGCTGTCTTGTTCCAGTAGATGGATATCCTGCTTACCCGTGATTTCGCGTTCAGATCGACGCTGATGGAATTCGCGATGATGTTATCGGCGTCGGTGAAGGCCTGGTATGTCCTGCCGGGATAGTTCGGGAGGTTCTTCCTGATGGTGATCTTCAGGTCCTCGCCGACCCAGCATTTGCAATCGATTAGGTCAATGATCTCGAAGAAGAGCTTGCTCAGTTTTATCGGCTCGCTGATGATCGCCGAGAAATAGGGCATATCGGCATCAAATGCCTTCCACAGGGCAAAGGCGGTTGAATCGATCGACCCTGCGGCAATGCCCGCATCCGTCTGGAGCATCGTAGTGAGGATGTCGTATGCACTCTGCGGGGCATAATACCGGCACTTCTGAACCTTGTCATTCTGGTTGTGCGTCTCCGCGGTGGTAGAGAAACATCCACGGATACACCCCGAGAGCTGGTTGCCGGTCTTCGTCGCATAGAAGATGATCTCGTCGCCGATCCTCACATATCCGTTCGCCGCGTCGAGGTCCGTTGCGTCGGTCAGAGAGAGCTGGAACTGTGTTGCATCGATGGCAGCCGCGAGCTTGATAGTGGACTTCGCGGGTACGTCGATATCGGCGAGCTTCTTGAGGAGATCGGCGACCTCGATGACCCACCCACCGCGCTTGATGGTGATATTATCGATGATGCCGTCAAACCGCTGGACAAAATCTCCCTTCGCGAGGCCGTAAAAGCCATTGTATATCTTCACAGGGCGCCCTTTGTAATTCGGGTTTCTGGCCACGAGCTTCTTTGCATAGGTCCCCTGGATTGTCGAGCGGGTGTTGTAATACGGATCGAGCCCGATGTCGGTCAGTTCCGGTTCATCCCGGAGCGTGATGCTTACCCTCCCGGATATCGTCAGATTGTCCTTGATCTCTGTGGGGATGTATTTTATGTCGTCGATGTAAGGGCGGGGACCCGGGAACGGAAGCGGCGACTTAACGGACGTATATTCATGATCCAGTGTTGTCTTGCTGAAATGTGCCTTGTCCTTGCAGGTGAAATATGTATTGTAGCATTTTGTACCCGTGGCGGTGCAGGGCGAAGATCCGCATGTGTTCTCGCAGCGGTCGAGGGTGGCGATGCAGAGCACGTTCGGGAACCTGGATACGGCGCCGAGCTCTGCTGCGTAGGTCGTCATGGCTCCGCCACCCCTTCCACATCGAGGACGAGCGAATCAGCATAGGTGCCGACAGAGAGCGGCATGGAGAGGCGGGCGGATTTTGTCAGTTTCATGAAATAGACGACGTCCGGATATGCTGTCAGGTCCCATGCCCAGGCAAAGGATTTGCGAAGCCTTCCATGGGCATCCCAGAAAGGCTTATAGGTGTCTGTGATAAACGAGCGGAGAGGGTTTGAAAATACGACGCGCTGCGCGATCGGGTAATAATAGATAACATCGCCCAGGTGGTTGCCCTGGACCGACAGCTCGCTTTCTGATTCGATGCCGATATTGTATGGGTCATAGGGTGAATCCGGAGGGAAGGGAAACTCCATTCGCACGCCGAGCATGGCGATGGCGATATACGGGGCGACGGATGCGGTATCGATCTTCAGGCGCTTGCTCGCTGCCCGGAAGGATGTGAGAAGCTTCATGATCGCCCGGTCATCCGCCGGCTGGAAGACCGCGAGCCTCTCCGTCCAGTTTACCTCGTCGTCGGTGGACTCCACGGATAGAGACGCTTCAGCGGTGCCAAGGTTGTGTCCGAAGAGGAAGAGGGCATCACACGCGTCCGCCTCGGAGATCTTGTAAGCGTAGCCTCCGGCATCCTCATGGTTAAATCCCGCTTCTTTTGATTCCCAGTTGTAGGTTGAGCCGTTAGGGGTCGACACGATATTATTGAACTGCACAAAGGCGCACCCGGAGGCGGGACAGGCCGCGTCGAGGCCATTTTTGCTGCTATCCTTCCAGCCGATGTAAGAAACAGAAAAGCCAGATATATCGTAATTTGCTGGCGCTGAATTATTCCAGAACTCAACAACACCCGTGTCGCTGCCGGTGCAGGTAAATTCATAGGTATTGAGTCCTTCCACCGCTTCATTAAACAAGCTCGCGCCGCCTATGGCAGCCCCGGCGAAAGCAACAGCAGCGCCATAATAAGGCGCTGCCCCGGAATGCAATGTGAGCGTAAATTGTACCCGGTATTTCCTGCCAGAAACAAACGGTATTGCATCGGTGGTGCCGGCTACATGAGCGCCGGAGCCGTCACTCTCGGCATGAAAAGCGGTTGCCGATGCTCCGGAGAATGTTGTGTATGGTAATGTAGGGCTATTAATCAATGTG
>CAZXXC010000020.1:0-44744 GCA_964644665.1 uncultured Methylococcaceae bacterium
AACCGTTCGAGGGCGAAGTCTGTATCGTAAGTGATTGATTGTGGCGGAGAGGGAGGGATTCGAACCCCCGGACGGGATCAACCGTCAACGGTTTTCAAGACCGCCGCTTTAAACCGCTCAGCCACCTCTCCGAAGCGGAGCCTAGAATACCGAAACCGGCGCCACGTTTCCACGATGTGCCGCGGAAAATTCGCCAGCGAAGCTGCCGGGGGCGGCGAATTCAGCTGAAAACCGACACTGGCGTCGGTAAGGTCGGTGATTCCGGGGGCGGATAGAATCAACCATCCCCCGATTCCACCAGAGTCTGGGCATCATCGGACAACTGCTGAATCGCTTCACGCGCCAGTTCCGACAAACCCATGCCACCCTGGCGATTATGCTCGATGATGGCGGTGCGCATGCGGGGTTCCCAGAACCGTCGGAGATGATCGGCGATACCATGTACTGCGAGTTGGTGATTGGGCTCACCGGCAAAAAAGGCGCCGATATCGTTGGCCATTTTCACCAGATTCTCGATGTGCTTCATTGCACGGGGCTCTCTATTTTGGTGCTGTAGATGGAGTCGGGCTGGGTCGCACCGGTGAGTCGCGCGGTGTCTCCCGCCGCTCGATCCGCCGAGAACACAGCACGGATGATCAGGCCGGGACGGGTTCGCTCAGTCGATCGGGGTGCGCGTAAATCACGTGCGTGCCGTTCCGGGCGAACCCGATCAGCGTGACGCCGGAGTCTTCGGCGAGTCGGATGGCTAGCCCCGTCGGGGCGGAGATCGCCGCCAGCAGCGAGACCCCGGCCGCGGCGCATTTCTGGACCAATTCATAGCTGGCACGGCTGGTCACGACCACGAATCCATCGCCGGGATGCAAGCGGGCACGGAATAGCCCACCGATCAGCTTGTCCAGTGCGTTGTGGCGACCGACATCCTCCCGCAGCTTCTGGATCCCGCATTCAGGCAGCGCCCATGCCGCGGCATGGACTGCGCCGGTGATCGCATTCAGCGTCTGGAATTCGGCAAGTCCGCGCAGCGCCGAATGTAGATCCTCGGGCCCCACCCGTAACGCCGACCGCACCGGCGGCGGACGCCGTACCGCGTGCTTCAGGCTGGTTGCGCCGCATAATCCACAGCCGGTCCTCCCGGTCAGATTGCGGGCCTTCTCGCCCAGGCAGGCAAACCGATCGTCCGGGATCCGGATGCGAACTTCGATCCCGTCCGCCCGATTGAAAACCCGGACGGACGCGATTTCCTGCGCGGATCGCACGATTCCTTCGGTGACCGAAAAACCCACCGCGAAGTCTTCCAGGTCCAACGGCGTCGCCAGCATGACCACGTGAGGAAGCTGGTTGTAGACCAGCGCGACCGGCACCTCCTCGGCCACGTAGTCATCCTGCCGAATGTGCTCGCGGCCACGCCAGCGATCGACCGTGCTCTGCTGGTAACTCGGCCAGCCCAACTCGCCGGCGATAGCCGTCATCGCGCCCATGTCAGCTTGTGACGGCGCCCGCCTGTTCCAACAGGTCCAACTGCTGTTCGGAAAATTCGCGATAATTCTTCTGCCAGTCAGAAGGCGCCGTCACCGGCGTCACCTGCACCGCAGTGACCTTGTATTCCGGGCAGTTGGTGGCCCAGTCCGAATTGTCCGTAGTGATCACGTTGGCGCCCGATTCGGGAAAGTGGAACGTGGTATACACCACTCCCGGCTGCATGCGCTCAGACACCTTTGCTCGCAATACGGTTTCCCCGGACCGACTCTTGATACCGACCCAAGTTCCGTCCTGGATTCCCCTTACCTCTGCATCATGCGGATGGATTTCCAACCGATCCTCCGCATGCCATTCGGAATTCTTGGTGCGGCGCGTCTGGGCGCCTACATTGTATTGGGACAGAATCCGGCCGGTGGTCAGGATCAGCGGGTACCGGGCCGAGGTCCGTTCCTCTGTCGGGACATACTCGGTCGGCATGAACAGCCCCTTGCCCCGCACGAAATGGTCGGTGTGCATGATCGGGGTCCCCTCGGGACTCTCGTCGGTGCATGGCCACTGGATGCTGCCCAGTCGTTCCAGCTTATCGTAGCTGACCGCCTTGAAGGTCGGTGTCAGCCGTGCGATCTCATCCATGATCTCGGAAGGATGCTGATAGCTCATCCGATAGCCCAGCGCATTGGAAAGCATCTGGGTGATCTGCCAGTCCTCGTAACCGCCCAGCGGCGCCATGACTTTACGCACCGGTGAGATGCGGCGTTCGGCATTCGTGAACGTACCGTTCTTCTCCAGGAACGATGAACCGGGCAGGAACACATGCGCGAACTTGGCGGTTTCGTTCAGGAACAGATCTTGGACCACCACGCACTCCATGGACTGCAGCGCGGCCAGCACATGCTGCGTGTCCGGGTCTGACTGTGCGATGTCTTCGCCTTCGACGTACAGCCCCTTGAAACTGCCTTCCAGCGCCGATACGAACATGTTCGGGATGCGAAGTCCCGGTTCCGACTCCAGCGTGACGCCCCATTCCGATTCGAACAACGCGCGGGTTTCGAAATCGGACACATGCCGGTAGCCCGGCAACTCGTGCGGAAACGAGCCCATGTCGCAGGAGCCCTGTACATTGTTCTGTCCGCGCAGCGGGTTGACTCCCACCCCTTCCCTGCCGATGTTGCCGGTGGCCATCGCCAGGTTGGCGATTCCGATGACCATCGTCGAACCCTGGCTGTGCTCGGTGACACCCAAGCCGTAATAGATCGCGCCGTTGCGGCCCGTAGCGAACAGCCGTGCCGCGCCCCGGACCATCGCAGCGGGCACCCCGGTGACTGATTCGGTGGCTTCCGGCGAGTTGCGTTCCTGAGCGACGAAGTCTCGCCACTTGCCGTACGAGGTCACGTCGCAACGGGCCTCGACGAAGGCCTCGTCGGACAAACCTTCGGTGACGACCGCATGCGCCAATGCATTGATCAGTGCGACATTGGTACCCGGTTTCAGTTTCAGATGGTAGTCCGCCTTCACATGCGGCGATTTCACCAGATCGATGGCGCGCGGATCGGCGACGATCAATTTCGCACCTTGTCGCAGGCGCTTTTTCATCAGCGAGCCGAAGACCGGATGGCCATCGGTCGGATTGGCGCCGATCACCATGATCACGTCCGACTTCATGACCGAGTCGAAAGTCTGGGTGCCCGACGATTCGCCGAAAGTCCGCTTCAACCCGTAGCCGGTCGGCGAGTGGCAGACACGGGCACAGGTATCCACGTTGTTGTTACCGAATGCGGCCCGGACCAGCTTCTGAACCAGATAAGTCTCCTCGTTGGTGCAACGGCTGGAGGTGATCCCGCCGACCGAATATCGGCCGTACTTGGCCTGTATCCGCTTGAACTCGGAGGCCGCGTAGTCGATAGCCTGTTCCCAGCTAACCTCTCTCCAGGGTTCGTGAATGCTGGATCGGATCATCGGCTTGGTGATCCGGTCGGGGTGCGTCGCGTAGCCGAAGGCGAACCTTCCCTTCACGCAGGAATGTCCGTGGTTGGCATGGCCGTCCTTGTTCGGCACCATCCGCACGACCTCGGCGCCTTTCATTTCGGCCTTGAATGAACAACCGACCCCGCAGTAGGCACAGGTCGTAATCACACTGTGCTCGGGCTGACCGCGCTCGATCACGGCTTTCTCCATCAGCGTGGCGGTCGGGCAGGCCTGCACGCAGGCGCCGCAGGACACGCACTCCGAATCCATGAAATCTTCCATCTGGCCGGGGGACACCTTCGAGTCGAAGCCGCGGCCGTCCAGCGTCAGCGCAAAAGTCCCCTGCACTTCTTCGCAGGCCCGGACACAACGCGAACAGACGATGCATTTCGAGGGCTCGAACGTGAAATACGGGTTGCTTTCATCCTTTTCGGCCTTCAGATGGTTCTCGCCGTCGTAGCCGTAGCGCACCTCACGCAAGCCGACCGCGCCGGCCATGTCCTGCAGCTCGCAGTTGCCGTTTGCGGAGCAGGTCAGGCAATCCAGCGGATGATCCGAAATATACAATTCCATCACGCCGCGACGGATCTGTGCCAGCTTGTCATTCTGGGTGCAGACTTTCATGCCCTCGGAAACCGGTGTGGTACAGGAGGCCGGATAACCACGTCCGCCTTCGATCTGAACCACACACAGTCGGCAGGAGCCGAACGGCTCCAGGCTGTCCGTCGCGCACAACCGCGGGATTTCGATACCGATGCTGGCGGCCGCTCGCATGACCGAGGTTCCTTCCGGGGCACTGACGCGGAATCCGTCGATCTCGAGATTGACCATCTGGGTCGACTGACTTGCGGGGGTGCCGTAATCTTTGTCTCGCAGAGCCATGGGGCTTACCTCTTGATCACCTCGGCGCAGCATTGCGCCGTTCAGTTGGAACGATCGGCATTCCCTTTCCGCGGATTGCCGCCGGTGCACAGTTATGCCGCTTCGGCACGGTCCGCGCCGAAATCCTCGGGAAAATGGTTCAATGCGCTCAACACCGGATAAGGCGTCATACCGCCCAACGCACACAGCGAACTGTTCAGCATGGTGTCGCACAGGTCACGCAGCAGTTCCAGATTCTGGCCATGGTTTCGCCGCGCGATGATTTTGTCGAGGACTTCGACACCGCGGGTGGAGCCGATTCGGCAGGGCGTACATTTGCCGCAGGACTCTATTGCGCAGAACTCCATCGCATAGCGCGCCATGCGCGCCATGTCGACCCGGTCGTCGAACACCACGACCCCGCCGTGCCCGAGTACGGCCCAAATGGCGGCATACGCCTCGTAGTCCAGCGGCACGTCGAACTGCGATTCGGGCAGATACGCGCCGAGTGGTCCGCCGACCTGTACCGCGCGAATCGGCCGGCCGCTGGCGGAGCCGCCACCGTAATCGTAAAGCAGCTCTCGCAGCGTGATTCCGAACGCCTTCTCGATCAGGCCCGGACGCTTGATATTGCCGGCCAGTTGAATCGGCAGCGTACCGCGGGACCGGCCCAATCCAAAATCGCGGTAATGTTCCGCGCCCTTGTCCAGCACGATCGGAACCGTGGCCAATGAAATCACGTTGTTGATGATGGTCGGCTTGCCGAACAAGCCCTCGATCGCCGGCAACGGCGGCTTATAGCGAACCAGACCGCGTTTACCTTCGAGGCTTTCGAGCAACGAGGTTTCCTCGCCGCAGACGTAAGCCCCTGCGCCGAGACGGACCTCCAGATCGAACGGTTTGCCGCTACCGAGGACGTCCTTGCCCAGATATCCGGCCCCATAGGCGGCTTCGATGGCCGCATTCAGACTGCGGAGAGAATGTGGGTATTCCACCCGCAGGTAGATATAACCTTGCGTGGCACCGACTGCGAGACCGGCAATCGTCATGCCTTCGATCAGGACGAACGGATCGCCTTCCATGATCATCCGGTCCGAAAAGGTGCCGGAATCCCCTTCATCCGCATTGCAAACGACAAACTTCTGTTCGGACGGCGCGTTCAGTACCGTATTCCATTTGATACCTGTCGGGAATGCCGCGCCGCCCCTCCCCCGCAGACCGGATTGCGTCACTTCCTTGACGATTTCGGCCGGTGAAAGATCCAGCGCCCTACGCAATCCGCGATAGCCGTCATGAGCCAGGTAGTCCTCGATGCTGATCGGGTCGGTGATACCGACCCGGGCAAACGTCAGGCGTTCCTGCTTCTTCAGATAGGGAAGATCGGCTGTCAAACCGAGTCTTAGCGGATGCTCGGCACCGTTCCAGAATGCGGCTTCGAACAAGGAAGGCACATCATGGCTCTGCACCGGGCCGTAACCGATGCGTCCCGCGTGGGTCTGGACTTCGATCAATGGTTCCAGCCAATACAGGCCACGCGAGCCGTTCCGGATGATCTTCAGATCGACACCGCGGCTCGCACCTTCTTCCAGGATCGCCCGGAACACACGTTCGGCGCCCAGCGACAGCGCGCTCGAATCGCAAGGGATGTAGATGGTGGCGCTCATGATCGGGTCTTGGCCTCCTCCACGATCTCGTCGAAACGCTCGGGCGTGACGCGCCCGAAGATTTCCTGATCCACCATCAGCGCCGGCGAACAGGCACAATTACCGAGGCAGTAAACCGGCTCCAGAGTGAATGCACCGTCCGGGGTGGTTTCGTGATAATCGATTCCCAACCGTTGTTTGGCGTGCTCCTCGAGTGCGGCGCCATTCATCGACTGGCAGCTCTCGGCGCGACAGATGTGCAGGGTGTGGCGCCCCGGTGGCGCGTCGCGAAAGTAGTGGTAGAAACTGATCACGCCATGCACCTCCGCGCGGGACAGGTTCAGTTCATCGGCGATCAGCGGCACCGTCTCGGGCGGAATGTAACCTAATTCATCCTGTATGCCATGCAGAACCACCAGCAATGCACCGGGTCGTTCTTTCGAGCGGCGGGCGATATCGCGGACATGATCCCGATTCCACGGCCGTGCAGTCATTACGTTCTCGCTCTCAGACATTGAAACGCTTCACGACGGCCAGGATGCGAGCGACCATCGTTTTGCGCTCGCATTAAAAAGCAATCGCCGCCTCGATGCAATAGCTTTCCCTACCATTCTAGTAGGGTATTTCCGCCGCTCTCGGTTGGACCGTCCGGCAGCGAAACAATTCCGCGAGTGCACTGCAGGTCCCGCTGAAAAACCGCTGCGGTCACGGTGGCGAATCGTGTTGTCGGCGCCTAGAATTGGCGCCGACGTCGCAAACCACCGGCCGGCCCATGGCAGAAATCTCTCGTCTGTTGCAGGACATCGAAGCGGAAGTCGCGCTGACCCGGACCTGGATCGGCAAGGAACGACTGGATTCGCGGGTCATGGAGGCGATGGCGGCAGTACCGCGAGACGAGTTCGTGCCGCCGGAGTCCCGCGCCTATGCCTTCGACAACGGCCCTGTTCCGATTGGCCGGGGACAGACTATCTCGCAACCCTATATCGTCGCACTGATGACGGACCTGTTGGCGCCTGCGCCGGCCGATACGGTGCTGGAGGTAGGCACCGGCTCAGGGTATCAGGCTGCGGTGCTTTCGCTGCTGGCGCGACAGGTGTTCAGCCTGGAGATCATTCCGGAACTGGCCGCGAGCGCCGCAACGCGGCTCGATCGACTGGGATATCGGAATGTCACCGTGCGACAGGCGGATGGCTACTACGGCTGGTCGGAGCACGCACCCTATGACGGCATCATCGTCACCGCCGCCGCTCCCTCGATCCCGCCCCCGCTGATCGCGCAGCTGAAGCCCGGAGGCAAGCTGGTCATACCAGTCGGCTTACCCTATGCCCATCAGGAACTGGTGGTCATCGAGAAAAGCCTTGGCGGCGAAGTCGAGCGGCGTAACGTTCTGGGTGTCGCGTTCGTCCCGTTGACCGGTGATCTGGGCCGCCCGGTCGATGATTAGCGAACCGAGCGCTCTGCGCGGCAGCGCCGCCGCACACGCTCATCTCTTCGCCAACCCCTTGTTTTGCTGGCGCATGATGCTGACTCCTTTCAGCAGGTTCAGTGCTTCGTTCAACGGATAATCCTGAACCGCCAGGGCTTCCTCCTCGTCCTTCGCATCACTGGATTTTCCGCCGTCGTTTTTCAGCGTCTTGTCGTTGCTCAGATGGTTCGCTAAATCCGCCTCCTTGATGGGCGCGAACTCGGATTTTTCCGCCATCTGCAATTTCACGCGCGATATGGGCACGTCCGGCACGATGCCTTCCGCCTGGATGGAGCGGCCGGACGGCGTGTAGTAGCGGGCGGTGGTCAACTTGACCGCACCGCCGTTGCTCGTTGGCATGATCGTCTGAACCGAGCCTTTGCCGAACGTCTTTTCGCCCATGATCACCGCTCGATTGTGGTCCTGCAGCGCCCCGGCCACGATTTCCGAAGCGGATGCCGAACCCGCATTGATCAACACGACGATCGGGGCACCGTTCAACACATCGTTTGGGGTCGCGCTGAACTTCATCTTGGCGTCCTCGATCCGACCATCCGTGTAGACGATCAACCCGCCGTCCAGAAACGCGTCACTGACCGCAACGGCCGCGTTCAGAACGCCGCCCGGATTGTTGCGGAGATCCAGTACCAGGCCTTTCAAGTGCCCTTTCTTCTTCAGCTCATTGATCGCTTCCGTGACGTTTTCGCCGGTCTGCGACTGAAAGCTGGTGATCCGCACATAGCCGTACCCGTCCTCGAGCAGCCGACTTTTCACACTCTTGACCCGGATCACGTCGCGCGTGATCTTGATCTTCAGGGGCTGCTCCACTCCTTCCCGAACGACGGTCAGCACGATGGAGCTGCCGGGTTCGCCGCGCATCATCTTGACTGCATCGTTCAGGCTCATGCCTTTAACCGGCCGATCGTCCAGTCGAATGATCAAATCTCCGGCCTTGATCCCCGCCAGCGCAGCGGGTGTATCGTCAATCGGCGCGATCACCTTCACGAAGCCGTTCTCCATCCCCACTTCGATGCCGAGACCGCCGAACTGCCCCGTCGTGCCGACTTTCAGTTCGTTGTATTGTTCCTGGTCCAGATACGCCGAATGCGGATCAAGGCCGGTCAGCATGCCGCGGATCGCGTCCTCGAGCAGTTTGTTGTCCGGCACGGATTCCACGTAATCCTGGCGAATGCGACCGTAGACCTCCGAGAACGTCCTCAGACCTTCGTACGGAATCGTGGTACTTGGTTTCTCACCGGATTTCTCGGCGCCGGCCAAGGTTGTCGCAACCAGTCCAAGGGAGAGCCCGAGAGCCAGGCAGAGAACATTACGTTTCATCAACATCAACATTTACCGAAGTGTGCAACATGATTTTCAGACCCCCGTCCAGGCCCTCGGCAATCGAATGGCAGCTTCCCGCCGCAGGTCGGTTCGCCTTTGCGGCACTTCCGCACCGGTCGGAGCCGGGTGTTCCGCGTACGGATCGCAGGTCCGGATACCGCCGCCGTAGTGCACCGCTGCGGACACCGGCCTCTTGCCCGGGGCATGCAGTCGAGCCTGTTGAATAAAGTCAAGCTTATCAATGATACGCTAGAATCGCGTGCAAGAGGCACGACCCAGCGCTACTGCCGTCGAAAACCGGCGCCGTAGCGGAATTTTCGGTCGGTCGAATCGGGGACAATTTCGATACATCACGCGATTTGACATCGGGCAGCCATGTTGGTTGCCGTATTGCCGTGCCGTTTGTACGGCTAGTTGCCGCCATGCTCGCCGTCGGTGTCCGTCTCCCCGTCTCTCGCCCCTCCGGTTGGCGGCCGCCACTGCAAAGCGGTGACCGGATTCACGCCGATGTTACTACCCGAGCAACCGCCGCGCGCTGGGTTCGATGGTCCCGTCACCGGCTTTGATAGCGACTCCATCGTAGGCGGGTTCCGTTGACCTTGCGCCACGGCCATCGAATTACCGGTTTAGGAGCGCCGAACTTCCACGTATAATCCATCGGATGACATCATTGGACTGCTCTTCACGTGGTGAATCGTGCATGTCCCTGGATTCTCGGAACGGCGCTGCCAGCCGGTCGCGGGCCAGGCGTCGCATGATACGCAATTCCGTGCACCGGCTCGTCCGATCCTGCTGCAGAGCTTCATGACATCACCGTATCGTCCACCCATCGCTGACGACGACGAAATCCGACAGGCCGCACACTGCCTGAAAGCGATGTCGCATCCGTTGCGCCTGAAGATCCTGTGCACCCTCGGTCACAGCAAAGTCAGTGTCCAAGACATCGTGGTTCGGGTAGGCACCACGCAGAGTAACGTCTCGCAGCACCTGAGCATCCTGCGAGACAAAGGTATCCTCGCCTGCATCAAGGACGGCAACCGCGTCTACTACTACGTCGACGATGCGCGCACTTTGCAGCTGATCGAAATGATGAAAGACGTCTTCTGTCCGCACTGATTTCCCGGCAGGTTTCTGCCCCGCTTCCCTAACACATCAAGGCTTATCAATGGATCGAATTTTCGAATTCATCGGCAATCACTGGATCATGGTTGCCGCCACGGTCATCGTCGCCATCCTGCTACTGCAAGACCTGGTCGAAACACTCATGCGGAAACACAAGCTCGTCACGCCGGCGGGTGCCGTCGCGCTGATGAACGATGAGGGCAGTGTCGTGATCGACGTCCGCGAACTGCATGAATTCACCGATGGCCACATCGAGAATGCGGTGCACATTCCGCTCGGCAAGATCGAGGAGCGGCTCTACGAATTGGAAACCCACAAGAACGCCCCGGTCATCGTGACCTGTCAATCCGGCACCCGTGCACCGCAGGCATGTGGCAAGCTCGCCAAAGCGGGTTTCACCGATGTCTACGAACTGCAAGGCGGCATGGTTGCTTGGGAGGAGCAAAAATTGCCGATCACCCGAAAACGGCACAAGAAATGACCGGTCGACCCGCCATTCTGATCACGCCCTTCCAAACTTTAAGGATTACCTATGGCCGATGAACTACAGCAGCCGGAACGACAGCTGGCACTGCAGAAGATCTATGTTAAGGATCTGTCTTTCGAAACTCCGAACTCACCGCAGGTTTTCACGCAGAAGTGGGAGCCAAAGGTCGAATTCAATCTCGCTAGCAACGCCCAGCAACTGCAGGAATCCTTGTACGAAGTCAGCATCACGGTCACTGTGACCGTGAAACTGGAAGACAAAACCGCTTACCTGATCGAAGTCTGCCAGGCCGGGATATTCGCGTTGATGGGATTCACATCACAGGAACTGGGCCCGCTGATCGGCAGTTACTGCCCGAACATCTTGTTCCCGTTCGCGCGGGAGGTCGTTTCCGACCTGGTCGTCAAAGGTGGATTCCCGCCGATGCTGCTGGCGCCGGTCAACTTCGATGCGCTCTATGCGCAACACGTTCAGGCGCAGGCCGAGCAAGCGGCCGAATCGCCAGTGAGAAGTCATTGATCGGCTGATTCCCCCGGGGAAACCGGATCGGCGCCGAACGACCATGAGCAGTATTGCGGTTCTCGGTGCAGGATCGTGGGGCACCGCGCTGGCGGTGCTGCTGTCCCGCAACGGGCATCGCTGCGTCCTCTGGGGGCACGATCCGGACCATGTCGAACGGCTGGCCGCTCGTCGCGCCAACGAACAATACCTACCGGGTATCGAATTTCCCGCGGCGCTCGAGGTTTGCGGTGACCTCGCGATGGCGGTCCAGACGGCCGACATCGTGTTGCTGGCGGTACCCAGCCACGCATTTCATGCGCTGCTGCGATCCTTCTCCCCTCTCATCGGGGTCGGGGTCGGGGTCGCGTGGGCCACCAAAGGGCTGGAACTTTCCAGCGGCCGGTTGCTGCACGAAGTCGTCGAGGACGAGTTGGGAACCGACCGGCCAGCCGCTGTTTTGTCCGGTCCGACGTTCGCAGCGGAAGTCGCCGCGGGCCTTCCGACTGCGATCACGGTCGCATCCAAGCACGAAGGCTTCGCCGCAAAACTGGCCGCACGTCTCCACAACGACGCTTTCCGCGCCTATACCAGCGACGACATCATCGGAGTCCAACTTGGCGGATCGACCAAGAACGTATTGGCGATCGCAGCAGGCGTTTCCGACGGTCTCGGGTTTGGAGCCAATGCCCGGGCGGCGCTGATCACGCGAGGGCTGGCTGAGTTGATGCGGCTCGGCATGGCCTTGGGTGGTCGTGCCGAGACGCTGATGGGCCTATCTGGACTCGGTGACCTGATTTTGACGGCAACCGACAATCAATCCCGTAACCGGCGTTTCGGCCTAGGTTTGGGTGCAGGCAAGACGTCTGCCGAGACGATTGCCGCGATCGGTCAGGAAATCGAGGGGGTTGCGACCACCAAGCTGATCTATCGGCTAGCGCACCGGCATGGGATCGACATGCCGATTACCGAGCAGGTTTATCGGATCCTCTACGAGGCGCTACCGCCGCTGGAAGCGGTACGGAACCTCCTGCTCCGAGGCCAGAAAGCCGAGGCGCTCCCTTATTCATCAGGTTCGTAAATAGCCGCCGCCCGGTATTTCCGGTCTCGCCCTGGCATCCCTGCCCTGGCTCGACCCGGCCCCTCAGGCCGGGTTAACGGTTGCTAACCGGGTTGGCCGGCGGACAGTCGCTTGGCTCCAGAGAACGCGCATTGACGCCAGGCCTCGTACAGCACGATCGCGACGGTATTGGAAAGGTTCAGGCTGCGGTTGCCTGCGACCATCGGGATATAAAGCCGCGCGCCCGGATCGACCGAATCCATCAGTGTGCTTGGCAAACCGCACGATTCGGAACCGAACAGCAGCGCATCACCGGATTGGAACGCGATTTCGGTGTAGCGGCGGGAGCCTTTGGTGCTCAGCGCGAAAACGCGCGGCGGAAGTACCGCATCCCGAAACTCCTGCCACGAGCCGTGCTGCCGAACTCGCGCGGTATCCCGATAATCCAGCCCAGCCCGGCGCAAATTCGGCTCGCACAGATCGAAACCCAACGGGTGGATCAAATGCAGCGTCGCGCCGGTGTTGGCAGTTAGCCGAATGATGTTGCCGGTATTGGGTGGAATTTCCGGCTGGAACAGCACGATCTCGAACACGCGCCGGCTTCCTCGTAAGGCCGTCGACCCCGATCCTCAGTTGGCGGCGAGCGGCGGGATGGACTTCAGTTTCCAGATGTCCCGGTTGTATTCCTGAATCGTGCGGTCGGTCGAGAAATACCCGCTGGCTGCGGTGTTCAAGATGCTCATGCGCGTCCAGTTCTCCTTATCCAGGTAGGCCTGTGCGGCACGTTGCTGCGCCTCCACGTAGCTGGCGAAGTCGGCCGCGGTCATCCACGGGTCGTGGCGACTCTTGATCGAGTGAATGATCGGCTCGAATTGCCCCGGTTCGTACTGATTGAAATAGCCGCTTTCCAGCAACTGCATCACGCGCTGCAGGTCCTCGCTGGCGTCGATGTAGCTTTGTGGTTCGTAATGTGTTTGCAGGGATTCGACCTGCTCTGCCGTCAGTCCGAACAGGAAGAAGTTGTCCTCACCCACCTCCCGGCGGATTTCGATATTGGCCCCGTCCAGGGTTCCGATCGTCAACGCCCCGTTCATCATGAATTTCATGTTGCCGGTACCGGATGCCTCTTTCCCGGCAGTGGAAATCTGCTCCGAGAGATCGGTGCCGGGACAGATCACCTCCATCGCGGAAACCCGATAGTTCGGCACGAACGCTACCCGCAGATAATCCGCAAGCGCCGCATCGCGGTTGATCACCGTCGCGACGTTGCTGATCAGCTTGATGATCAGTTTCGCCATGGCGTAGCCCGGCGCCGCTTTGCCTCCAAAAAAAACGCAGCGTGGCGTCCAGGCCGCCGCGTCTCCCCGCTTGATTCGATCATACAGATGGATGACGTGAAGTACATTCAGCAATTGCCGCTTGTACTCGTGCATCCGCTTCACCTGAACGTCGAACATGGCATGCGGGTCCATGTCCAGCCCCAGTTCTCTCTTCTTGAACTGCATCAGGCGTTCCTTGTTCGCGTGTTTGATCACCCTCCAGCGTTCCCGGAACGCTGCGTCGTCGGCGAATTTGCGCAAGCCGCTGAGCCGCGACAGATCGGTGATCCAGCCCTCGCCGATGGCTTCGGTAACCAGCTTGCTCAGTTCAGGGTTGCAGTTCGCCAGCCAACGCCGGGGGGTAATGCCGTTGGTCTTGTTGTTGAAGCGGTGCGGCCACAGCTCGTAGAAATCGCGAAACAGTCCCTGCATCAGCAGGTTGGAATGAAGCTCCGCAACCCCGTTGACGGAGAAACTGCCGACGATGGCGAGGTAGGCCATCCGTACATGCTTTTCGTAACCTTCCTCGATCAAGGACATCTGACCGAGTCGCTGCAGATCGCCTGGCCACCGGTTCGCGACTTCGCCCAGAAAACGGGCGTTGATCTCGTAGATGATCTCCAGCACGCGGGGCAGCATCTGCTCGAACAGCCGCACCGGCCAACGCTCGAGTGCCTCCGGCAACAGCGTGTGGTTGGTGTAGGCCATCGTGTTGCGGGTGATGTCCCAAGCGGCATCCCAATCCAGGTCATGCTCGTCCATCAGCAGACGCATCAACTCCGCCACTGCAATGCTGGGATGCGTATCATTGAGCTGGAAGCAGTTCTTGGCCGCAAAGTCCGTGAAATCCTCTCCGTGGGTCAGGACCCACTTGCGCAGCACATCCTGCAGGCTGGCCGACGCCAGAAAGTATTGCTGCCGGAGGCGAAGTTCCTTCCCGTTCTCGCTGGCGTCATTCGGATACAACACCATCGTGATGTTTTCGGCCAGATTCTTTGACCGGACCGACTCGGCGTAATCTCCGGCATTGAAGTCGTTGAGATCGAATTCGTCGGTCGCGGCCGCCTTCCACAGTCGCAGGGTATTCACGGTACCGTTTCGGTAGCCCGGGATCGGCACATCGTAAGGCACTGCCAGCACGTCGTTAGTATCCACCCAGCGCAGCCGCCGACGCCGGTCCTGCTCCGAGTAGCGTTCCGTCCTCCCTCCAAATCGTATTCTGACCGTCAGTTCGGGACGCTCCAACTCCCAGACATGGCCGTCCCGGAGCCAATGGTCCGGTTCCTCGACCTGGTACCCGTTCTCGATATGCTGACGGAACATGCCGTACTCGTAGCGCAGTCCGTAGCCGACGACCGGCAGTTGCAGCGTCGCGCAGCTATCGACGAAGCATGCAGCGAGCCGTCCGAGACCGCCATTGCCGAGCCCGGCATCGTGCTCGCTGTCCACCAACTCCTCCAGGTCCAGGCCCAACTGGTTCAATGCGGCGCCGAGGGCGTCGTTGATGCCGAGGTTCAGGATGGCATTGCTGAGGGTTCGGCCGAGCAGGTATTCCAATGACAGATAGTAGGTTTTCCGGCAATCCGTCTCTTCATAGGCATACAGCGTATTTTTCCAGCGCTCCATCAAACGGTCGCGGACCGTGAGCGCCAACGCCGTATAGGTGTAGTGTGCCGATTTGCAGGACTTGTCTCTTCCCAGCGTCAGGCTGAAGTGGCGCCGCACATCCGAACTGAGATCGGTGGACTGATCGCCCAGAGCCGGTAGTTCACTGAGCCACAGATTCGGTTTGCTCTTGGTCAACGGTTTCGCTGGCATGATACGTTTCAGTTCCAGTTGCGGGGGGGTAGATCTCGACATGGTTGAATCCTGGGCGGGACCTTCGGGATGGCTCGCCGAAGCCGGCGGCACCTCTGTCGGAATTATCTCACATCACTCGCGCTGTTGAACTTTCCTACGCCCGTGCTGTTGCCGCAGGGCGAGAGCCAGCGACACCTCATACGTCGAGGTCGAGTTCGTTGATTTTTCGGGTCAGTGTATTCCGTCCGTAGCCGAGCAATTTGGCCGCCTCCTGACGGCGCCCGCGGGTGAATTGCAGCGCGGTCGAGATCAGGATGGCCTCCGCCGAATCGATCGCATCCTTGGCGACGTTGTGGTCGCCGCGGCGCAGGCGGGTATCCACCCATTGCCCCAGCGCCGTCTCCCAATTCTCCCCCAAGGTCACGGGTTCGCTCCGGGATTGCAGCAGTTCCGGCGGCAAGTCGTCGAGATGCACTTCCTTGCCAGCCGCCATCACGGTGATCCAGCGGCAAGTATTCTCGAGCTGGCGGACGTTGCCGGGCCACTCGAGGTCGCATAGGTATTTCTCCACGTCGGGCAGCAGGATCTTGGTCTCGACGTTGAGTTCCACGCTGGCTTCCTTTAGAAAGTGGCGCAGCAGCAGAGGGATGTCCTGCCGCCGTTCACGCAACGGCGGGATGTGGATGCGGATCACGTTGATGCGATGAAACAGATCCTCGCGGAACCGGCCTTCCGCCACCAGGGTTTCGAGGTTCTGGTGGGTCGCCGCGATGATCCTGACATCCACTTTGACCGGTGTGTGGGCACCGACCGGAAAGAACTCGCCGACCGCGAGCACCCGTAACAGACGGGTCTGCAGTTCCGCCGGCATATCACCGATCTCGTCGAGAAACAGCGTCCCGCCGTCAGCCTGTTCGAAGCGGCCGGCCCGTCTCGCCTGTGCGCCGGTGAAGGCGCCTTGCTCGTGGCCGAACAATTCCGACTCCAGCAGGTCGCGCGGACTGGCGGCCATGTTGAGCGCGATAAACGGCTTGTCGGTCCTCGGGCTGTGCCGATGCAGCGCGCGCGCCACCAATTCCTTTCCGGTGCCCGATTCGCCGTTGATCAATACCGTGATATGTGAGCGTGCCAGCCGCGCAATGGCTCGAAACACTTCCTGCATCGCCGGCGCCTCGCCGATGATTTCCGGCGTGCGGCCGGCGACGGCAGGCTCACTCGGTTGTTCATTTCTGCGGTAGTGGGCGCAGGCCCGTCGGACGAGATCGACCGCCTCGTCGACATCGAAGGGTTTGGGCAGATATTCGAAGGCACCGCCGTGAAACGCCGACACCGCACTCTCCAAATCGGAGTGTGCGGTCATGATGATGACCGGCAAATCCGGGTGCTCTTGCTGAATCCTCTTCAAGAGTTCCAGTCCGTCGACCCCCGGCATCCGGATGTCGCTCAGAATCGCATCCGGCGTTTCATCAGACAGTGCTTCCAGCAAGGCGTTCGCATTGGTGAAACTCCGAGTGTCCAGCGACGCCTTTTGCAGAGCCTTTTCCAGCACCCACCGGATTGAACGATCATCATCGACTACCCAGACTTGGGCTCCGCTCTTCATTGACTTTCTCCAAAGGCAAAAAGATCGAGAAAACAGTACATCCCGGTGAACTGCTGCATTCGACCAGGCCTCCATGCTGATTGATCAGAGACTGTGCGATCGACAGACCGAGTCCGGTCCCTTCGGCGCGCCCGGTGACCATCGGATAGAAGATCTGGCTCACGAGTTCCGGATCGATCCCGGGGCCGCTGTCGACGATGTCGACCCGTATCGCCAGCTTGCTGCGCCGGGTACCGATTGTGACCTGGCGATGAATTCGCGTACGCAGCGTGATTTCGCCTTTGTCGCCAACCGCCTGCAGTGCATTCCGAACGATGTTCAATATCGCCTGGATCAACTGGTCCGGGTCACCGAGCATGTCCGGGATGCTCGGGTCGTAGTCGCGAACGATCGTGACCGCCGGCGGTGCTTCGGCCTGGACCAACTGCCGGATGCGTTCCAGCACGCGGTGGATGTTCAACCAGGCCTTGCGGGGAGGTTTGTTCGGCGCCAACATGCGGTCCAGAAGGGACTGCAACCGGTCGGATTCTTCGATGATGATGCTCGTGTACTCACGAAGCTCGTCATCGCCGAGTTCGCGATCCAGCAACTGAGCCGCGCCGCGCAGACCGCCGAGGGGATTCTTGATTTCGTGCGCCAGACCGCGCAACAGCATCTTGGCGGCATTTTGCTGCGCCAGCAGTTGCTCTCCCATCGAAATCCGCAAATGTCGGTCCACCTGCTGAACCTGCACCAGAACGCCAGGCTTCTTGTCATCGAACAACGGCATCACGGTCACGTTGACCGTGATGGAACGGTGTAGCTGATTCACTACCACGTTCCGCTTCGTCAACGAAATTCCGGTGTCGATGACATGCCGGAACTCATCGGCAGTCAACTGCGCATCCGGGAACAACGCCGACAACACCTCGGTACCCTTCAGTTGGCGTGCACTCAGGCCGAACATCATCTCACCGGAAGAACTCATGTAGAGCAGCCGGAGACCTTCATCGAATACCAGCACCGCGTCCACGAGGTGATCGAGAACGCGTCGGTAAAAAGAAGCAGATCGGGGCTCACTCATTATTTAGTGACAAGCAAATCATGCGCCATACTGGCAAGACTCGGCATACATCGCTTGGATCATGCAGCCGAGACTCGGCCGGCTGCAGGCAGGCATCGCAGGGCACTATCCCGGATCAAACCGATTCTGTGTTGATCAAATGTTGCGGCAGCGCTGCGGACCTCGCCGCCAGCGCCGGGCGCGATCGGTGCTGCGAGGCCGGCAGAATGCTCCAAAAGAAAACGCCCCGAAACGGGGCGTTTTTGATCGACCGACCCGGTTCGGCTCAGAGGCTATAGTACATGTCGAATTCGACCGGATGCGTGCTCATTCGGAGGCGGGTCACGTCCTGCATCTTCAAATCGATGTAGGCGTCGATCACGTCGTCGGTGAATACACCGCCCCGCTTCAGGAACTCGCGATCGTTGTTCAGTGCATCGAGCGCCATGTCGAACGAATAGCAGACCTGCGGAATCGATTTCTCCTCTTCAGGCGGAAGATCGTAGAGGTCCTTGTCCATCGCATCGCCCGGGTGGATCCTGTTCTGAATGCCGTCCAGACCCGCCATCAGCATGGCTGCAAATGCCAGGTACGGATTGGCCGTGGAATCCGGAAAGCGCACCTCGATACGGCGCGCTTTCGGGTTCATCACATAGGGGATCCGGATCGATGCCGAGCGATTCCGCGCGGAGTAGGCCAGCATCACCGGCGCCTCGAAACCGGGGACGAGACGCTTGTAGCTGTTCGTCGAGGCGTTACAGAACGCGTTGAGTGCCCGGGCGTGCTTGATGATTCCGCCGATGTAATACAACGCGGTTTCAGACAGACCGCCGTAGAGGTCTCCGGAAAACAGGTTCGTCCCGCTCTTCGCGATCGACTGGTGCACATGCATCCCGTTGCCGTTGTCACCGACCAAAGGCTTTGGCATGAAGGTCAGCGTCTTGCCGTAAGCGTGCGCGACGTTCTGACAGACATACTTCAGCGTCAGCACCTCGTCGGCCTTCTTGACCAGCGTGTTGAACTTCACGCCGATTTCACACTGTCCGGCGGTTGCCACTTCATGGTGGTGCACTTCGACCCCGAGGCCCATTTCCTCGAGCGTGTTGCACATCGCCGACCGAATGTCCTGCAGCGAGTCGACGGGAGGCACCGGGAAGTAGCCGCCTTTCACTGTCGGGCGGTGACCGATGTTACCGTCCTCGTAGACCTTCTCGGAGTTCCATCCGGCTTCTTCGGAATCCACCTTGAAGAACGAGCCCTCCATGCTGGCCCCCCAGCGCACGTCATCGAAAATGAAGAATTCGTTCTCCGGCCCAAAGTACGCGGTATCGCCAATCCCCGAGGACTTGAGATAGGCCTCGGCGCGCTTGGCAATGGAACGCGGATCGCGTTCGTAGCCTTGCATCGTCGAAGGCTCGACGATGTCGCAGCGCAAGATCAAGGTCGCGTCATCGAAGAACGGATCCATGACGGCAGTGGCCGGATCCGGCATCAGGATCATGTCCGATTCGTTGATTCCCTTCCATCCGGCGATGGACGAGCCATCGAACATCTTGCCGTCCTCGAACAAATCCTCGTCTACGGTGCCCACCGGCACCGTCACGTGCTGTTCCTTACCGCGGGTGTCGCAGAAGCGGAAATCGACATACTTGACTTCCTTTTCCTTGATCATTTGCAGGACTTCTTTCGGTGTCATTCTTCTCCCCTCTTGGGAAATTTAGGAAAAACTCGAGCGTTGTTGTAAGCAGGAACCATACCAATAATGCAAGCACGTCCAGAACTAGGCCGGCGGTTCTGGACGATACCTCCTGCATCGCCCCCCCTCGCGCCGCCAGCCGAAATCGGCGCTACAGAATGCCTTCCGTAGGCAGTACGCCCGGCGATTCCGTAACCGTCTGTGCCGCAAAGCCGCGAGGCAGCGCCTCGGGACCCGCCGTCGTCCTCGCGGGCGCGGCAAAGCACGGCGGATCCGCGCGACACCACCGAACGCCGGCATCCGAGCCGTGCGCGCCCACCCGTATCACCGCGGACGGGTGTGAGCGTGGGTAGAAGCTGTCGGCCGAGCGGTCCGGGTCGCATGACCGTCCTGTCCGGGATCGCGGGGACAGGATACGCCAAGCATCCTGACCTCACCACAATGAAGCATCCCGAACCATTGTGGTGCATCACGCGGTTCGCATGGACGTTACAGGAAACCCCGGATCGCAGCAATGCCTTGCGCGCCCGCGCCGATCGCTTGTGGCAGATCGGCATCCGTCAGGCCGCCCAACGCGTAAACCGGGAGGTTCACCCCCTTGATCCAGTCGGCAAAGACGGACCAACCCAACGGCGGACAGCCGGGATGCGTGGGGGTCGGGGCAACCGGCGACAGCACGGCGAAATCGACACCGATGCGCTGTGCGTGTAGCAGTTCATGGACGTCGTGGCAGGATGCAGCAACCCACCGATTCGCGTTCAGCGGTCGATGCTGCAGACGCAGCAGACTTGCTGTATTCAGGTGTACGCCCGACGCCCCGAGTTGTTCCGCCGCCTGCGGCTCGGCGTTCAGCAGCAGCCGGATCCCTTTCGCGCGACAATAGTCGATGGCCCAGACGGCGAACGCGCGGTACCCGCCGCTCGCCAGCAGACCCTTGGCGCGCAATTGCACCATCCGGATCCCTCTCCCGGCCAGGCGTTGCATTCGTTCGGCCAGCACCGCCGGATCGCCGGATTCGCTGTCCAGAATCGCATAACGATCCGGCAATCGCGCCGCATTGGCGATCGGGCGGTTGGCCGCCGGAAAGTCGATATACTGCAGATCGTCCGGGTCCACCCAGCGCAAAGTCTGACCCTGCAGCCCACGGGGAACGCCGGCAAACGAGGTCACCTGCCAGACGTCGAGCAGTACCCGCCGCTCCGGGTATCGATGACGCACTTGGATCAGCGGCGACGCACTACCGATGTCGATGCCGAGTTCTTCCCGCAGTTCCCGTCGCAACGCTTCCAGCGTCGTTTCCGTGGCTTCTACCTTGCCGCCGGGGAATTCCCAAAGACCGGCCAGATGGACCCCCGGCTGGCGCCGTGCAATCAGGATCCGATCCCGGTCACTACGGACAACGCCGACTGCGACATGCAACTCTGGCTCGCCGACCGGTCCAAGCACGGAAGCGAGGGGATCAGGTGCGATACTCGGCGTTGATCCGGACATACTCGTATGACAGATCGCAGGTCAGCACGGTCTGGGACGCCGTGCCGCGACCGAGACAGATGCGCACGGGTATTTCGGCCTGACTCATGACCTCCTGGCCAGCCGGTTCGGCATATTCCGGCGCGCGTTCCCCGTCCACTACGATGGCGACGTCGCCGAGCCAAATCCCGATTCGGCTGATATCCAGATCGGGACACTCGGCGCGACCCACGGCAGCCAGGATTCTGCCCCAATTCGGATCACTGGCAAAAAAGGCGGTCTTCACCAACGGTGAATGAGCCACCGTCTTGGCAACCGCGCGCGCTTCCCGTTCATCCCGAGCCTGCTCCACGTGAATCCGGATCAGCTTGGTGGCACCTTCGCCGTCTCGCACGATCGCCTCGGCCAAATCCGCACACAAGTCGGTCAACACGTCTTGAAACCGGCGATGGGCGCGGGTACCGGCGATGATTGGCGATGCGGTCGCGGCACCGCTGGCTATCACGACGCAGGCATCATTCGTCGATGTATCCCCGTCGACGGTAATGCAATGAAACGTCTGGTCCACTGCCTGGTTCAGGCATTGTTGCAACAGATCTTGACCGATTCGGGCATCGGTGCCGATGAAGGCCAGCATCGTCGCCATGTTCGGCTGGATCATGCCCGCCCCCTTGGCGATCCCGGTGATCGTCACCGGGTGGTCGGCGATCTCGAAGCGCCGGCTGGCGATTTTCGGCCGTGTATCGGTCGTCATGATGGCGCGCGCCGCCCGTTCCCAGCCGGCCTCGGTCAGAGACTGCAAGGCGTGAGGTAGCGCGGTTTCGATCTTGTCGACCGGCAGGTATTCACCGATCACGCCGGTCGAGAACGGCAGGACCTGTTCGCTCTTCGCGTGCACCAGTTGCGCCAAAGTGGAACAGCAGCGGTGGGCATCCTGCAGGCCGCGCAAGCCGGTTCCGGCGTTGGCATTGCCGGAATTGATCAGCAGCCAACGCGGCTGAGTGGCCAGGTGGTCGCGCGCCACGATGACCGGGGCTGCACAGAAGGCATTACGAGTGAAAACCGCGGCGATGCACCCGTCCGGCACGGTTTCGATAACCAGCAGGTCATCACGGTCGGCTCGCTTGATAGAGGCCCCAACGGCACCCAGACGGATACCGGAGACCGGGAAAATCGTCGGTTGATCCATCATCGAACCGGGCTAGGCCAATTTGCCATGACAGTTCTTATATTTCTTGCCCGAACCGCAAGGACATGCCTCGTTGCGACCGATCTTCCTCTCGTCACGAACGAATGGCTTGACCTCCGCTTTCTTCGGTTCCGGTTCCGGTCCGGGTTCGTCCTCGGCCGTTTCATCCAGCGCGCTGATTTCGGCATGCTGGAACTGAATGTTCTCCGCGGGCGCCTGGCCTTGTTCCTCCATGACCTTGATCTCCTCCTCGCTGCGCACCTGAACCCGCGAGACGATACTGATCAATTCCGCCTTGATGCTGTCCAGCATCGAGGTGAACATCTCGAACGCCTCGCGCTTGTATTCCTGCTTCGGGTCCTTTTGTGCATAGCCGCGTAGATGGATACCCTGTCGCAGATGATCCATCGCCGCAAGATGCTCCTTCCATGCGTTGTCGAGTACCTGCAGCAGCACCGATTTCTCGAAATGATGCATGATCGGTGGGCCGATCGCGGCCACCTTGGCGTCGTAGATTTCTTCCAGCCGCGCGATGATCTTGTCCCGCAGCCTTTCCTCGTGCAGATTCGGGTCCTGATCCAGCCAGGAGGCGACCGGAACCGCCGCGCCCAGTTCACGTTCGAGAGCATCTTCCAGCCCCTTGACGTTCCACTGCTCCTCCATCGTCATCGGCGGTATGTACTGATCGATCAGGCTCCGGACCACGTCGCCCCGCATATCCCTGACGGTGCCGGAAATGTCCTCCGCCTCCATCAGTTCCTCGCGCATGTGATAGATCACCTTGCGCTGGTCATTGGCGACGTTGTCGTACTCCAGCAACTGTTTCCGGATATCGAAGTTCCGAGCCTCGACCTTGCGTTGGGCGTTTTCGATCGCACGCGTCACCCACGGATGCTCGATCGCCTCACCCTCCTGCATGCCCAAGCGCTGCATTAATACCGCGACCCGCTCCGACGCGAAAATCCGCATCAACGGATCTTCGAGGGCCAGATAGAAGCGGGTCGAACCCGGATCGCCCTGCCGGCCGGATCGGCCGCGCAACTGGTTGTCGACCCGGCGCGATTCATGGCGTTCCGAGCCGATCACATGCAGACCGCCCGATTGCACGACTTGATCGTGCCGATGTTGCCATTCCCCTCGCAACGACTCGATGACGGCCGACTCCTGCGTGCCGGCGCGAGCAATGTCCTCGTCGAGGCTGCCGCCCAGCACGATATCCGTTCCGCGGCCTGCCATGTTGGTGGCGATGGTCACCGCGCCCGGCCGGCCGGCCTGAGCGATGATGTGCGCTTCCTGTTCATGGTGTTTCGCGTTGAGGACCTGATGAGCGATCCCGGCCTTCTGCATCAATGCGGACAGCACCTCCGAGCTTTCAATCGAAGCGGTGCCGACCAGAACGGGTTGTCCACGCGTCACGCAATCCTGGATGTCCTCGATGATCGCCTGGAATTTTTCCCGGATGGTGAGATAAACCACATCGCCGTAATCCTTACGGATCATCGGTTGGTTGGTGGGAATGACCACGACCTCCAGGCCGTAGATCTGATGGAATTCCGGCGCTTCCGTGTCGGCCGTGCCGGTCATGCCGGAGAGCTTGGCGTAAAGCCGGAAATAGTTCTGGAACGTGATGGACGCCAGCGTCTGGTTTTCGTTCTGGACCGTCACACCCTCCTTCGCTTCGACCGCTTGGTGCAGACCTTCCGACCAGCGTCTTCCGGGCATGGCGCGGCCGGTGAATTCATCGATGATGATGATTTGGTCATCCCGCACGATGTACTCCACATCCTTCTGGAACAGCGCATGTGCTCGCAACGAGGCATTGATGTAGTGCATCAACCGGATGTTGATGGCGTCATACAGGCTTTCATTCGGGTTGATCAAGCCGTGCTGAACTAGCAGTTGTTCGATCCGCTCGTGTCCCACCTCGGTCAGGAATACCTGGCGCTGTTTCTCGTCCACCGAGTAGTCACCCTGCCCGCCTTCCTTTTCCTGTTTGATCAACATCGGGATCAGCTTCTGGACCTTGTGGTAAAGATCGCTGCGATCTTCCGTGGGGCCGGAAATGATCAGTGGCGTTCTGGCCTCGTCGATCAGGATCGAGTCGACTTCGTCGACGATCGCGAAATGGCGGCCGCGCTGCACGCGCTGATCCAGCGAAAACGCCATGTTGTCGCGTAGATAGTCGAAACCGAATTCATTATTGGTCCCGTAGGTGATGTCCGCCGCGTAGGCCTCACGCCGCTCCTCAGGCGTCAGATTCGCGACAATCACGCCAGTGCTCATGCCGAGAAAACTGTAAATCTTCCCCATCCAAGCCGCATCCCGGCGGGCCAGATAGTCGTTGACGGTGACGACATGGACACCCTTGCCGGGAAGTGCATTCAGATATGCGGCCAAGGTGGCGACCAGCGTCTTGCCTTCGCCGGTCTTCATCTCGGCGATCTTGCCGTCGTGCAGCACCATGCCGCCAATCAACTGGACGTCGAAGTGGCGCATCTGCAACACGCGCTTCGCGGCTTCCCGAACGGCGGCGAAGGCTTCCGGAAGCAGTTCGTTCAAGGTCGCGCCGGCTTCCAGCCGGTCCCGGAACTCGCGGGTCTTGCCGCTCAACTCCTGATCGGACAGCGCCGCAAAATTCGGCTCGAGTTGGTTGATCCTCTTGACGATTCGCCTCTTTCGCTTGATTAGCCGCTCGTTGCGACTGCCAAGAATCTTCTTGATTATCTGCTGCAGCATCTTTGGCGCTTGTTCCGAGACCACAAATAAACTCGCGATCATAACCCAAAACCGTGACCTTAGTAACGACGCCGACCGGACGCTCGCAGTGCCGTCGTTGTCGCCACGGCTGGGCAAGAACCAAGAGTCAATACCTTATAATGACCGGCCCTAGATGCCGCGCGCCGATGAACACAGCCCCGACCTTCGATTCCGCCGCCTTTGTCCAGACCCTGACGCAGCGCCCCGGCGTCTATCGGATGCTGGATCGGCAGGGCGAAGTCATCTACGTCGGAAAGGCCAAGAACCTTCGGAAGCGCGTCGCCAGTCACTTCAATCTCAAGGAGAATTCGCCGAAGCAGCGGGCGATGTTGGCGCGTGTGGCCCGCGTCGAGGTCACCGTGACCCACACCGAACGGGAAGCTCTGTTGCTGGAAAATCAGCTCATCAAGACTCATCGTCCGCGCTACAACATCAACCTGCGGGACGACAAGAGCTACCCGTACATTCATGTGAGCACTGACCAGGAATTTCCCCGCGTATCCTTCTATCGCGGGGCGAAGCGTAAGCACGGGCGCTATTTCGGCCCATTTTCGAGTGCCGGCGCGGTCCGGGAGAGTCTGAACCTGCTGAAAAAGGTGTTTCGTGTCCGGCAATGCCGAGACTCCTTCTTCAAGAACCGCAGCAGGCCATGTCTTCAATATCAGATCGATCGCTGCACGGCACCGTGTGTCGGAATGATCGATGCGGCGGCGTACCGTGACGACGTCACGGACATGCTGACCTTTCTGGAGGGGAACAGCGAGCATCTGATCCGCGACTTGGTGCAACGAATGGAGCGCGCCGCGCAACAACAGCATTTCGAGCAGGCCGCGCGGTACCGCGATCAGATCGCGACGTTGCGCGGCATCTTGGCCAAACAGGCGATCGAAGGTGAAGGAGGCGATCTCGACATCATCGCCTGCGCTGGCTTCGGGTCAGCGGCTTGCGTCCAGGTATTATTTGTCCGCAACGGTGTACAGATCGGTGACCGGGCATTCTTTCCGGATGTGCCGGACGAAGATGGCCCAGGGCGCATCATCGAGGCGTTCATCCCCCAGTACTATCTTGAGCGGCCGGTGCCGCGCGAGATCCTGATCAGTCACGAGATCGAAGAGCGTGCGCTGCTAGCCGATGTTCTGACTCGGCATGGCGGGCATGCGGTCGAGATTACGGCACGCGTCCGAGGTGAACGGCTTCGCCGCTTGAACCTGGCGATCACGAACGCGGAGAACCTGCTACGCATCAGACTTTCCGCTCGATCCGACCTCAATGATCGCTTCGAGGCGCTCCACGCCGCACTCTGCCTGAAAGCCGACTGCAATCGGTTGGAATGCTTCGATATCAGTCATACGCAAGGGACGCAAACCGTCGCTTCCTGTGTCGTGTTTAACCGAGAAGGACCCTTGAAATCGGCTTACCGGCACTTCAACATTGAAGGCATCGTTCCGGGCGATGACTACGCCGCGCTGGCCCAAGCTGTGCGGCGGCGTTACCAGCGGGTCAGAACGGGCGAGATTCCCCGACCGGATGTGTTGTTCATCGATGGCGGCAAAGGCCAGGTCGCGGCGGTACGCGAGGCCTTGCTCGAACTCGGTGTCGCGGATTTGGCGGTCGTCGGTGTGGCCAAGGGGCCGGACCGGCGCGCGGGGTCCGAGATGTTATTTTCCGCCCACAATGAAGGCGGCATCGTGTTGCCGCCGGGATCCCCAGCGCGACTGCTGATCCAGCAGATTCGGGACGAGGCGCACCGGTTTGCGATCACCGGCCACCGGCAGCGACGCAAGAAGGCCAGCCGCCAGTCGGTGCTGGATACGGTGGAAGGTCTCGGACCGAAGAGGCGGCAGACGCTGCTGAAACATTTTGGCGGCCTGCGGGAGGTCAGCCGCGCGGGAATCGATGCGCTGCGCAACGTCCAGGGCATCAATCAACAATTGGCGGAAAGGATCTACGCCATGTTTCACCACCACGAATCGTAATGATGGCTGTCAACCTCCCTACTGCATTGACGCTGGTCAGGATCGGCTTGATTCCGGTGCTGGTAATCGCCTTCTATCTGCCTTGGCGGGGCACCCACATCCTTTGTGCGGTGATCTTTACGGTTGCCGCGGTGACGGATTGGCTGGATGGTTATCTGGCCCGCAAAATGAGCCAGACCACCGTGTTCGGTGCGTTCCTGGACCCCGTGGCGGACAAGTTGATGGTCGCCGTCACCCTGGTATTGATCGTCCAGGCGGACCCCAGTCCCTATGTCGCGATCGCATCCGCGGTCATCATCGGGCGCGAAATCACCATTGCATCGCTACGCGAATGGATGGCGGAAATCGGCCAGCGCCATCAAGTCGCCGTCTCCTCGTTGGGAAAGTGGAAGACTACCGCGCAAATGGTCGCTATCATCACACTGCTGTTGAGTATGGACGTCTGGAAACAGCCGCTGAAACAGTTCGGCCAGTTTTTGCTGCTGGTCTCGGCGCTATTGACCCTCTGGTCGATGGTTTCCTACCTCCGCGCGGCGATTCCCGCGCTGCGACAGCATGCTGAATGAAAAGAAAGAGGGCCGGGGAGGCCCTCCAAAATCGACGTCCGTGTCGTTCTCGCCAATCGACCGGGGAAAGAGAGGAAAAGGTAGAGATACGTTCAGAAAGTGATCACGACGTCGGTCGAGAACAACAATTGGCTCTGCCGATTTCCGGCGTAGTTCACGTCGGCGCCGCCATTGTTGAACGCATTGGCGTTGTCGGCCCAATCGTATCGTAGGTTCGGTCGCACCATGACCCACTTCAGCGGTTTCCAGTTGAGGCCCAGGGTCACTTCGTAGTAGCTGCTCGGACGATTCAGGCCGACCACATTGCCTTGTCCATCGTCCACGAAAATCGGATCGACTAGGCTGAGCGTCCGACCGGGCGAGAACACCCGGAAACCGTCGTCATCGCGGAACCATTCGCCCCGGACACCCACCGATAGTGTTTCGGTCAGATCGTAGAACAGATACGAGTTGATGCCGTACCAGGTCGCATTCTTGACGGTACCGCCTGCATCGACCACCGCGTTGTCCGCGAAGCCGTGATCGTGCTGCAACACGAAGTGCAGGTCTTCCATGATGTCGTGTTTGGCAACGAGGCTATACATGCTCCAGGAATTGGAGTTGCTTGCCGACGTCGCGCCGGCGGTCCCCGAGGCGGTGAACGACGTCGCTTTGTCATCCGATGTCCAGGTCGCACCGCCGATGAAGTTCCAGTTGTTGCACCCGTTGTCGAAGCCGCCGTCCCAGCCACCGAACTGGCTGCAGGTTACCGTTCCGAGCGTACCGGAAAAGTTGTCGTCGATGTTGTAGCTGAACAGCGCACCGGTATGGGTGAACGGTTCGCCGTACTGCATCGTATAGGCGTGTGAATAGAAGAAGTTGTCTGGCGCGGTGACGACCTCGTAGCCGATGATGGTATAGAAGTGGCCGATCTTCGCGGTGATGCCATTGCCGAACGGCGCGTACACTTCCAGATAGGCCTGAGGCAAAGCCACGCCGAGAAAACGCGAGTTCCACAGGTTCAGATCCCAATGGCCGTTCGGCGCTCCGTACGCCTGAGTGAAAATTGCGTCGGTACCGAACAGGAAGTCGAAACGACCACCCACATCCCATTCGTCGCCTTCGGCGGCAACAGCCCTTTGCAGATACATGTACAACTGATTCAACTGCAATTCCCCGGTGCGGTCGCCGAACGTGACGGGGCCGTTGAAGTTCCCGGGTGCGTTGTTGAAATTGTTGGTCACACCGACGTTGAGCCAGCCACCGATCGTCAGACCGAGGTCGTGCATGAACGAGGTGGCATTTGGGTCGATCGATGCCCAATCCAGGAGTCCCGTGGTTTCGCTGATGTCCTTTTGAGCGGCGCCGGCATCGGAAGACGATGCCAAAATCAGCGCTACACCCGTGGTCGTCAGCCACGACCCGAACTTCATATCTTTTTTCATCTACTAAGTGCTCCTAACCTGGTTCGGTGTGTCCAATATGAAGCACGACACGTGCCAGAGTCTGCCGGTTGATTTCGTCGGTTTGCGGGCCACCGGTCTCGTATTAGATGCACCAAGTTGGCGCAAAAACACCGATTTTGCACCGAAAGCAACACGGGATGCAAATTTGCAACCGCATCCTCGGATGCGCGCGTCGGCGGCTGACTGGTGCGCCGACTCAACGAGGAGAGTGGCCAGCCCTTGCGGCCTCGAAAGGCTATCGCGCCTTCATCGGCGGCAGATACGAAACGGTCGCGGCGGGTAGACCTAAGGTATGTTGTGGAGCGGGTCCGGCACCGCGTTGGCGGACGACGCGGCTCTGTACGCCGCATCGGCCCAAATTGGAAGTCGCTGTCGGGTCGTTGCCGTCCCTCCGGATGACCTCGACGGGACCGCAACCGATGGCGGCTATGCGGGCATGGTGTTTGCTGAGAAAAGGCAAGGCCTCTGCAGGCTGAGACCACACTGATTGCACTGACCAGCACAAACGGGAGTACCTATGAAGAACGGGCGAAGCACCCACCTGAGTCTACTGCTGTGCGCTGCGCTGACCGGCCTCTCGGTCTCGACCGAAACCGGAGCGGCGCCACGCGAAACCGCGGAGGACGTCCAATTGGATGTCATGGTCGCCACCGCGAAAACCAAGGCCGACCACTTGAAGATCTCCGCAATGTATGCGGCGGAATCCAAGGCGGAAGCGGCGAAGGCGCAAGCCCTGCGCACCCAATCCGAAGCCTACAAGGACCACCGACACGATTTTTACAGCAAGAACATCCTCGATCTGATCGAGCATACCGACGCATTGGCACGGAATTATCAGGAAGCTGCCGATCGCCACAACTATTTGGCTCAGATCCACGAACAGATCGCCGCGGAGATGAAGCGCTGAGTCGAAGGCGTCTTCCAACGACAAGGGACGGTCGATGATCCAAGGTCTCGCCGAGCGTTGGATTGATCAGCCGCGAGACTCGCTACCGCGTTCACCGAAATCGCACTACCAGGCAGTCGGCGGACCGCGCGACCATGTTCGGCCTGACGCGAAGCCTGCCTCTGATGGCCGTCACGGTGTAATCGTCCGCTTCGATGCAGGACCGCGCGGTGGCGAACTCGATCGTGTCGCGCGACTGGGTGAGCCGGAACTCGAACGAACGCCCGCGGATACGAACCAATTCCGCGGTCGAATGAAGCAGCGTGATGTCACCGAAGCGGAGATTCAGCGGCAACATCAGGCCATCGCGTGCCGCAACGCGGATCTTCTGTCCGCTGCAGATCTTCCTGCCGTCGAGCGTCAGCCGGACCAGCTTGTCGTAACCGTCCAGGTTCAGCAGGTGTAGCATGCGCTCGCCGTCCACGTTGGCGGTCGATGTCATGAACAGCCCGGGATGCGCCCCCTCACACCGCAGGCCCGGCGAGGCGCCGAGCCTCGTCAGCGCAAGCCGAAACAATTCCAGATCGCAAGCGTAGGCGGTCGTCAACACCACGGCCCTCCCCTTTCCGACTGCCGTTTCGAAGCCGCAGATTTCGCCGGTGTCAGCGACACGCAATAACGACTCCGCGCTTGGCGCGTTCCAGATTTGCGCATAGTGAGTTCGGATCTCCGGCCGTGGCGCCGCCCAGCCGTCGGCCCGCAGCGTCAGAAAATACGATTCGCTCGCCTGTCGGCTGCCTTGCGGCGTCACGCCGAGCGCATCCGACAGGATGGTGCACCGCTCGCCTTCCAAGTCGAATAGCGGCAATTCCCCGTAAATCAGCAACCCGCCGCCATGCTGCAGCCAAGCCGCGAGCTTCCGCTGGATGTCTTCGGACATGTACCGCGCTGAAGCCAGCGCCAGCACCGGAACTCGGCTTGCGATCAGCGCGCCGTTTTGGATATCGACGGCGCCGAAGCGATAGCCGTTCAGCAGCATCGCCCGCACCATGATCTCCCAGGCACCGTAGCTGCGGTTTGCTTCCAGATTGCCCGCAATCGTCTGCATCACGGTACTGCCAGGGTAACGAAACTCGGTCATGTAGTAATCCGGGATGAAGCCCAGCGCCAGGGCGTCGTGCTCCTCATCCATGGTCGCCAGTTTGTCGGCCAGCGCACCGACCGTCCGGATGATGCGCGCCATGCGCGGAAAGGTGTAGTTCAACTGACCTTCGGGACCGACCGGTGCGGCGATGCCGTGTCGCTCCCCGGTGATCGCGAAGCGCCCGTCGCCGTCGCTCGGCGCCGGGTCGAGCTTTCCGTTGTATCCGCCCGAAAACAGGTAGTAGTTCAGTAGCCGGTTTCCCTGGGCGATGCACATCCGGGTCTTGAAGTCGGCCGCGCTGGGATCATAACGGTTGCCGAAGTTGCCGCCGTAGTTGCCGTCGCCGCATTCGAATTCCACCGCGGTCAGCGGGTGATCGAGTGTCTGGGTCGCCGCAGTGAAGGCGTTGCAGACATACAGGTCCTGGAAATTATCGGCGGTCAGATTGCCGAGGTAGAGGTCCGTGCCGGCGATACAACCGGGCGTCCCGTGATAGGCACAATAGAGTTGACTGATCCCGATCGGGAAGGAGATGCCGCGGCCGCCGGAACTGCCGTGGATGTTCACGATGAACGGCACCCCGGCCGCGCCGAACTCCAGAGCGTAGTCCCGCAGCGTCGCGGTGTAACGCGCGTAACGGTGGCGCAGGTAGTGACCAAGATCCTGGCGGAGCCGTGCCGCATAGTCCTCGCGGGGGGAGCGGATCGCGCTGCGGCGGTCGTCAGCGTCCTCCAGGTCGAACGGATAACGCAGCCGCAGCACGGGCGCCTCGTAGCGGTGCCGCAACCAGTCCGCGAAGCCATCGAGCGCGTCGTCCTGCAGATCGGGGCAATTGCTGACCCAGGACAGCATGCCGATTTCATTGTCCAGTTGGAAAGCGATGATGTTGCCGCCTTTCGGCTGGAGCCTTGGCGCCACCACCGCCATTACCGCCCGATACCAGCGGCGGCACGCATTCAAAAAAGCCGGCGCCAGATAGTCGACGGTGCGCGTCGTGCCGGGCTTGCCGTCCCAGCCGACCGGCAATATCCCGGGTTCCTTCTGATAGAGCCAGTACGGCAGCCCCTCGTTCTTCATTTCTGCCATGATGAAGGGACCCGGCCGCACGAAGAACCAAAGCCCGTTTTCGGCGCACAGGTCGATGAACGCTCCGAGGTCCAGTTCCGGCCGGGTCCGCCCGGTCAGGTCCACCACCCCTTCCATCGGTTCGTGGCAGATCCAGGGGACATAGCTCGCCACACAGTTACAGCCGGCCGCCTTCAGTTTGTCGAGGCGATCCTGCCAATCCTCGCGACGGAGTCGGAAGTAGTGGATCTCACCGGACAACACCAGGCGCGGCCGGCCGTCGATGATGATTTGGCGATTCCTGATCTCGATCATGGTCGTGGTCTCCTGCCATTGCCGTGAGGGCGGCGCGCGGCGACAATTTTTTCGCCATCTCCCGCTCGGGAACGAGTTTGGTCGGGGTCGGGGGGAAGCCGTGCCGGCGGCACCGGTACGGCACATCCGTGCTGCGCGCATGCCGGCGGCTCCGCCGAGCAAATCGCCTCTCGCGGAAAGGACCGGATCAGCCGCAACCGGCGGTCTCCCCATCCCTCGGCAAGCGCAGCAGCAGTCCTTCATCCGGGCCGACGTCCAGCGCATGCAGATTCACGTCTCCGGCGCGGTTCAGGCCGGTGTTCAGCACCATGGCGGCACGGGGGTCGGGAAATCCCAGGCTGATCTGCCAATGCCGGCTACCGAAGTTCAAGACGACCAGCATTCGCTCGCCCCGATACGCGCGAAGGTACGCGAAGATCTCCTCCACTCCGGTTTCCAGCGATCGATAATCGCCGATCATCAAGGCCTGGCTCTGTTGCCGCAGCGCGGCCAGGTGCTGGAAAAAGCACAGCGGGGAACGCTCGTCCTGCTGCTGACTCTCGACATTGCAGATGCGGCAATCCGCCGCCAGCGGCAGCCAGGGAACAGCCGTCGGCGATGTGAATCCGCCATGGGGCGAAGTATCCCAGGGCATCGGCGTTCGTACCCGATCGCGGCTCATGCGGTCCGCGATCTCGGGCTGGTTCAGCGCCTGCGGATCCTTCATCCGTTCGAACGGGATCGGGACATCCTGCATGCCCAACTCGTCGCCGTAATACCAGGTGGGCGTGCCGCGGAGTGTCAGCAGCATCAGTGTCGCCACGCGGGCTTGAGCCGGTCCCACCCGGCTGGCCAGGCGCGACTGATCGTGATTGCCCAGCACCCAGTTCGGCCAGGCGCCGGCCGGCAACATCGCTTCGTAGGCATCGACCCGGCACCGCACCGCTAGCGCGTTCCAGTCGGCGCCGATCAGCTGGAAATTCGCCGGCAGATGGCACTCGTCCAGCGATCGTCCGTAGTAATCCATGACTGCCGACGGCGGCAGATAGATCTCGCCGAACATCAGCTTTTCGGGGTAGCGGTCCAGCAGCGCCCGCATCGCACGGATCAGGTCGTGGGTTTCCGGCAGATTGGCCGTATGAATGTGGCGAAGGCGCGCATGCGGCACCAAGCCGTCCCACTCCGGGTTCGTCGGTTCGTCGCGGAACTCGGCGTCTTTCATCAGCAGCCAGATCACATCGACGCGGAATCCGTCGACGCCCCGCTCGAGCCAGAACCGCATGTTGTCGAGCATCGCCTCGAGCACTGCCGGATTGCGGTAGTTGAGTTCCGGCTGCTGGGGAGTGAACTGATGCAGGTAATACTGTCCGGTCGCTTCGTCGAATGTCCAGGCCGGACCTCCGAAGAAGCTCAGCCAGTTGTTCGGTGGCCCGCCATCCGGGCGCGGATCGCGCCAAAGGTACCAGTCCCGCTTCGGATCGTCGCGACTGCAGCGGCTTGCGACGAACCATGGATGCCGATCGGAGGTATGATTCGGTACCAGATCCAGGATCAGTTTCAATCTGCGCCGATGGAGGCCGTCGAGCAGTCGGTCGAAATCCGCCGGGTGTCCGAACCAGGGATGAATCGCCGTGTAGTCGGCGACATCGTAACCGAAATCGCACATCGGCGAAGGATAGATCGGCGACAGCCACACCGCCCCGATATGGAGTTGGGTCAGATAATCGAGCCGACCGAGGATACCGGGCAGATCGCCGATTCCGTCCCCGTTGCTGTCCTGGAACGACAATGGGTAAATCTGATAAATGATGCCGGTCTGCCACCAGAGGTAGCCGTCGATGTCCTGGTTCATGGCATGGTCAGATGAAATTCCTGCACTTTGCGAGCGCGGCTCCGACTGAAGAGTGCACTATCGAGGAACCGCGCGACCTCCGTCAACCATCTTCGGATGCGCCGGCAGGGCAGGTCTTCGCTCGCTTGCGCCTGCATTGGGTGTTTCCATTACACTGACGCCCGGCTGTTCGATGTGCCCCGTCGGCCGCGGTTGGACGGACGGTGGCGACATCGGCGATTCAAACCGATGAACGTGGCGGCGCGCGCCGCTATTTGCGAAGGTAAAGGCATGGGAATGACCAATCTGTTTGAATTTGCGGCGACCCGGTGTCGGCATTTCGAGTCGCAACTAGCCCTCCAGCATCGCCCGCGCTATCGCACCGTGCGCTGGACCCATCGGGAACTGCTGCACGAAATCGACCGACTCGGGGCGGTTCTGGCCGCACGCGACGTCGCTCCGGGAGACCGGGTGATGTTGCTGGCGGAAAACTCCCCTTCCTGGGTCGCCGCCTTTTTTGCCATCGCGTCGCGCGGCGCGGTCGTGGTTCCACTGAATCCGAAGAGCCCTCCGGAGCAGATCCGCCGGCTGTTGCTGTCGGCGGAACCCAAGTTGGCATTGCATTCGGTGCGCACAGCCTGGCCGATCGAGTCGCCGCCCGCGATCGCGATCGATTCATCCTTCCTGGTTATCGGCGCCCACTCCCCGACAACGGCACCGATCATCACCGAAAACGACCTCGCCGAAATCATCTATACCTCGGGCACCACCGGCGAACCGAAGGGAGTGATGCTGACACATCGCAACCTGCTGGCCAACGTCGAAGCGGTGCAGACTGCGGTGCCGTTGAGCGCAGACGATCACGTGCTCACGGTGCTGCCGCTGTTCCATGTGTTCGGGCAGATGACCGGCCTGCTGTGCCCATTGCGTGCCGGCTGCGCCGTGACGTTTCTACCCGCACCCACCTCGCGTGCTCTCCGGGACGGACTGACCCACACGCCGGCTACCCATCTGGTGGTCGTACCGGAGGTGATGCAGACCATCATGGATCGCCTGGAGACCCGGCTTGGGCGGATCCCGGGGTGGGTCCGGCCGCTGTTGCGCAGCCGGATTCGCGCCCGCATTTCACCGACTCTCCGCACGATCGTCGCGGGCGGCGCACCGCTGGACCCGGTGCTGGAGGAAAAATGGTGGAGTCTGGGCTTCGAAGTGCTGCAAGGATATGGTTTGACCGAAACCAGCCCGGTCATTTCCGCCAACACACGCGAGGCGCATCGCGTCGGCTCGGTCGGCAAGCCGGTGCCCGGCGTCGAGGTTCGAATCTCCGACGACGGCGAGGTTCAGGTCCGCGGCGAGAACGTGATGCAGGGTTATTATCGTAGCCCGGAACAGACTACGGCGGCGTTCACCGAAGGATGGTTCAGGACCGGTGACGGCGGGCGCCTGGATGACGACGGCTTTCTGTTCGTATTCGGCCGCAGAAAATACATGATCCTCGGACCCGGCGGTGAAAACGTGTTTCCGGAGGACATCGAGGCCGAGTTGAACCGCCTCGACGGCATTACCGACAGCGCAGTCATCGGATTACAGCGCAATGGCCGCAAGGTCATCCACGCCGCACTGCTGTGTGACCCGGCGCATGCCGCCGACCGGGTCGCCGAAGCCAATCGCCATCTGGCACCGCATCAACAAATCATGAGCTGGTCGGTCTGGCCGGACGCGGATTTCCCCCGTTCCGTCACGCGCAAGGTCAAAAAAGAAGAGGTGATCCGTCGACTCTCCAGTGAAACCGCCATCGAACCGGCACCCTCCCGCAAGGCCACGCCTCTGAAGCGCCTGCTGGCCGAATTGACCGGTGCGCCGCCGGCATCGCTCGCCGATTCCGCCCGCCTGGTCGCCGATCTCGGGCTCGATTCGCTGCTGCGAATCGAACTGGTCACCCGGATCGAAGATCAGTTCGGAAAGAGCCTCGAGGAGGTGCAGATCACGCCGCAAACGACGGTCGGACAACTGCAGTCGCTGCTCGATCATGCGAGCGGCGCGCCAGCCGCGGTCGGTCGTTATCCACGCTGGTCGCTGTCGTGCTGGGCTCGAGCGTTGAGGCCATTCGCAACGGCGCTTTTCCTCCGATCTTGGATCTCCCCCTTCTGTCGGCTCCGGATTGGCGGAATGGAATATCTGACCGAACTCGGCGGCCCGGTGATCTTCATGGCCAATCACCGCAGTTACCTCGACTCCGCAGTCGCCACGTTCGCGCTACCCGAAAGATTCCGGTCCCGGCTCGCGATCGCCGCCGCCACTCGAGTGCTCTACCGGCAGTATCGCTGGGCGGTGCCGCTCGGCGAACTGACCTTGAACGCGTTTCCGTTCCCGACCGGCGTCGACGAAAACATCCGGCCAGGCCTCGACATGATCGGCCACCTGCTTGACGATGATTGGAACGTGCTGATCTTTCCCGAAGGCCAGATGAACCGTGTCGATGGCTCGCTGCAGCCGCTGAAGGGGGGGACCGGCGTGCTGGCGCAGGAGATGGGTGTTCCGATCGTGCCGATGGCAATCGAAGGGACCGAGAAGATCATGCCGCCCGATACACTGCTTCCGCGGAGTCGAGCCGAAGTGATCATCCGATTCGGCGCACCGATCACGGTTGGCCCCGGAGAATCCTATGAACAGGCTACCGTCAGCATACAGAGGGCGATCGAGGACTTGCTCCGGCGTGATGTGAGGCCGGCCGCGCCGGATCAACGCAGCGCCGCCAGATAGCGCAGCGCCCCCAATCCGGGCATATGAAGAAATAGGCACCGTGGTCAGCGCATTCGATCCCTGGGCACGAGACCGCGGCCAATACTACACGCTGGAATGGAAGCCGCGGCCGGACGCACGCGCCGATGAGTCCTTCCAGTCAGTCAGGCACTGATCGATCCTCGGCCGCCATCAGCCGAGTCGCCCCTGCCCGGAATCCCTGCTCCGGTGCTGCGGTCCCCGCTTTGACGTTGACCGGGTGGCGATTCGCCGCATCGAGAAGTCCGTATAATCGACCGTCGATGCGATCCGAAGTGGACGATGCTTTCCCGCCTCCACCCCCGATCCCATCCATTTCGCCATGAGACCAACGATAACTTCGAGGAGGATTTCCCGTGAGCCAGATTCTGACTGAAGTACTGAAAGCCAATCAGGGTTATGCGTCGAGCTTCGACAAGGGGCAGTTGCCGCTGCCGCCCGCCCGCGGCTTCGCCATCCTGACCTGCATGGATGCCAGGCTCGATCCCGCCAAATACGCCGGCCTGTCCGAAGGCGACGCCCACGTGACCCGCAATGCGGGTGGACGCGCCAGCGACGATGCGATCCGTTCGCTGGTCATTTCCCACAAGCTGCTGGGTACCAACGAGTGGTTCGTGATCCACCACACCGACTGCGGCATGGAACTGTTCACCAACGAGATCATGGCGGATTTGCTGCAGAGCAGTCTGGACACCGCGACCGTCGACGCTTCCGGCTGGCACGACGTCGGCCAAGGTCCAGGTTCCGCGGAGGGTCGCTACATCAACTGGTTGACCATCAAGAATCAGCAACAGAGCGTCACCGAGGACGTGCTCCGGATCCGGAATCACCCCTTGGTGCCAAAATACATCCCGATCTACGGCTTCGTCTACGATGTCCGGACAGGCAAGCTGATCGAAGTCCCCGAAGCCATGCAGGCCGGCCGCGCCGCGTGACCCGCTTCCCACCCTTGCCCATTCCGCCGCGATGACGAGCGGCGTCCCGATCAGGACGCGGAACACGGATGTTTCGCATGGGCGCCGCTTGCGGCCCGCAACGCTTCCGTGACCTCCGCCCCCTGCGGCCCGGGGATCAGGGTGGCAGCCGAGTTCTGATGTGTCGGCTCGGCCATGCCAACAGCGCTCGGACCGGCGAGACGGTTCGCGACAGACCGTGGCGGGGCCGTTAGGACGTTGGACGGACAACGACCCGGGCGCCGTCTCCGGAAGGTACCGCTCGCTGTTGAACTGGCAGGCAGTTTCTGACGCATTCGTGCCGGCTCTTCACGGTCCCGCCGCAGTTTTGATAGCACTGGTCATACTGCGACTGACAGTTCTGATTGAACGAGTTGGTCATGGTGCCATAGGAGGGGCAATGAGGTTCCGGACATGACCACCCGCCGCCGCTGCTGATGCATCGGTCGTAGCTGGCCCGCTGCTGTCGACAGTCCTGATCCTGCATGTACTGCATCTGCCGATTCTGGTTTTCCTGGAGTTGGCGTATCTGCTCGCACTGGTTCTGATTCGTCTGGCAGTTGATCAGGCAAAGCTTGCCTTGCGGATCCGGCGGCGGGGTATATTCAGAGACTGTTTCATAGACGGGTTGAGGCGGCTCATGAGGCCATGGGACGCATGCAGACAAGTAAGCTCCCGCGACCATCAGGGAGAGACACCGTGCGACGACTCGAAGATCTCGCCAGATTCTTCCACCCATGTTGACCCTCCATTATGGTTTGCGATGGACCATCGGTGTCCACTACCGAGGCCATGGTCTGACCAACCGAAGGGCAAGGCAATTCGTAATACTACGTAAAGGACTCCTGATCGGCGCAGGCACCGGGCAGGTCGGGCCGACATCGTCCGCATCCACCCTTTCCGGTACCTGGCCGAAGATGCAGTACCCGATAGCCGCTTCATCTCGGCCTTTACTGCAGACTGCGATCGCGCGCTCCATCGTCATCGCCGGTTCGGCTGGCGAATGCCATACTCGACGGTGGCACCGAAGCCTGGGTGGCGTTAACATCATGGTCATTCGGGCGGACACTGGTGTTGACGCCGCTTAAGTTCCCGCAGCGCGCTCGCTGCCACCGGAGACAGCCACCTTGTCGGCCTATCGATTCCTACCCGGCCTGATCATGGTCCAACTCGCCACTGCGGCGCTGGTGATCGCAGCAGCCAGCGGTGCCGGGGCCATCAATTGGACGCTCGCCGCAGTGGCCTCCGTGTTGATCACGCTGGTCGTCGGCTTCTGGTTTGCATCGATCGCCGAGCATGCCCGCAAGGACATGTTGGCCGAGGTGCGAGAAAAATTCGCGCAGGAACGCGAACGGCTGGTGGTGGCTGCAGAAACGGAGAAACGCACGATCGTCGAGGAGAGCCACCGCAGGATCGTCGAGGAGACGAACCGGGCCCACGCGAAGGCAAACTTCAAACTCGGAGCCGCAGTGGTCGGAATGGCCGGAATCGCCGGCGTGCTGCTCTACGCCGAATTGTTCACGCTGGCGCTGCTGACGATCACGACCGCCGGCGGGGCACTGGCCGGCTATCTGGTCCGCGGTCGCCAGGACGCGGTGGCCCTGAAGCGGCGACCGGCGGAGAGGAGCCTGCTACCGACGGCGTACTACACCGTCGATCGCACCGGCCACGAGGATCCGACGTCGCGGCCTGCGCTCGGCCGCGACCGCAAATGACACAGAGTTTCCCAGACGCCCCGCGGGAGGAACTATCGTCCTGCCCGCGCGGGCGATCGCCGGCTATTTCGGGGCGGTCACCTTGATCGACACGGCTTCGGTGAGACGTGCGACCACCATGTCCCCTTTTTTGACCTCGTTCAGCCGTTTCACCTCCGGACCCGCCTTCACTTTGATGACCTTCCCTTCCGGGCCTTTCAGCTTGACTTCACGAGTCGCGTAGTCGATCGCTTCCACGGTGGCGCTCACCTCCACCGATTCGACCGCGACAAATGCCGGCTTGCTGCCCAGCGGCGCACGATCCACTGCGGCCGATCGGTTGGCGCTCGGCACACCCTGCGGTGTCGTCACGAACAGCTCGACCGTGTTCAGGAATTCCGCAGTGACGTCGTCACCCACGCGGATCTGCGCGAAGTTCCGAACCTCGGGTCCGCACTTCACTTTGACGGTCTTGCCATCGGGATACTGCAGCGTGACCGTCCGGTTCTTCTTGTCGATCGCCTTGACCGTCGCCGTCACGACGACCAGCTCGCCTTCGGCGGCGCCGGGGCGGTCCAAAGCCGATTCAGCCGACTGTCTCGCTTCCGCCGCCGATGCAGCGACGGTGTCCGTCGCGGCCTTCGCAGCCGCTGTCTGTGCACTCGAGGCGGCCTGCTGCGCTACATCCCCGGTTTTGCCGCCGGCGCAGCCCAACACCAGCGCACCAACTGCCAGCGCCGCAGCACTGCCGATGCGCACAGGTCGTATCCGATGTTCCATGTCATCTCCTGAAGCGTGTGGTCAATGAAGCCATCAAGGCACGGCCAAGGCAATCGGACCCTGCAACGGCTCGGTGTTCGACCGCGATCGGGCGCTATACCGTCCCGATGCGCGGAGCGCCGCACAGTGTAACCGCCGTCACGCGGGATTGCCATCCAAAGCCTTCTCCAATTGCCGTCACGCCGACCGGCGTGATTCCGGGGACGATTACGCCTCGTCCGATTCGACCACACTTTGTCCCCGAGGCAAGGAGGACCGCACGCGGCCAAGGATTTTCGTCGAACTCCCGGTAAAATCGCCCCAGCCGAAATTGAAGGAAACGAATCATGCCGATTTCAGGTCACTCACAGTCCAGCCAGCCGGAAAGGCCTACTCATCCACTGCAGCGGATGCGCCGCTGGTTTGTCGACAACATCCTGGAACTGGGGCGGGAAGTCCGCCTGTCCTATCTGCCGCCGCTGATGGTCTATCTGGCAGCCGGCATTTCCGGACTGACCGGCATCGTCGGCACCTTCTTTGTCAAGGAGTACCTCGGGCTTTCGGCGGAGTTTCTCGCGGCTCTGGGATTCTGGGCGATGCTGCCGTGGGCGCTGAAAATGCCGATGGGCCATCTTGTGGATCTGGTCTGGCCGCACAAGGCCGGATTGATCTATGTGGGAGCCGGTCTGGTCGCGGTGAGCCTGCTGATCATGATGGGCCTGGTCGGCTCGCCGAACGCGATGCGCGAAATCATGCCGGCGGAACACTGGTATGTGCTGTCGACGATCCTGGCGCCGTTGGGTTATGTGCTGCAGGATACCGTCGCCGATGCAATGACGGTCGAGGCGGTCCCACGCTTCGATGCCGACGGCCTGCCACTGTCCGATGAACAGATTCGGCTGGGCCACACGACCATGCAGACACTCGGACGCGTCGCCATCATCGGCGGCACGATCCTGGTCGCCGGCGCCAATGTCTTTATGTTTTCTGGAGTCGAGTCGCTCGACGCTCCCGGCAAGGCCAAGATTTATCTCGACATCTATCGGCTGGCCCTGATCATTCCGCTGATCTCGGCCGGCGGTAGCCTGCTGGCCGGTTTTCTGCGGCGCCGCCGCGCGGCGGCGTTGATGAGCCAGGGTTTCAGTCCGGAGGAGATTGCCCGACAGCTCAACCCGCGGGAAGCCGCCACGCCGGACGTGAACTGGTGGATCCTGGGAGGCGGCCTGGTCTTTCTGCTGTTTTCCCTGACCATGGGTTTGGCCGCGGTACCCTTCAACGAAGAGATCGTGTTTCTCGGATCGATCAGCATCGTGCTGTTCCTGATGCTGAGGCTGACTTCAGATTTGACTCCCTTGGCGCGAAGAGACCTGCTGGGCACCGCCGCGGTAATCTTCGTGTTCCGGGCCATGCCATCCCCGGGCGCTGGCGCGACTTGGTGGATGATCGATGTATTGGGCTTCGATCAGCAGTTTCTGTCGCGGCTTTCACTTTTGGCGGGCGTGCTGACCATGCTTGGCATGTTCGTGTTCCGCCGATTCATGGCGGAACGCCCCATTACTCGAGTGATCGCGGTGCTGACCATTGCCGGCGCGTTCCTGAATCTTCCAAACATCGCGATGTACTACGGATTCCACCACTGGACGGCCGCCCACACCGGTGGTGTCGTAGACGCCCGTTTCATCGCCTTGATCGATACCGCGTTGGAATCGCCGCTGGGCCAGATCGCTATGATTCCGATGCTCGCCTGGATCGCAAACTCGGCGCCACAGCAACTCAAGGCCACTTATTTCGCGGTGATGGCCGCATTTACCAATCTGGCGCTGTCCTTGTCCCAGTTGATGACCAAGCATCTGAACCAGGTGTACACGGTCACCCGCGAGGTCAGGGACGCCGCCACAGGCGCCGTCACGACCCCGGCGGACTACTCGCAACTGGGTGAACTGTTCATTCTCGTTACACTGCTCGGGCTGGTACTGCCGTTGGCAGCCATCTATTGGGTCCGGCGAGACGCGGTCCGCTACCGGGCGGCTGGCGAAGCGGAACCGGCCTGAGCCAGGGCATCAAAGCCGATTTTCCCTTTTTTCCGATGATCGGCCGGAGCTTCACTTCGCTTCAGGTCAACGAAGCGGGGTCCATGTGCCGTTCGATGCGACGCCTTCCCGGGACCGCATCGATGCAGCCGAACGCCGTTCCGCTCTTCGTTGGTAATGGCCCAGACCGAGACTGTCGTTCTTTCCCCGGGGTCAAGCCGCGCCCACGAACTTGGTCGCTGCGCATACAATGATCACGCACTAAGGGCACGACCGGCGGCGTGCTGGTCGCTGGCACCGTGAGCACAGCGGTCAACTCGGCCCATCGAGTGGCCGGGTTGGTCCGGAGCAGAGAAGCCTGCGGTGCGGCAACGAGCCGCGTGAGTCAAAGCCGGGCGCGTACCAGCCTTGGCTGCGACCGGAAAAGCCGGGAGGCTCTTAACGGACCTGACTCATTATTTCGGAGACGCCATGCCATTCAAGAGTTCGTATCAACGATTCTTCGACTATTTTCTGATCGGCGTTCTGGGCTTGCTACCGATTGTCATCGTCATTCAGGTGGTGATGTACGTGGAGGGGCTATTGCGCGACTTCCTGATGAGCGTCTATGGCCGCTACGAGCACAAGCCGTTGATCCCGGCGCTGTTGATCCTCGTTGCCATCCTGTTTCTGGTCTACTTCGGTTATTTGCTGAAGCAAGACAAGGCCCATCTCCTGTATTACTTGGAAAAGTTTCTGGATCGAGTGCCGGTGCTCGGCACTCTGTACCGCGTGACCAAGAAGATCCTTTCACTGTTCCGCGGAGATGACGCCACTCGACTCCAGGACGTCGTCTATGTGGAATATCCGAAAGAAGGCCTATGGGTTCCCGGATTCGTCACCAATCGGGTCGGCGACCAGTATGTCGTCTATATCCCCACCTCGCCGAATCCGACTTCGGGCTTCACGGTCATCCTTCACCGATCGAAAGTGGTCCATTCCGAGATGAGCATCGAGGAAGCGTCGAGCTTTGTGATCAGCCTCGGCGTCGATATGTCGAGACCGACCGAAGCCTCGCGCCTGATGACGGCGAGCGCCGATTCCACGGCGCGGCCGGCTTGACAGCGGCTGCAAACCGAGGCGCGCACCGTAACGATCGTGGCACGTCGTACACCCGGAACGTCACGGCGCTCACGTCATGACCGGTTTCCGTGCACGCCGCCGCTGACACCCAGCGACAAGGGTGAGGCGGAGGGATGTTCGCAGAACCCGATTGTTGCCCGCGGCATTCCCGACCGCACCGGGTCGATCGTTTTCGCTTATCCCCTCACCGCCATGATTCGATCGGCACCGCAGCCAGTCTCATGGACGGCGACGATCGCGCTGGTGTGCGCCGCCGCGTTTTCGGGCTGCACCCACGTAGAGACCAGCACGCTGAGGCAAGGCGCGGTCACGATGACGCAGGCGCAATTTGCAGCCTATGTCGAACGGGTCTTCCGCCATCACAACAAGGTGATGAATGATCTGATCAATGCCGCCGGGGAACTGCCGGACGAAGGCGATGACAGCGATATGCTGAGCAGTGCCGAGGAAGTCATGAATGAAGCCTGCGAACCGCTGAATGAAGTGGCGTCGGCGGAAGCCGTATCGCAGCCGGCCAGCTTCTGGACGACGCGGAAACTGCCGGAAGCCGTGCCGGCCTGTGAAGCCGCGACGCTCCGTCTGGAACGGCTGCTGAACGATGCCTTCAAAACCCGAAGGACGCTGGATCTGACCGACTGTCCGCCGGCCGGCGTGGAGTGAAACGGCGGTTCGCGTCCAGCCACCGGTACGCTGAGCATGGCCGGCAACGCCGGTGGCGCGACACACGGCGGAGCCGAGCCGTGGCGGCAGCCGACTGGACGTGATAGCATTTTTTCCCCGTCCGGGTGCCGGACTTGCCGAGAGAGACCGCGAATTCCCGGCGGCGCCCAGCGCATCGACCACAAGGACACCACCCATGCCTTTTTCCCGATTTCAGCCTCGTTCGATCAAACCGGCCATCGCGTCGGCCGGAGGGTTCTGCCTGTTGCTCACGCTCGGTTGTGCGGGTCCCGCCGGCACGTCCGGCGCTCGTCCTACCGATGCCGAATTGTGCGCATCGTTACAGGAGATCGTCGGTCAGGCCGATACGCGGTTCCAAAAGTACAAGACCACGCAGACCATCAATCCATTGTCGGGCATGGCCAAATGGGAAACCAGGCCGGTGTTCCCGGATTCTCAGTGCGATGTGCTGGAGTGGGGCGGAGGTCGGACCAATTACGTGTGCACCTGGAATCAGGGCAGCGAAGCGCAGGCGCGTGACATCTACCTGAAAAACAGCCGGTTGATCGCGAGCTGCCTGGTCCCGCCGTGGACCCGTGCCGAGACGAGGGGACAGACCGGCGGCGCCCTGGTATTCACGAAGGCCGGCACCTCGACGCAGGTGGTGATGCGATATTTCATGCCGAGGCGCGCGTTCGGCAGCGTGTGGGAGACCTCGCTGACGATCGGCGACGAAGTCAC
>CAZXXC010000021.1:0-44354 GCA_964644665.1 uncultured Methylococcaceae bacterium
GGCGATCGCGTTGCCGGCGACTAGGCCCACCAGGATCACCAGCCAATAATTGATGCTGACCCCGGAGGCCAGCACCACGATCAGCGACAGGCCCAACACCACCGCGGACGCGCCCCAGACCGAGCGCCGCAGTGCCGCCAGCAAGTCTTCCAGGCTGGCGCTCTCGCCGATCTTCGCGACGTAGCGCAGGAAGCAGGAGTCGAACAGCCGCTGCATGCGAGCGACGACGGTCGTAGCGGGCTGCTCGGGCTCGGTGGCCGAATGCTGCGCCTCGCCCAGCACCATGTAGATGCCGAACAGAGCCGAGATCACACCGACTGCGGCGACCAGAAACGGCAGGCCGACGAATGCGGGCGAGGCGTCCCCGCCGAGCGTGGCTCCCAGAGTCGCTGCGGCGATGATCGAACCGCTGTAGCTTTCAAACAGATCGGCGCCCATGCCGGCGACGTCGCCGACATTGTCGCCGACGTTGTCGGCGATCGATGCGGGATTGCGCGGATCGTCCTCGGGAATGCCTTGCTCGACCTTTCCCACCAGATCGGCCCCGACATCCGCTGCCTTGGTATAGATGCCACCGCCGACCCGGGCGAACAACGCGATGCTGCTGGCACCGAAGCCGAACCCGGTGATGTACGACAGGTAGTTCGGATCTCCCCGGAACAGCAGGTAAAGCGCGCCGAGGCCCAGCAGGCTGAAGCTGACCACCGACATGCCCATGATCGCCCCGCTGCCGAACGCCACCCGCAAACCCTGATGCAGTCCGACCTGGGAAGCGGCTGCGGTGCGGACGTTTGCTCGTACCGCGACGTACATGCCGAGGTAGCCGGCGCCGGCCGACGCGATCGAACCCGAAACGAATGACAGCGCCGTCTGCCAGGACAGGAACAGGACCATGATGGTCGCCACGATCGCAACGAAAACGGCCAGCACACGATACTCCCGTGCCAGGAAGGCCGAAGCGCCTTCCTGAATCGCCGCGGCGATCCGTTGCATGTCGTCGCTGCCCTGGTCGTGTCCGAGCACTCGACGAAGCTGCCAAAGAACATAGCCGATACCGACCAGGCCGGTGGCTGCGGCGATGACGATTGAAACAGTGGTTTGCGCGAAAATGGCTCGATCTCCCCTGCGATGGACGATTCATCAGGCCGGTCAATACCCTCCCGGTATTTCCGGTCGCCGCCAAGGTCGGTACACGCCCGGTCTTGGCTCACGCGGCTCTTGGCCGCACCGCGGCATCCCTGCCCCGCATCAACCCGGCTGGATTGATGGGCCGGGTTGATGGGTCACGACAGAATGATCGCGAAGTGGGTCGGGTTCCCGCCTTCCCGATCTCGAATGCCGGCAATCAAAGATTGGCCAGTCGCCACCATCGGGCGTGATCGCGCCGGAGCACGTCGGCCGGCGGCATCGGGTAATAGCTCAGATGCGGGCCGTTGCCGACGAAGAAGCCCGTCTTCACCATTCGGTAGGGAAACTCCGCGGTGTGGGCTCGCTGCACCAGCTTGGTCTGCTTGGTTTCGGGGTCCAGGATCAACAGCGCTTCGCGCAGATGATGGATGTACGGATAGGGCAGGTCGCCCAGCGCGCCGTGCGCGGGATCATCCGCGAGTGCGCCGAGTCCCAGTTCGACGAATGCCAGCGCCGGGTAGCGAATGAACTTGGTGGGTTCGCTGGTGACGGTTCGATAGTAACGGACCGGATCCAGCGTGCTGACCAGCAAGCCGCCGGCGGGAGTCAGATCCTGATAGAGGTGCCGGGTCGATCGTTGTTCTTCCACCGGTTCTTGCGGGTTCAGCGCCAGCGTCTGTCCGTAGCTGGTGGCCAGATGGAGTCGGCCCAGCGATCCCACCGGTATGTGCTCCAGCACCCGGTATACCGAGAGGTATACCGAGTGTTTCGGGCGCCCGTCGGGGTGCGGTGTACAGCGGGCGATGCCTTCGTCGATCGGAAAATAGGGGTCGCGAAACTCCGGGTCGACTTCGAAGAACACGGCTTGCCCTTTGGTTTTGCACTGGTGGCCGGTCGCATAGTACTGGCCGAATTCGTCGGGTGGCAGCATCGAGGCGATCAGCGCTTCCGGGATCAGGGACAGGTAGAGGTGCACGGTCATGGGGAGTTGCTCGTTGCGTTCATGGGATCGGGTTGGGTCGTTGCTTCGAATGGAGCGGCGCGGGTCGGCCTTCAACGCCCGGTCGCCGTGGCCGGTGCGATGTGTACTTCATGGTAACTGGCGAAAGCAAAGGAAACGTGTCAATGCGAGCCTGGCATCGGGAGCGGCCGGGTGGTCCGATCCGCGTTCGATCGCCCGGCAACGGTCGCTGCCGCGCTTTTCACAATGTTTGCATAATGCGTGCCATTTGACAAGCTAACGGCATTCGGTGCCGATGGACCGGTGTGCTTCTTGCGGTCTGCCCACAGGCCGACGGGGTCATGAACCAAAACAGTGCATCATGGGCGCTTCAATCGGGTTGATGCCCAAATTTCGTGGCCGAATGCGAGCCGATACGTGCTGCGGCGGTCCGTGCGACTCCTCGGGCGGTGTCGAGGCGGATTGCGGCGCCGGCTCCGGCTCCGAATGTCCGGTCGACGGTTGACATCGCGCGGCGATGGGTCGATTCTGCCGGCGAACGGGACGCCGGAGCCGGTTGAGCCGCCTCGGACGTATCGAGGCACATGGTCGTTGCTTCGGCGATTGTGTTGCGTGTTTTCTCCGGAGAAGCCGCCATGAACGAGACTCGCAAGACCCCTGCCCATCCTTCCCGCCGGTTTGCGGCCAACGGCGCGGCGTGTGCCGCCGCGCTGGCGCTGTCCGGCTGCTACAACGTGAACAGTTTTGTCGACGCGCCGGATGCCAACCCCGGCGACGGCGTCTGCGCGCGCTCGCCGACGCTACGAGATGCCCGTGCCGGCTTGCGTCCGCCGGCCGGCGCGCCGGCGTTGGCGGGCTGGGCCAGGGATCTCGCCGGACAGCTCGGACTCGATGAACTCGCGCGTTTGGCGCAGGGCGATGCGGCGGCTTCGGAGCGCTTGCAGCTTCGGCTGGCCCGCCATCCTGCGCGTGCGGCGATCCTGCGCCTGCTGGCGGCCGGCCGTGGCCCGGGCGGCGGGCCGCCGGATGATTTCGGCAGCGACACTAGCCGCTTGTGCACGCTGCGCGCGGCGATCATGGAGGCCAATGCATGGCCATGGAAATCGGTCATCCAGGTCCCCGCCGGGACTTACCCGCTGACGCTGCCCGCTGCGGCTGGTGGCGGCAGCCTGAAGATCACGCGCAGCATGCGGATCCAGGGCAGCGACGCCCCCTTCACAATCGTGGACGGTCTGGGTACCACCAACGTGTTCTATATCGACGCACTGATCGGCGATGTCGAACTCAATCACCTGACCGTGCAAGGCGGCGGCAATTCGCAGGCGGGCGGCGGCGTTTATGCCAACCGCGGCCAGACCGAACTCGAGGACCTGATCATCCGCGAAAATTCGGCTTTCACCGGCGGTGGTGGATTGTTGGTGAACGAACAGGCGACCGTCTATGTCCGACGCAGCACAATCTCGGGTAATAGCGCCACCGGCGCATTCGGCGGCGGCATCTGGAACGCCGGTGAACTCTGGGTCTACGATTCGACCATCAGCGGCAACGAATCGAACCGCGCCGGGGGAATCCACAACAGCGGCGAGATGAACCTCCGCAACGTCACCGTCAGCGGCAATTATGCCCACTCGGATGAGGCCGGCGTCGGCGGTGTCCGCCAGTGGGGGTTCGCGGTGCTGAACAACGTGACGATTACCGACAACGAGGGTATCGGCACTGACCCCGCGTTCGATCGGGGCGGCGGCCTCGCAACGTCCGCCGCCGGTACCACGGTGATGAAGAACAGCATCGTCGCGGCCAACAACGGCAACGGCGGACCGGACGACTGCGTCGGCCCGCTGACCTCCGACAGCAATCGCAATCTGATCGGCAACAGTACCGGCTGCGAGATCGGGGGGCTGCTGTCCGACCACCTGCTCGACATGTCCGCCAACCTGGGGCCGCTGGCCAACAACGGCGGACCGACGATGACCCACATGCCCCAGTCGAACAGCCCGGCGCGCGATGGCGGCTACGGTTTCCCACCGCCGGCCTTCGATGCCTGCGAGGCGCTCGACCAGCGCGGTGTGCCGCGGCCCCAGGGCGCTGGCGGCTGCGACATCGGCGCGGTGGAATACACCCCGGCCTTCTCGTTCGTCACCGGCTTCATGCTGGTCGACGCCGCAACCGACACCGACATCAGGCCGCTGCGCAACGACGACTGGATCGTGTTGGCCCAGTTGCCGCCACAGCTCTCGATCCGCGCGACGGTCAGCGGCGCGCCGGGCAGCGTCGTGTTCGGTTTCGCCAATGATCCCGCCTACCAGACCGAGAACATCGCGCCCTATGCGCTCGGCGGTGATGCCGGCGGCAACTATCTGCCGGTTCCGTTGACCGGCGGCTCGCATGTGCTCACCGCGACGCCGTATGTCCAGGCGGACGGTGCCGGCGCCGCAGGCGGCGGCCGTACCATCCGGTTCAATGTGTTGCAGGTCAATTAGCCGTCGGCCTCGCCCCAAAGTCGCCCCGGCCTTCGGTCCGGCAATGTTGTCGGGGCGGCCGATCTTCTGCTGCGGCACAGGAAATTCACAATGACGTCGACGGAGTATCGTCTGTTGACATCGCCAATACATGCACTGGCAGAGCGTATTGGACGATTGTCAACGTCGCGGGAAGGAAAAGTCATCGCAGTCACGCTTTTTCTAGTGGCGTTAGGGTGGAAGATCGCATTCTGCTTCCAGGTACCGTCCGTGACCTCGGACGTGTTGCGGCATCTTGGGTATTCCAGTCATTTTTCCGAGCAGGGGTTCGGGATCTACAACACGACAGCAGGCGATTTCCTGCCGGAGTACTGGGCGACCAACTGGAGCACCCAGCCTTACATCTATCCGCCGCTGACCCTGCTGTTCTTTTACTCGTTTTCTGCTTTCCATCTGGGGATATTCTGGGTCAAGGTGGTGCTGACCGGTCTTGATTTGGCCTGTGCTTACCTGTTCTTTCGGTACACATCGCCATGGGCTGCACTCCTGTTCTTCTGCGCTCCGGTATCGGTCTGGTACGGTTCCCATGAGGGACAATACGAGGTACTGCAAGTGCTGTTCGTGATGCTCAATGCCATTGCGGTGCGAAAAAGACGATGGCGCACTGCCGGGTTCCTGCTCGCGATGTCGGTTCAGATCAAACAGTTCGGTATTCTGATTGTGCCGTGGATGCTCTATGAGATGTGGAGTGCAGGGAAAGGCCGGCAGGGTATATCGTTCCGGGTGATCGCGACGAGGGCAATGCAGGGGGGCTTGGTGGGGATCATGCCATTCTTGCTGTTTTACTTTAATACCCCGAATATTTTGCTATTGCCCCTGCTTGGTGGGTCCAGTGACGTTTATAACCCTTTTGCCTGGAGATTTTGGGATGCTCGCCTGTTTTCCTGGAATCCAATATGGCTGGTGCTCTGGAATGCGGTCTTTAGCTATCTACCGCTGGTGGTGCTCGTCTCGTACGTCGTCGATTCCGTCAGACATCGTCAATTCCGGTTGGCGGTGTCCGCCGTTCCGCTGACTTCCTTCTGGATCCTGGTGAAATCGCTGAAGTGGGGCCAGTTCTGGTACACCATCGTAGCGCCTGGCTTGGTGATCTGTTTGCCGAGAGTGTCTTTGATCCACCTGCTGCTCGTTTGTCATTTCTTTCAGGACCTACACAGTACCGTGGCGATCTTGGCGAGGCCGGTCGGTTACAAGGAGTCACCGCAATCACGCGCCGTGATGCAGTCGTGCATGTTCATTTGTGATCCGCAACGGACCTACGGTCCGGACGCGGCGAATTGATGACCGCCGGTGAACGCCATCGAGTTGGCGCGCGCGGTCAGTGTCGGCTTGCGAGGTGCATCGCACCACCCGACGGCGGCCGCAGCGAGGCGAGCGATCTTGCTGCGTCCGGGCGGAGTTTTCGCTGCCGGACCGGTGCTTGCGAGGCATCGGGCTTTGTCTTGACAAAGCGGCCGGCGCGGGAGCATGGTTTAGTCGTGGCTTGCGCGATCCGGCTCCGCGACCTGCGCGCCGCCGCAACAACGCCGGCTGGCGACGCGACGGCCGTTTGATCGTCGCCAAGGGCGCGAGAGCCGGTGTTTCATCACCCATCCCAGAGACTACCGATCGGATTCCGCGATGGACGAAATACCCGCCAACGTCGATACGGAAACTTTCCGCCGCACCGAACGCCTGCGCGAGCTGCGTATCGAACATCGAGATCTCGACGAGGTCATCCGGCACCTGCAGCAGGATCCGCTGACCGACGAACTGCAGTTGCGGCGTCTGAAGAAACGCAAGCTGCGTCTAAAGGACCTGATCGCGCAATCCGAAAGCGAGCTGATTCCGGACCTGGACGCGTGATCGCCGGCGGCGTTCGGGTCCGGTCGGGCCATCGGTCGGCGCGACCCGCGCGTGCCAGGTCGCGGCAATGAGAAATGCCGCTGCAATCCCCAGGCTAGAAGGCCTTCCGGGCGCGGACGAGGCGCATGAAGCGCCGTGAGGCGCGCGTATGTTAACCTAGAGCCTCGACAAGGCGCGCATTTTCGCGTCCTTGCGGGACCGTTATTCGGCGAAGGCGAATGACGCGGCATAAATACAATAACCGGAGGAGGCATTATGGCAGAGAATCAAGGCTTGGTGGGATCGTTGGTCTGTACCGTGAAGGGATTCATCGACAAGTTTCTGGGCAAGGCGGCGCCGGCGGTCGAGGAGATCAAACAGGGAACCTCGGAGCTGGCGAGTGCGACCAGGGAGACCGTCGGCGAGGCCGCTGAAAGGCTGTCGGAAACGGCTGGTGAATTGATGAAGGAAGCGAAGGAGAAGGCCAGCGCTGCGGCAGAAGAGATCAGGGAGAAGGCGGACGTCGTCGTCGAGGAAATCAAGGAGAAGTTCACTAGCGCGGGCGATGTCGTCGGTGCCGGCTTGGAGAAGGCTAGCGAGACCGCGGAGCAGCTGATCGCGGCGGCGCGTGAAAAGGCATCCGGACTGACCGAGCAGGCCGAGGAGATCGGGCAGGAATTGAAAGGCGCAGTCGCGGAAGGGGCCGAAGAACTGAAGGAGACCGCGGAAGAAGCCGTGGCAGAGGTCAAGGACAAAATGGCCGGTTCGGGGGACGCCTAGTCCAGCTCGCCGCCACAGACGGGTCCGGCTGCTCCGGTCACCGCGCGGGGCGGCCGGGGCCTGCCCGACGGCGGGCATTCACGGTCACCGTCCGATGGTGGCGTGATTGGCTGCCAGGAACGCGCGGTAGTCGGTCGCCTTCCGCAATAGCCGGCGGCCGGTGCTGATCAGTACGTCGATCTCACTTCCGCTCAGCTCCAGGCTGGTCGGCAGTTGATTGAAGAACGACTTCAGGCTTTTCTCCTCCAGCGACTCGAAGCTCACATTCACCAGGTAGAATTTCACGTCATGACCCTTCGCGCTGAGGTCCGATTGCATCTCGCGCACCACCTGTGCAATCAGCAGTTCGGTTTCCTGATTGTAGAGCGCAATCTGCGTATTCGAGAACGCATCCACGGTATCGACCACTGACGGTTTTCCTGCGCTTAGCTCGATGGTGCGCTGGGGTCTGACTTCCGCATCGACCATGATGATCAGGACATCCTTCGGTATGCGGGTCTGGTTCTGAAGGAACATGGCGGCGCCGGCCGCGTCCATGCGGTCGATCAGTGCCCTGAGTCCCAGGTTGTCGGCGATCCCGCCGTCGACCAGGTGAATGTAGGGACGGGACTTGCTGTCCCGATACGCCGCCAGCCGCTTGTTCAGTTCGCGCTGACGGTCGGTCAGTTCGGCCTTGGCGTTCATGTTGCGAATCCGATTCGCCTGGTTCGTGTCGCATCGGCCGGCATGATTCTGCAAAACGACCGGAGGAAAGGCGACCGGCACCGCCGACGAAGCGGTCACTGCGCGAGCGACCGGGAATGAATCGAGGTCGGAACAGATCAGATCGAATGTGCCCTGGGTGAAGGCGAACCGCTGGCCACCGCCGAGATCGGTCGCATTGATCTCGATATACGGGCGTTGGCCGAGTGGAATGTCGGCGAACGTCCTGCCGCGGAAGATGTGGCTGTCGTAGTACTCCACGGCCATTTCGGTGCGGTCGAACGCGGTGAACAGGCTGCGCCACCAATACAGCGGATTCAGGAGTTGGCGGATCAGCGTGCCCTGGACGCTCTGGCGTAGAAAGACGTCTTCGTAATCCCGGAAGATGCGATCGCCAAACAAGCCGTAGTACGCTGCGGTGAAGCTGCCGCCGGATACCGCGCTGATGCTGTCCACCTCGTCCAGTAGCCGCTGACGCGTGCCGCGCGAATCGACCCGAGTGTCCCGGAGTTCCTGTAGCACGCCATAGGACAGCGCCGCGGCGCGGGTACCGCCTCCTGAAAAGGTCAGAAAGACGGCATGTTCGCCGCGGTCCACCGGTTGCTCGCGGGTGAATCGGTAGCCCCGTTGATTGTCGATCGCGTGGATCGGCTGGTTCTGGGGCTTGTAGATACTGGCGCAGGCCGACAACAGCGAGGCCAGCAACAGCATCACGGACCGGGCCCGCCGTTGGGTGAACGGAAATCGGAAATCTGAGGTCGTTTCGATCATCGTGGTCTTGCGTACGGAGGTAGCCGTTGCCGGCCGGGGCGGCTGGTCAAGCCGAGGCCCGGCGATGGGGCGAATGGGAGGCCGCGGCGGACCGATGCCGTCACGACGAAGGCCGATCGGCCATCATTGGCCACCGGCCGGTCGGGACACCCGGCGGGGCAGACGGTCGGGATCGGCGCGAGCGATGGTCTGTTGCGTCAACGCGGCGATGGTGCGTTCCATCTCATCGGGCTCCGCGCCGAAGGCGAGCGCCGGCGCCAGAAACAAATGACAACGATAGCCGATCTCGGCCGCGGTTTCGATGCGTTGTCGGGTCAATCCGTCGGGTCCAGTAAACGTCGTCGTCATCCGCACACTGTCGTGCCAAACGGCAGGAAGAAGACCGAAGCTGCCGTGACAGTACTTGCTTTCGAGCCAGTCGTTCACCCGCTCGATCCGCAACTCGACGTTGGCCACCCAATCCACCTGGTCGGATGGCGTTACGGCATAGCGGCCAGAACCACGGTAGGCGGCGGCGATCGTCCTGCCGGCCTGGGCCAGATCCATCCCAATCTGGGCGCAGGTCGGCAGGCAGTCCAGTCCGAGCCGAATGTTCAAGCGCTGAGGCCTGGGCGCCGTGGTCACGACGGAACCGGTGGCATCCGTATGGGCGAGCACGCAGGCGGTGATCGGTGCGGCTAGCAGCAAGGGTAGTAACGGAGAGAAGGGGGATCGCATCGCGCAGTCGAATTTCAATTGCGGGGACATCGCGATCACAATGGTACACGCTGGCGCGTGTAAGCCGTATCTCGGCCTGAAGTCGGTGCCGCCGATGGCTCGTCCGAGAGGAACTGACAGTTCGATCGGGAGGAGGTCATCCGCTTGCCGCGAGGTTCAGAAGCAGCAGAGAATCGGCTATGCTAAGCGATCCGGGGAAACCGCAGGCTGACCCGGGTCCGCTCTCGCCATCTCCATGGAGTCCGTCATGCCATCCGAATTCCGAATCGTACCGATCGCGCTGGCCGCTTCCGCCCTGTTTGCCAGTTGGGGCGCGATCGCAGCGCAGCCCGAATCCTCCTCCAAAGGGACCGGCGCTCCGGCCGCGGCGATCGAGAGCCAGGCGGAAGCGCATGCGCAGTTCCTCGCCAAGCGGCTCGAATCGCTGCACACCGCGCTGAAGCTCAAGCCGGAGCAGGAAGCCGCCTGGAAGCAGTGGTCAGAGTCGGTCAAGGCCACGCGCCCGGACTGGAAGGGGAAGCACGGCGACGCTGCAAACTTGGCGACGCTTTCGGTTCCCGACCGGTTGGAACGAATGGTGGCGTTTGCCAAGGAGCGGCTCGCCCGGCTCGAGGAGCGGCTGGCCGAAACCAAGAAGCTCTACGAGGTGCTGACCCCCGAGCAACGCCTGACATTCGACAAGGACTTCAACTTCTGGCCACACGCCGGCCGCAGCGGTAAGGTGCAGCCGAAGGGCCGGTCGCTGATCGGTCCGCGGATCGGAACCCAGTAGAACAACGCGGCGGTGTTTGCTGCTTTGGTCGTCATCCCCGGCGCACCGGAGATCCTCGGCCGCTGGTGGCTTCCGGCGGCCGGCGCGGGCTCGCGCGGTATTTGCTTCAGGGCGCTGCATTCCAGTAGCGGCGGTGTTCCCGCCGGTAACTTCGCGGTGGCGCGAGATCGCCGCCCGGGTCCAGCCGAAATGTAATCGCGCCCTCGTTCGCGGTGTTCAACACCACGGCTGAAGTCTCACGGAGGCGCCTCAGCACGTCCGGGTGTGGGAAGCCGAAGCGATTCCGATAGCCGGCCGAGATCAGCGCGTAGCGCGGTCGGACCCGGCGAAGAAAGGTCCCAGTGGACGACGTTTTGCTGCCATGGTGCGGGACGACCAGGATGTCGCTGGCGAGTGTCTGGCCGTAGCGTTGCACCAGCCTCAGTTCCGCGAGCCGCTCGATGTCGCCGGTGAACAGCACCCGATGGCGCCGATTGGATACCGCCAGCACACAAGACTGATCGTTGTCGTTGCCCTCGCCTTGAAGTTCAGGGGACAGAAACGCGAAGCGGACACCGTCCCAAGTCCAATCCTGTCCGGTTAGGCAGGAGATGCCGCGGTTCGGGGGCAGCAGCTCCGGGGCGCTGCTGTAGAGCAGCCCTGCCGGCATCGATCGCAGCAACGAACCGGTACCGCCGCTGTGGTCGTTATCGCCGTGACTGATCACCAGAGTGTCGACCCGATGCACACCGGCGTGACGCAGAAATGGCACGATCACGGCCGATCCCATGTCGAACCGTTCGCTCAGCCGGGAGCCGGTATCGAACACCAGTGCGTGATGACGGGTCCGGACGACCGCGGAGGAGCCCTGGCCGACATCCAGCACGGTCAGTTCGAATGCGCCGGGCGGGAGTCGATCCGCGGTTCGGGTCAGGGCCGGCAGTACCAGGACGAGTCCCAGCCAGCGGCTCGGAAACCCCCTCGGCGCGAGCAGCAACCCGGTTCCGAGCAAGGCCAGCGGAATCGTCCAGAACGGCGGCTGCGGCCGATTCCAGACGACCGATGCGGGCGCGCCCAGCCATTCCAGAACGCGCCACGTCCAGTGCAGAAGAAACTCGGCGATGTCGAAAACCATCGCAGCCGTGGTCGTGTCGATCCACAGCAACAGGCTGCCGATCAGGGTCAACGGGATCACGATGAGTCCGATCACCGGTATCGCCAGCAAATTGGCCAGCGGCGAGGCCAGCGGGATTTGCCCGAAGAACAGTAGCAGCAATGGCGCAAGTCCCAGCGATGTCGCCCAGTTCATCCGCCAAAGCGTTGCCACCGGTCCGGGCCGCCCTAGTCGATGCGCCAATGTGAGCCAGATCAGCGCCACGGCGGTGTACGACAGCCAAAATCCTGGAGCCAGCGCCGCCAGCGGATCGGCGGTCAGCACCGCCAGGCAAGCCAGACCGAGAGTATGCAGCGGTTGCATGTGACGCCGGCCGAGAATCCCGCCGGTGACGATGGCGATCATGATCAGCGCGCGCCGGGTCGGGATCGCGAAACCCGCCAGGGCCGAATACAGCAGCGCGGCGCCGAGCGCGAACATCGCCGCCACGGCGGGTGGTGACCACCGGCCGCCGCCGAACCTGCTGGCGGCCGCACGGACCAGCACGAAGCACCAGCCGGCGATCAGCGCGATGTGCGATCCGGAAATCGCAACCAAGTGCGTGGTACCGGTACGCCTCAACAGGTCCCACTGGGCCGCGGTGATACCCGATTCCGATCCCATCGCCAGAGCCTCCAGCACGCCGGCGAATTCGCGTCCTGCCAGTACGCTCATCAGGCGGTCGTGCAGCGCCTGCCGCCAGGATTCGACGTCCCGCCAGCCGGGCTTCCGGCCCAAACGCTGATTCTCGGCGCTGTCCCGGACATAGCCGGTGGCCCGTATGTTTCGGGAAAAGAGCCATCCTTCGTAGTCCATCCCGCCAGGATTCATCATGCCGCGAGGCGGTTTGAGCCTCACTTTCAACCGCCAGCGCTCCCCGGCCTCGGGTACGACGGCGTTGCGATACCACGCCAGGCGGATGTGCCGAGGAACCGCAGCGTGCGCCGGTTCGTCGACTGCCTCGACATCGAATTCGAACCGCGTTTCGGTTTCACGGGTTTCGGGAATCGCCGCGATGTATCCCTCGATCAAGATGTCCGTTTTTTCCAGTTCCGGAGGCAACGCGTCGGCCATGCGGAACAGCGCGAAAGCTAGCGCCCAGGCCGAACCCGCACACGCCGCGGCGCAGAAGATCCAGCGCCGATAGGCGCATGCTCCCGCCGTTAGGGCCAAGCCCGCCGCCGCCGGCCAGGGCGGTAGCGCGGATGCGATCTGGACTCCGAGCACGCCGCCGACGAATCCCAGCAGCAGTGCGGCACGCGAACGGTGGATCGCGAGAAACTCGTTCAACTTTCAGTATCGGAAACGTACAATGCACTCCCAACAAACCATTGCCCTACCGGATCTACCCTCGGCGCGACGCCATGCCCAAAGCCTTTCTGAAGCGGTACATGCCCGATCGACACAAGATCAGTGAGATCAAGGGACTTCATTTTCTCGGCGAAAAGCTGCATCGACCCAACCTCTGGCATCTGAACCGGCGATCGGTTTCGCGGGCCTTTGCGATCGGATTTTGGGCGATGTACACACCGCCGCTGCCCTGGCAACAAATCATCGCGGCGGTACTGGCGATCTATTTCGAAGCGAATCTGCCGGTTGCCGTGGCGCTGGTCTGGATCACCAACCCGCTGACCTGGGTGCCGATGTACTACGCGGCGTATTGGGTCGGCACGCTGGTGATGGGACAGTCGTCGTTCGGCTTCAGCGAATTCTCGGCGCTCTTCACGATCGACAAAGTCTGGGAACTGGGCGCGCCGTTTCTGATCGGCTGCTTCACGCTGATGAATCTCGGTGGTTTGTTGGGCTATTTCGGCATCCGTTACCTCTGGCGGAAATCCGTCCTTCACCACTGGGAACTCCGCAAGGTGCGGCGAACCGGGCTGAACTCGAAGATCCTGACCGGCGAAAGCCATGGTTCCTACCGGACGCTCCTCCGCCACCATGTCGAGCATCAAGCGAAAAAGAAAGCCGCGGAGGAGACCCGCTGAGGGAGATCACGGCAGCGTTTGCTGACCGCCCACAATCTTACCGTCCTCGAGGTAGTAGGTCACATCCATCCGGCGGGCCAGCGCCGCGTCGTGAGTCACCACCAGAAAGCTGACCCGATACTCCTCGTTCAATTCCAGCATCAATTGATAGACGTGTTCGGCGGTCTTCCGGTCCAGATTGCCGGTCGGTTCGTCCGCCAGTACGCATTTCGGTCGGGTGACCAAGGCTCGGGCCACCGCGGCGCGCTGCCGCTCGCCGCCGGACAGTTCGCCGGGTTTGTGCTCGACCCGCTGAGCCAGGCCGACGCGTCCCAGGATCGCAGCGGACCGCTCCCGCGATGCGTCGACCGGAAGGCCGGCGATCAGCAAGGGCATCGCGACATTTTCGAGCAGCGTGAACTCACCGAGCAGATGATGGAACTGATACACGAATCCCAGTGAACGGTTTCGCAGCGCCGCCAATTTCCGCTCGTTCAGCAGCGCCAGATTCTGGCCGTCCAACTCGATGGTACCGCTGGTCGGCGCGTCCAGACCGCCGAGCAAGTGCAGCAGGGTGCTCTTGCCGGAGCCGGAGGCACCCATGATCGCAACCCGCTGGCCCTCGTCGATGCGGAGATTGACGCCTTGCAGCACATCGACGCTGAGGCCGCCCTGGTCGAATCGCTTTCTGACCTCCCGTCCTTCCAGCACCGGTTTACTCATAGCGAAGTTCCTCCGCGGGCCGAATCCGCGATGCCTGCCAGGCCGGATAGAGCGTCGCCAGCAGTGACAGCAGGAAGGCCATCGAGGTGATCTGGACCACGTCGCTCCATAGCAATTTCGACGGCAACTCGCTGATGTAGTAGACGTCGGCCGACAGGAACTGCACGCCGAACAGCCGTTCGATCGCGGGCACGATGGTCTCCACGTTGAACGCCAGCAATACGCCGCCGATGCCGCCGATCACGGTCCCGACCGCACCGATGATCGTCCCCAGCACGATAAAGATGCCCATCACGTCGGCCGGTGTCATTCCCTGGGTTCTCAGAATCGCGATGTCGGCCCGTTTGTCGGTGACGACCATCACCAGCGTCGACACGATGTTGAACGCCGCCACGGCGACGATCAGCAGCAGGATGATGAACATCACCCGCTTCTCGGTCTGGATCGCCCGGAAGAAATTGCTGTGTGCCTGGGTCCAGTCGGTGATGAAGTAGTCCCCCGACAATTTCGGTCCCAAGTCGCGAGCGATCCGATGCGCATAGAACACGTCGTCGAGGCGCAGACGGACGCCGGTGACCGCGTCGCCCAGTTCGAACAGGCGTCCCGCATCCTGTAGTTCGATCAAGGCCAGATTCCGGTCGTACTCATACATGCCGACCTGGAAGGTGCCCACCACCGTAAAGCGCTTCAGCCGCGGCAAGATGCCGGCCGGGGTGGCGGTGACCTGCGGCGTGATCACGGTCAGCTTGTCGCCGACCGTGACGCCGAGGTAGCTGGCCAGTTCGGAACCCAGAATGATGCCGAAGCTTCCCGCTTTCAGGTCGTCCAGCCGGCCTTGCACCAGACGCTTGGTGACTTCCGAGACATTGGATTCGTAATCGGTACGAATGCCGCGCAGCATCACGCCGCTGACACGGCGATCGAAATTGATCATCGCCTGGCCCTCGATGTAGGGCGCCCAGCCCAGGATGCGCGCTTCCGCGCGCAGCGTCGGCTCCAGTTCCGCCCATTCGCCGAGCTGTCCGTCCGGGCCGCTGATGGTGGCATGCGAGGTCATGCCGAGAATGCGCTCGCGAAGCTCGGCTTCGAAGCCGTTCATCACCGACAGCACCGTGATCAGCGCGGTGACCCCCAGTGCGATCCCGAGGATCGATGTGAAGGTGATGAACGAGATGAAGCGGGTGCGGCGTCTGGCCCGCGTATAGCGCAAGCCGATGAAGACGATCAGCGGTCTAAACATGGAAAAGGCGATGTGATCCGGTCCCTGGTAGGAGGGGGCCGCCCGTCAATTGTCCGGGCCGGCCTTCTGGCACCGTGCGCAGACGCCGTAGAGGCACAGCGAATGATCGGTCAGTTTGAAGCTCAGACGATCCGCGATGTCCTGCTGGCGCTGTTCGATGATTTCGTCGCTGAATTCCTCGACCCGCCCGCATTTCACGCACAGCATGTGGTCGTGATGGTCGCCGCGGTTCAGCTCGAAAACGGAGTTGCCGCCTTCGAAATGATGCCGTTTGACCAGACCCGCGGCTTCGAACTGGGTCAGTACCCGATAGACCGTCGCCAGGCCGATCTCCTCGCCTTCGCTGAGCAAAAACTTGTATACTTCCTCGGCCGTCAAATGCCGATCGGAGCCCTGCCGGCGCTCCAGCATCTCCAATATCTTGACCCGGGGCAGTGTGACCTTCAGTCCGGCATTGCGAATGTCTTGGGTTTCCACTTCGGACCTTTTCGGAACATTGATCGCGTCGGAATCTCTAGCGCGCGGCGCGATGCGGCTCGCTCGAACATCGCTGCATCATACCATGCGAACGTCGGCCAGGATTCAGTCTCTCGGTTTACTGCTGTTATTGTCCGGCTGCTCTTCGTGGGTCCACCGGGTCGACATCAACCAGGGCAATATCGTCAGCCAGGAGATGGTCAATCAGCTGCGCCCGGGAATGAACCGGCGCCAGGTGACGTACCTGTTGGGAACGCCGCTGCTGACGGACCCGTTTCATGACAATCGATGGGACTATGTCTATTCGATCGAACCGAACGGCGAGCCGCGCGAGGAGAAGAGGATCACACTGGTGTTCGAACGCGACGAGCTGATCCAGCTGGAGGGCGATTTTCGTCCGGGCGCCGCGCCCGAATTCGGCGCCGGCAAGGACATGACGGTCTATGTGCCGAAGATCGAACAGGAAAAGACCGTCTGGGAAAAGATCAAGAGCCTGTTCGGGCTGGACGAGGATTAGCGGCCGGCTCGCTGAGCCGCGCGGCTGCGGCGCAATTGCTGCGGGTCGGCGCGCAGCGGCCGGTAGATTTCCACCCGGTCGCCCTCATTCAACGTTCGGTCCAAATCGCAGGGCTGGCTGAAGATGCCGACCTTGCTGCAGTCGATATCGATCTCCGGAAAACGGGCCAACAGGCCGGAGCGCTCGATCGCGGTTCGCACGTCCGCGCCGTCCTCGATCTCGATCGCGACCAGCACCTGTAAGTCGGCCCGAGCGTATGCGACTTCGACGTTCACCCAACGCAGAGCGCGACGCAACACCTACGCCGTCAAAAAGCACCGACGGATTTCAGGAAGATCGTCATCACGCCGAACGGTGCGACGTAGCGGATCAGAAGCTGCCAGCAACGATAGCCGGGTCCCGGCCCCATCTCCAGTTCGGTCTCGGTGACGTTCCGATGCATCACCCAGCCAGCGAACAACGCAATCATCAGGCCGCCCAGCGGTAGCATCAGGTCCGAAGTCACGAAATCGATCAGTTCGAACACGGTCTTGCCGAACCAGGTGTAGCCGGCCCAGTCATTGAACGAGTAAACGGTGCCCAGTCCGAGGAGCCAGCAGAGAAGGCCGCTCCACAGGCTGGCCGCGGCACGGGTCAGCCCGCGGTTTTCCGACAACCAGGCGACCGCCGGTTCGATCAGCGCGATCGAGGAGGTGATCGCCGCGAAGAAGATCAGAACGAAGAACAGCATCCCGAACCACGACCCGCCCGGCATCTGGCCGAAAGCCAGCGGCAGCGTCTGGAAGATCAGTCCGGCGCCCATCGACGGCTCCAGGTGATTGGCGAACACGATCGGGAAAATCGCCATGCCGGCCAGCAGTGCGACCAGGGTATCCGCAGCGGCCACGAACAGGCTGGCGCGAGCGATGGAGACGTGCGACGGCAGATAGGAGCCGTACACCATGATCGCACCCATGCCGAGTCCCAATGAGAAAAACGCTTGCCCCATCGCGGTCAATACGCTTTCACCGCTCAGCCGGCCGAAGTCTGGCTTGAACATGAATGCGATGCCTTGAGCAAAGCCGGTCGTGCTCATCGCGTAAAGGACCAGCAGGATCAGCATCGCGAACAGCAGCGGCATCAGGTAGCGGGTGCCTTTTTCCAGCCCGGCGCTCACTCCCAGGCTGACGATACTCATCGTGGCGACTATGAACAAGGTGTGCCAGATGATCTGGATGTCCGGCTCGTTTTTCAGCGCGCTGAACACCCGCCCGGCCCCCTCGGCGTCCATGTGGCTGAACACGCCGCTGCCCATTTTCAGGATGTACAGCATGGACCAACCGGCGATCACGCTGTAGTAGGACAGGATCAGAAATCCCGATGCCACCCCCAGCCAGCCGGCGTAATGCCAGATGTGACTGGCACCGGCCTCGTCGGCCAGCGTCCGCATCGTGTTGATCGGGCTCTGCCGACCACGGCGGCCGAGCAGGGTTTCCGCGATCATGATCGGAACGCCGAGAGCGGCCACGCACAGCAGGTAAACCAGCACGAACGCGCCGCCGCCGTTCTCGCCGGTCAGGTAGGGGAACTTCCAGATATTGCCGAGACCGATCGCGGAACCGCTGGCGGCCAGGATGAAGGCCATGCGCGAGGACCACTGCGCATGGACCAATCGTGCGTCGGTCATCGTTTCTCCTTCATCGCGATCGAAGCGTCGGCGTACCCCAAGCGGCGCGCCGACGCAGTAGAATACGCGGAAGAATACCAAATCACGTCCCTCGTCATCCAATTCCGATCCGATGTCCTCGGCCAAGAACAACAAGCCAGCGAGCAATCCGGCGATCGCGGTGAACCGGCAGGCGACCCACGAATATTTCATCGAGGAGCGTTTCGAGGCTGGAATAGTGCTGGAAGGCTGGGAGGTCAAGAGCTTGCGTGCCGGCCGCGCCCAGTTGAAGGAGAGTTATGTGATCCTGCGAAATGGCGAGGCCTGGCTGATCGGCGCTCATATCGCGGCGCTGGCGTCGGCCTCGACCCACGTCGAACCGGACCCCACGCGCACGCGCAAGCTGCTGTTGCACCGTTCACAGCTCTCACGGCTGATCGGCCAGGTCGAACGTCGGGGCTACACTCTGGTACCGTTGGCTTTATACTGGAGCAAAGGCCGGGCGAAGCTGGAGATCGGGCTGGCCAAAGGCAAGAAACTGCATGACAAGCGGGCCAGCGAGAAGGACAGGGATTGGCAGCGGGAAAAGCAGCGCGTCATGAAACAGCGTTGACCCGATTCCGGCATGGCGCGTGCCGGTTCGCAGCGAGCGCACCCGACCGGAATACTGGTTGAATTCGATACTCCCCTCCGACGGGCCGGGGATCATCACTACTGAATGGAACTCCCATGAGATCGATGCGCATACAACTCGTGATGTTGATGCTCTCCCTGGTTTTCCTGTCGGCCGTTCCGGCCGCACAGGCGAAGCCGTATTCCGCTTTCGTCGCCGAGATCGACTCGGAGCGGGTCCTTTATCAGCACAACCCGGACGAGATACGGAACCCGGCCTCGCTGACGAAGATGATGACTCTCTACCTGGTGTTCGAAGCGCTCGACCGCGGGCGGATTTCCCTGCAAGACCCACTCTGGGCGTCCCGTTTCAGCACCTCTCGCCCACCATCGAAGCTGGGTCTGAGAGTCGGCGAGACATTGACCGTGGAGGAAGGCATACTGGCCCTGGTGACCCAGTCGGCCAACGATGCCGCCGCGACCTTGGCGGAGGGGCTCGCCGGTTCCGAGGAGCGCTTCGCCGAGGTCATGACCCGCAAGTCGCGCCAACTGGGCATGCGCGATACCGTATTCCGCAACGCTTCGGGACTGCCCGACCCGCAGCAGGTGACGACCGCCCGGGACATGTTCCGTCTGGGAAAGGCGCTGATCCGGGATTTTCCTCGTTACTACCCCTATTTTTCGATCGGCACTTTCCAGTTCGGCGGAAGACAGTTCAGGAATCACAACCATCTGCTGGAACGCTATGAAGGCGCCGACGGCATCAAGACCGGCTTCATTCATGCCTCCGGTTTCAACCTGGTCGCCTCGGCCCAGCGCAATGGAAACCGTTTGATCGGCGTCGTGTTCGGCGGTAATACCGCGGCGAAGCGGGATAGCCACATGGCGGAGATTCTGGACGACGGTTTTGCGCAACTGGACGGCTTGCCGCCCAGAACCTATCTGGCAACGCTGGAATCGATGTTGCCTTCGGCACCGCTGGTGAAGAAATCGGAGGCCGTGGCGACCGCGCTGGTTTCCGAGCGCTATGCCGCCGTGGCCAAGGCGACCCGCGAACGTCCGGCGAAAAGCCGCGCGGAAAAGGCCTCTGCTTGGCAAATCAAACTGGGCGAGTTTCCGCAACAGCGAGCTGCCGAGCAGCAGCTTTCGCAGGCCCGGAAATATACGCCAAGCGCCTTTCGCCAAGCGCGCGTGGCGATTGCCAGTCACAAGAAGGGCGGCAGGAAGATGTACGCGGCCTACCTAAAGGGCATCAGTCGGGACGAGGCGCAGCAGGCCTGCCAAGTGTTGAAGCGAAAGGGGGTGGATTGTGCGCTTGCTCCAGCCAGCAGCTAACGGGGAGACCACGGCAGGCGCAGGGTTCGACGAACCGATGGTGTCGCCGGGAAGTTGAGCCTCGAAATGGTCCGGCACGCCGGCATCTCCCCCGACTGCGCTGGCTAGGCGGCGGGTCCATGGCCGCTTCACAGAAATGGTTCATCCTGTTCGGATTGGTCGGCGCGGGCTGGCTGATCTATCTGCTGTCGCCGATCCTGACGCCGTTCGTCGCCGGTGCCACACTGGCCTATCTTGGTGACCCGCTGGCCGACTATCTGGAGCGGTTGGGTCTGCGCCGCACCGTGGCGGTGCTGTTGGTGTTTCTGGCACTGTTCGGGGTGCTGGGGCTGACGCTGGTGTTGCTGGTTCCGGCCTTGGAAAATCAGATCGATCGTCTGATCGACCACCTTCCGGAGCTGCTGCGGTGGGTTCGTTCCACTTTGATTCCCTGGTTGCAGGCCCATTTCGGCATTTCGCTCCGGTTGCGCAGCCTGGAAGATCTCGTGACGCTGGCGACCCGGCATTGGGACGGCACCGGAGGAGCGGCAAGCTATCTGCTGGACTCCATCAGCCGCTCGGGCGCCGTGGTGCTCACCTGGCTGGCCAACGTGTTTCTGATTCCGGTGGTGACGTTCTATTTGTTGCGCGACTGGGACACGCTGGTCGCGCATCTTTACGACCTGCTGCCGCGCCGTTACGCGCCCACCGCGCTGAAATTGGTGCAGGAGGCTGACAGTGTGCTCAGCGCATTCATGCGAGGCCAGCTCGCCGTCATGTTGTCGCTAGCGGCCATCTACTGCACCGGACTTTGGATCACCGGACTGCATCTAGCGTTTCTGATCGGATTCCTGGCGGGCCTGGTCAGCTTCATTCCTTACGCCGGCGCCTTGGTGGGCATTGCCGCCGCTTCGATCGCCGCGATCATGCAGTATGGCGATCTCTGGTCGCTGCTGCCGGTGTGGGCGGTATTTGCAGTCGGGCAGGCTGCCGAAGGCATGTTACTGACGCCGTGGCTGGTCGGCGACCGGATCGGACTACACCCGGTCGCGGTGATCTTCTCGGTGCTGGCGGGCGGCCAATTGTTCGGGTTCCTGGGGGTACTGCTGGCGTTGCCTGCCGCATCGGTGGTGATGGTGCTGATCCGTCACATTCATGACGTCTACAAGGACAGTGCCTTCTATGCGCACACCCGGCAGCCGATGCCCGACATGCCGGCTCCCTCGGACGAGCCGCAGCCGCGCCGAAGTGCCGGTTCGTGAGGTCGCCCGGGCGGCGTCTTGCGGAGGTCGCGTGCATCGTGATCCGGCGTGCCGCGGTCGCTCCGACCGATGGCGCCGCGTGTCCGATCCGCCTTCACCGGTGTAGTCCTTGCCCCCTCGGGTCGAAGCGGCGACCGCTTCGCCGCGAGCTTTCGGCGGCACCGAGAGGCCCCGATGTCGACATGTCGCCGCGTCGTTCATGCAAACTTAATGTGGCCCTCATGATGATGGCCGGGCGTTTGTGAGTCAATGGCGTTGTCTCACGGCGATTTCATCGAGGAGAGATCACGCCATGACCACCATGCAGCGCATCGCAAAAGACTGGCTCGAATCCCTTCGCAGTTTCTCGGTAGGCCGCCTGATCGACAGGAAGCTCGGCGAATGGCTCGAGGCCATTGCGCCGGAACTTTGGAGCAAGACCCACCGGTGATTCCGCACCCGGCTCGGCGGCTGTCACGGAAAACGGTCACTGACCCGTTCGTGGCCCCGGATGATACGCGTCTGATGCCCGGTCACGCGGGATGCGCCGCGATGTTGCCCCTTCTCTGCTGAAACAGATCATAAGCGCCGATGATCGCGAGGCTGTAGCCCAAGTCGCCCGCCGCGGTCATGCCGAACCAGGGAAGACCCTGCAGGTAGCATTCGAACAAGCCTGCCGCGGTGGGCGGATACATGCCTGAGAGCCAACAACCGAAGTTGGACAACAGGAAGAAGATCGTCGACATCGCCAGCGAGGCCGCTGCGATCCGGTTCAGGCTTCGGTGCGGTCGCAGCCAGAACCGACCGACCAGGCTGCCGCAAGCGAAGCCGAGATAGACGAACAGCATGACCAGCGGATGATAGCCGCCCAGCCACAGGTCCGTGGCCACCAATGACAGCAGCGGTACCGCCCATGCGGCGCGCGACTGGCCGCGGGCACCGGCAAACAGACCGAGTGCGGCGATCGGCGTCACATTCGGTGCATGAGGCAACAGCCGGGACAGGATGCCAAAGGCGATCAGCAGGTAGTAGTTCATCGTGGTCCTTGTCCTGATCAATCGGGCGGCAGCTTAACACCGGTTCGGCGGGCAGTCCAAGGGCAGACCGGTTCTCGAAACGCAGGAATGGTCCGTCGTAGCGGAGCCGGCGTTGCTCACGCCTCCCCGATTCCGCGCCATCGGCCTGGCGGAACTCCCTACTTGAGGTCGAGGATCCACTGCACGAGCTGTTTGGCTTCTTCGGCGCTAACTTGCGGGTTCGGCGGCATCGGCATCTGGCCCCAGACGCCGCCCCCGCCCTTCATGACCTTTTCGGCCAGCTTTTCCGACGCGTCGGCTTGGCCAGCGTACTTCTTCGCCACATCCTTGTACGCAGGACCGACGACCTTGTTGTCGATGCCGTGGCAGGCGAGGCAATTCTTGCTCTTCGCGAGTTGCTCGCTGGCTTGTGCAGGACCGGACAGAACAACCAGGCTGGGGACGAGAACCGAAAACAACAGTCTGTTCATGGCAAGCTCTCCGTCAGAGGAATGTGGCAGTGGGACTGTCGTACAATCGAGCCGGTTTGTCCATCCCCGGTCGCCGCCCGTCTCGCCCGCCGCGACGGAGTCAGCGGGGGCGCGCAACCGCCGAACCCGTTCCGGGAACTCATGGATTCGTCATGTACCCGCTGCGTCTCGCTTCGCTGATCGCCGCACTGTTGCTGGCCGTACCGCGTCTGCTGGTCGGCTGTGAGATCGCGACACGGTCGCAGTCGATCGGAGCGGGTACGATCGTCTACAACACCGCCGGGCAGGGTGACCCGGTGTTGCTGCTGCACGGCCTGTTTGCATCGAAGGAACAATGGAACGACCTGGTTTGCCGGCTGGCCGACGCGGGGTTCAAGGCGATCGCGGCGGACCTGCCGGGCTACGGCAACAGCGACGGTTTCCGCCTGTCGGCCTACCCGTTGGAGCGGCAGGCGAGGCTGCTGCAACGATTCACCAAAGCGCTGCGCCTCGGACGCGTCGATATCGCCGGGAGTTCGATGGGAGGTGCCATCGCGGCGCTGTACCTGGAACGATATCCCCGGCAGGTCCGATCGCTTGCGTTCATCGGTTCGCCGCTGGGGGTCAGGCCGTGGGCCGCCGGCGTGCGAAAGGCGATCCGGCGTGGGATCAATCCGTTCATCCCGATCGACGAGCAGCAGTTCGATCTGGAACTGCGTCTTCTGTTCGAACGCCCGCCGGCCGTGCCCGAGTCGGAAAAGAAGCGCCTGATCGCCGGATACGTGGAGCGGAATCGGCATTTCGTGCAGGTCTGGAACATCGTCAACCTGTACGGCGACGTGTTGCACGACAAGCGCTTTGCGCCGATACCGACCCTGATCCTCTGGGGCGCTGCAGACCGCGTCTACGATGTGCGGGGCGCAGCCGAGTTGCGACGGCGGTTCGCCGACAGCGAATTGCACATTCTCGCCGGCACCGGACACCTGTTGCTGATGGAGGATGCGGTCCGCGCTGGCGAGCTGCTGGTGAGTTTTCTCCGGACGCGCAGCCGTTGAACGGGACGGGCCGTGGTCCCCGAGATCTGCCAGTGTCGGGTTCATCGTCGTGCCAACGCATCCGCCAGGCCGGATGAGCGCAGCACCCGCCTTGCCACCGCCGCCTGCAGCACGTCCAGGTTCCCCGGATGGACCAGTGTGAACCGGCCTCGGGCGCGGGTGATTCCGGTGTAGATCAGTTCCCGGGTCAGGATCGGATTCAGCGTCGGCGGTAACGCCAGCACGACGTGCTCGAACTCCGAACCTTGGGACTTGTGCACCGTCAGCGCGAAGACGGTTTCCACCGTTTGCAGCCGGCTCGGCAATACCCATTTGACGCCGTCGTTGCCGTCCCCCGCGGGAAATGCGACCCGCAGAATGGCGTCCTGGCCGTCCGGACTTCGGCAGGGCAAGGTCACGCCGATGTCACCGTTCATCAAGCCGAGGCTGTAATCGTTGCGCGTCATCAAGACCGGGCGTCCCGGATACCATCCCTCAATCGCGCCGATCAGGCCCTCGTCGAACAGCGCCTGCGCGATCCGGCGGTTGAGTCCTTCCACGCCCCAAGGTCCCCGCCGCAGCGCGCAGACCCACTGGAACCGTCGGTGGGCATTCAGGACGGTCTGAGCCCAACGGTCGATGGCGGTCTGGTCACAGCCGGCTGCGGGATGTTGGCGCACCGCTTCGAGATAACGGCGATAACCGCACGCCGCCGCGTCCGCCGACTCTCCGGGTACGATGCCGTCGATCACCAGCGAACGGAAGGGTGCCTCGTCGTCGCCGAGGCAGAGGTGGCCGAGATCGGATGCCCCCTCGCTCAGGATGGCAGCGACCGCCGTACCGTCGCCGCGATTGACGGCATTCGCCAGCCGGCCGATACCGCTATCCGCGGCAAAGCGATGACTACGACGCAGCATCACCACCGTCTGGTCAAGGGCCGTGCCGCCACCGTCGATCAGCGCGGACGGTACGGCCGCGTCGCCGACGTCTCGCAGCCAGGCGGAAGTCGACGGGGTGAAATGCCCTTCCCGTGCCCGGTGACACAATTCGCCCAGCACCGCCCCGGCTTCCACCGATGCCAACTGATCCTTGTCGCCCAACAGGATCAACCGGGCGGTGTTCGGCAGCGCGGCCAGAACGGAAGCCATCATTTCCAGGTCGACCATCGAGGCCTCGTCGATCACCAGGACATCCAGGGCCAGCGGATTGCCGGCATGGTGGCGGAACTTGCGGGTGTCCGGGCGGCCGCCCAGCAGCCGATGGAGCGTGGTCACCTGCAACGGAATCGCGGCGCGAACGGCCTCGCCCTGCTCGATCGCGGTCCACGGAAGACCGGAAACCGCACCGGCGATGGACTCGTTCAGTCGAGCCGCCGCCTTGCCGGTCGGTGCCGCCAGCCGGATCCGCAAGCCGCGTGCCTGCCTCGAAACGGCCGGTGTGGCCAGTTCCAGGGTTTGCAGCAGCGCCAGCAGTTTCACGACGGTCGTCGTCTTGCCGGTGCCGGGCCCGCCGGTGATCACGCCGAAGCGGCTGCCCGCCGCCAGCGCGCAAGCGATCTTCTGCCAATCGGACACACCGGATTCGCCGGTTCGGGGAAACAGCAGCGATAGCGTCCTGCGCAGCGGCTCGCGGGGAATGGTGTCCTGCAACCCTGCAGACTCCGACAGGCGCCGATGAATCGCCGCTGCGACATCCTGCTCGTACTGCCAGTAGCGCCGAAGGTACAGGCGTCCGCCGCTGAGCACCAGCGGCGTGGCGCCGGCACCTCCCGCCACCAGTGCCGGGACCGCCAGCGCCGCTCCCCAGCTCGATGGAGTCAGGCCGGCGAAAACGCTCGCGGGCAGCGGCGCGGCCGATCGCTCGCCGGGATCGGACGGTTCCGGCGGCAGTGACAGCGCAAAAGCCGGGTTCTTCAGTGTCTCGGTCAGGTCCAGGCAGACATGCCCGCGGCCGACCTGATGGCTGACCAGCGCGGCGGCCAGGATCGCGGCGGGTGGTGCGTGCGGAACTTCGTTCCACAGATAGGAAGCGAAAGCGACATCCAAGGGTCGCAGCCAGCCCTGTTCTTGCCAACGGCCCAAGACCGCCTGCAAATCGGCCTTTGCCGACAATGGCTGCAGAGGAGTCGGCGCGATCGAAGGGAAACTGCAGATCATGTTGCGGCCTTTCCGTGGGTCCCCGCGAACAGCGCATCGAGGGCATCAATCAGTTCGCGGGGGGGGCGTTCCGCGTGCAGCCCCTGGCTCGGGGCCTTCAGCCCGCGCAGAAACAGGTAGACGGCGCCGCCGACGTGGCGATCGTAGTCGTAATCGGGCAGGCGGGCGCGCAGCAGCCGGTGTAGGGCGAGCAGATAGAGGACGTATTGCAGGTCATAGCGGGCGCGGAGGATCTCGGCGCGCAACGCGCTGGGTGTGTACGCCGCATCCTCGGATCCGAGCCAGTTGGATTTGTAGTCGGCCACGTAATAGCGTCCCTCGTGTTGGAATACCAGATCGATGAAGCCCTTCAGCATGCCGTTGAGCGATGCCGCCGGGATCGGGGGGCGGTCGGCTCCATCCAGCGTGTGCATGCGGACCAGCCGGTCGATCGCCTCGGCAGCGACGTTCGTCGTTCCGATCCAGAACTCCAGTTCCGCCGCGGCGGTGTCGAGGTCGGTCAGCGAAAGCGTGGTGGCGGTCATGCCCCTTGCGCCCGGAATCCGCAGCGGAGTGGCCAGTATGTTTCGGATCCAGTCGGTCAGCGGGTCGATCCAGTGTTGCCACCCGCGCACGCTGCAGCGCCGCGCCACCAGATCGCGTAGAAGGTCCGGTTCGGTGGCGGTCGCTGGAAAACCTCGCTCGGCGGCCCATTCCAGCAGTTCATGCAACAGTGCGCCCGCCTCCGGGCCGCGTGGAAAATCGTGGCACGAATCCGGCTCTGCACACGTGGGCGTGGGATCCATCGCCTCGGCCGGCTGCGGCTCCAGTTCCAGGAACTCCTCCTCGGTGACCGTATCGCCGGTCGAGTGCGTCGCCGGAATGCCGTGATCCAGACTGCCGACCAACGCCGAATAGCTCGCGATCCACCAGCGCTCCGACGTCACCCGGCGCGATTCCCGTGCCGTCCCGATCGCGGCGGTCGCTTCGGTGCCGACGAAACGTTCGTCGGAAGGTTCTTCCGCCAAACACACGCGGATGTCGGGCTGTCCGGCCGCCAGCTCATCGAGCCGTTCGCCCAATTCGTTCCCGGTGATGTCGTTTCCGCCGTTCAGCAGATAGCCGAAGGCGCTGAGTTCCACCGATTTCAGCGGGGCCAGCCCCACCCAGGTCGCATGTTGCGCACGAGTCAACGCGACATACAGTTTGCGGAGGTCTTCCCCCAGCCGTTCGTCGTCTGCGCGCGCAATCGCACTGTCGTCCTCGGCGGTCAGCGCGATTCGGAAGCGCCCGTCACGGTCATGCCACTTGAGCGGAAGGTCCTTCTTCCGATCGACGGCCCGAAAGTTGGCCGCGAACGGCAGAAATACCAATGGATACTCGAGGCCCTTCGCCTTGTGGACGGTCACCACCTGGACCAGGTCGGCGTCGCTTTCCAGGCGAATCTGGCGGGCGTCGCCGCTGGTGGTCGTCGCCTTCTCCTGACGCTGCTCGGCCAGATGGCGGATCAGCGCGTGCTCGCCGTCGAGCAGGCCGGCGGCCTGCTGCAGCAGTTCCGCCAGATGCAGGATGTCGGTCAGGATGCGTTCGCCGCTTTCCGCGCGATTCGCCGACCGCACCGGGTCGAGCAGCCGGGCAGGGACCCCGAAGTCGTTCAGAATCCGGCGGATCATCGGCAACACACCCTGTCGGCGCCAGCAGTCGCCATAGCGGTGGAATTGAACGACGCGTTGTTCCAGCAGAATCTCATCGCGCTGCAGCGCTTCCAATTCCTCCCAGCGGAGAGCCAGCGTCGGGGTGGCCAGTGCGGCGTGGACCCGGCGGATGTCGTCGGGTTCCGCAGCCGCCTCCAGCCAATACTGAAGTTCGACCGCCGCGTCGCACTGGAACACCGAGTCGCGTTCCGACAGGTACACGCTGCGGATTCCGCGCCGAGCCAGTGCCCGGCGAATGGCTGCGGCTTCATGGCGGCTATTGACGAGTACCGCGAGATCGCCCGGTCGCAGCGGACACGTCTCGCCGGTTCGGCAGAATGCGGCTCGGCCGCTGTGGCCCCGGTTCAGCAAGCGGACCATCTCGCCGGCGCAGATCTCCGCCATCTTGTCGAAGTAGACCCCCTTGCCGATCGTGTTCCCGTTTTCTTCTGTCGGTAGCCAGCACAATGTCAACGCGGGAAGCGGCTCTCCGTCGACCGTCAGCATCTCGGGCCGGCCGTTGGCGAGGGCCGGCAAGAAGGGTACCGGGTTGTCGGCTCCCCGCCGGAACAGGAAGGCGCCCGCACCGTCCACGCGCTGCTCGGCGATCTCGAAACAGCGGTTCGTGGCCTCGACCGCGGCATCCGTCGAGCGGAAATTGCGATCGAGCGTGTAAAGCCGCTCGGCGCAGTCGCGGCGGGCCGCGAGGTAGGCGTAAATGTCGGCGCCGCGGAACGAATAGATTGCCTGCTTGGGGTCGCCGATCAGCACCAGAGCCGTGTCGGGCAGCGGGTCCGCAACCCGGTAAACGGCATCGAAGATGCGGTATTGCACCGGGTCGGTGTCCTGGAATTCGTCGATCAGCGCGACCGGAAACTGCCGGCGGATGGTGGCGGCCAGACGCGCGCCGTTGGCGCCTTGCAGCGCGCCATCGAGACGGGTCAGGAGTTCCTGAAAGCCCATCGACGCCTGCCGGGCCTGCTCCTGAGCGACACGCGCGGCGACCCAGCGTGCGGCGTGGCGGAGCAGGGCCGGATGCGCATCCGGCAATCGGGCGAGTCGTTCATCGAGCGCGGCCAAAGCGGTCAAGCCGGGGTGTTCGGGAGGAGCCGCCGTTCGCCAGATTTCGGCCAGGCCTGCAACGGTCAACCGCCTCTTCGCAGCATCGGAAAGCCCTGGATCGACCTGATCCGGCTTGTCACGCCACAGGGCGATCGCATTGAGCCAGGCGTCATAGCTGTTCTTTTTGAGCGACTGGCCGTTGAACTGCTTCTTCTCACGGGCCTCGTCGAGAAGCCTCTGTAGCTCGGGAACCCATTCGTGCCACGGCGCTTTCAGTTCCCCAAGGCGCCGCATCCGTTCTTCGCGCGCCGTCTTCAGCGCCGCACACGGTTCTTCCGCCGGTTCCAGCAGTTCGGCATGCGGAATCAAGCCTCCGAGCTTCTTCTGCAAGTCCTCCGGCCCGACGAACCAGGTCCGCACTTCGGCAGCTTCTTCGATATCGAGCCGCACCAGAAAGGTGCGCCAGTAGTCCCTGACGGCCTCGGCCAGCAGTTCGCTCTGGTCGGTTTCCAACTGCTGAGTGAAAAGGCTACCGCTGTCGAAGGCGTGCTCCCGGAGCATCCGGTGACACCAGCCGTGAATGGTGGATACCGCGGCTTCATCCATCCACTCGGCCGCGAGCTGCAGGCGGCGCGCACAGGTCGGCCAATCCTCGGCGGGATAGTCGGCACGGAGGTCATGCAATGGATCTTCCCCCGCCGCGCGTTCGCGGACGGTCGCCGGATCGGCCCGGAAGTAACGGGCGACTTCCGCGAGGCGGCGACGGATCCGGTCGCGTAGTTCCTGCGTCGCGGCGTCGGTGAAGGTGACGACCAGGATCTCCGGCGGGGTCAGCGGACGGACAAACGCTCGGTCACCGCCGTGACCCAGAACGAGTCGCAGATACAGTGTGGCGATCGTGAAGGTCTTGCCGGTGCCGGCACTGGCTTCGATCAGCCTGCTTCCGGTCAGCGGAAAGCGCCGCGCGTCGAGGCGGGTCGGCGACGCCGATGCACGGTTCATGTATCCGCCCCGGTGGCCGACTCCGGCCTGGAGGCCGCGTCCGCTTTGGGCGCGCTGCTGGGTATTGCCTCGAACAAGGGTCGGTAGAGCGTCTCGGCGAGCATCGCGAACTCTCCGCTCGCGGTCAGTGATGCGAAATCCGGATACGCGCGATGCAGGTACCGGTCATTGTTGACCTCGCCCTGCGAGAACTCGTTGCCGTCGTACGCGAGCCGGGCCTTGTCGTTGCCCTCCCGCAACAATGTGAAGCCGGCGCCGGCGGCCAACGGCAAGGCTCGCTGCATGCCGTCGTGCCAGGCACGCAGGAGGGTTGCCAGATGTTCTCTGGCCGTGTCGCCGGCCATGGGCTGCAATGTGACTTTCCCTTTCTTGCTGAGGATGATGGTGGTCACCGGGCCGTCAGCGAGTTGCAGCGCCAGGTGCGTGACCCAGTAGCGAATGATCTTGTCGCAACGGTAGCGGTTGTTGCTGTCGACCAGGTTGCTGCTGTCGAGTTCGATGCGCGCTCGAGCGCCGGCGCCGTTGGTGCGGAGACCGCCGCACCAGTCGGCCACTTGCAGCGACTGTTCGCCGATGGGCAGTTCGAACCGAATCGGTTCCTCGTCCGCTTGCGCCTGCGGCCAGGCGTCCAGTTGCTGCCTGTACGCGTCGAACAGTCCCGCCATCGGTTCGAGGATCTGCTGGGCCATCGCGGTGCCGAACGCCTCCTCGGCGAGTTCCCCGCGCCGCCGGATCCGTTCGATGCCGGCGGTTCGCGCGGCTTCGAGGTCTTCATTCCGGTCCAGCGCCTCCCTCTGCAGTTGGATCAGTTCGTGCTGCAACTGCCAGAGGCCGAGACCGTCCAGGACGAACGGTTCCTGATCCGCGCTGGCCGGGTCATCCAATTCCAGGTAGGTCGCGAGCCGCTGCCGAAAAAATGCCCTGACCGGGCTTCTCAGGAATTCGCTCAAGTCGCGCAGCGTCAGCGGTTCTTCCGGCAGCATCGGCGGAAGCCTCGAATCCGACATCCCGCCGCCCGGTTCGACCGCGCGTGCGGTATCGCAGCACCATTCCTTCGCATAGGTGAACAGCGGCGACCGCCGACGGTCCGCGGGAAAGTAATCCGGGCTGAACGGTTGCAGCCGGTGTTCGGTCGTCAGTGCGGCCACGAGGTCCCCACCGGCGCGATCCTCCAGATACTCGGCGGCGGCCAAACGCCATGCGGCGGCGAGATGATCGCGCAACTGACCGACCAGGACCGAGGGCGGACGTTCGGTGTTGTCATGGATGCTGCGCCCGACCCAGGAGATCGAAAGGGCGTCCCGTGCCGACAGCACCGCTTCCAGAAACAGGTAGCGGTCGTCCTCGCGGCGTGAACGGTCGCCCGGCCGGTAGTCCTTGCCCATCAGGTCGAAGTCGCTGGGCGTGCGGGTCCGCGGATAGTCGCCGTCGTTCATCCCCATCAGGTAGACGCGGCGGAAGGGGATTGCCCGCATCGGCATCAGTGTGGCGAAGGTCACGGCGCCGCCGAAGAATCGCTGGGTCAGACCCCGCTCCTCGACTTGCGCGAGCCAGTGGTCCGCCACGACGGACAACGGCAGTGACTCGGTCATCCCGGCCTCCCGGCAGGCCTCGTGCCAGTTCTGCAGTGCGGTCTCGAGCTTCAGTATCGTGATGCCGTCGGTCTTGCTGTCGGCGAGAAAGAAGTCTTGGAGCAGCTCGCGGAGCCGGTCACACCAGACATCCGGAACCGCCGGCGTGGCCAGAGTCCGCCAGGCGTCATCCAGCCGGTCGAGCAGCCGGACCAACGGGCCGAGTGCGGCCGCGTCCAGTCCGCCGATTTCGTCGAATGGATCGATGTCGCACCAGGCATCGCCGGAAGCGCCCACCGCATAACCCAGCAGCATGCGGCGCAGCCCGAACAGCCAGGTGTTCTGCGCCGCAGCCTCGGCGTTCTTGGGCAGATCCAGGCCAGCGCGCTGCTCGCTGTGCAGTCCCCAGCGGATGTTCGCGCCGCGAATCCAGCGCTGCAACAGCGGAAGCTCGCTCTCCGTGATCCCGAACCGGCGACGCAGCGCCGGCACCTCGAGCAGATCCAGCACATCGCTCGCAGCCCAGCGTGAGCGGGTGACGCCGAGCAGCTTTTCCACCGCGTGCAGCAAGGGATCGAACGCACGCGGGTTTTGATCTGCAACCGTGAACGGAACATACCGCGGGTCCTGATCGTCGAGCAGGCCGAATACCGCCTGGATCGACGGAGTGTAGCGGTCGATATCCGGAACCATGACGATGATGTCGTTCGGTTTCAGCGTGTCGTCGTCATTGAACGCGGCCAGCAGTTGGTCGTGCAGGATCTCGACTTCGCGTTGCGGGCTGTGAGCGATCTGAAAGCAGATGGAGCGATCGCGTTCCGGATCGACCGGCGGCCACTGCTGGCAGGTTTCCGCCAATGGCCTCAAGCAGCGAATGTCGTCCTGCAGTTGCTGCAGCAGCGTGTCGCCCGCGAAGCTCTCGAACAGGTCGATGCGCTGCCCGATTTCGGCGAATCGTGGCAGATAACGCTGTCGCCGCTCGGCGCTGTCCTGTTCGTCCAGTAGGGCGATGAAATCCCGTCCCTGTCTGCCCCAGGCGGCCAGCAGCGGATGGGCATGGAGATGCAGGGATTCTTCGGTCACGATTTCGGGCGATCCGGCCCGGCGCGGCTGCCGGCCTTGATCTTTTCTCAGCAGGTCGCGATCCGCCACGATGTCCGACCAGAAGTACTCGCAAGGGTTATGAACGCACATCAACACCTGCGACCAACGCGCCAGTGCGGTCAGAACCTCCAGCGACTGGCGCGGCAGGCTGGATATGCCGAACACCAGCACTCGCCGCGGCAAGCCGGCGGGACGATCGTCCTTCGGCCAATCGGCGGCAATCCGCAGGAAGGTCTCATGGATGGCCGCGCGGCTGGTGTTCGCGAGGCCCGGAGCGCTGTCGGTCGGCACAACGTCCGCCAGTAGTGCCCGCCAGAGGTCCGGCTGCCAGCGCTGCTCTTCCGGAACCGGATGCGACTTGCCCTGCGCATCGATCAGTTCATCGCGTCCCGCAGCCCATCGGTCCAGCCAGTCGGCGCGGTAGACCTGATATTGATCGAGCAGGTCGGCCAGGCGCTCCGCCAGTTGAAAGCGCTTGCGGCAATCTTCGTCCTCTGCCAGAAAGCGCCGTAGCGGAGCATACTGCGGCCGCTCCATCTGCGCCGGCAACAGACGCATCAGCCGCCAGATCAGGCGCGACTCGTCGAAAGGGGAAACCTCCGGCACCGCCTCGGCACCCAGCACGGCGCGGTAAACGCGCCAGAGGAAGCGGGCCGGCAGCGACATTTCGATCGCTGCCGCAATGCCACAACCGCCCCCGCTGCCGTTTGTGTCAGGGTCCGTGGCCAGCGCCAATTTCAGCCACTGCGCGATGCCGTTGCTCTGCACCAGGATGATCTCGTTCTCCAACGGTGCCAGCGGATACCGCTTGGTCCAGGTCACCAGCAGGTCGCGCAGCGACTCGGGGCGGTTGCCGTGAACGACCATCAGGCCGGCCGGCAGATCGTTTACATTCACTGAGTGTCTCCAGGTCCGGAACAGGGCATCGCCGCGATCTTAACGGAGAAGAGCGACAACGGCTGTCGCACACCGATATCGGAACCGACGATTCGGGAAATGGATTGGCGTGCCCCGATGGGTTCACGGAAGTCGCATCCGTTCGCTATGCGCGCGGCACCCCGTCCCGCCAACTGTCGGCAGCGTTCTGATCCGGATCCTGCCCGCCCCCGTGCACCACAATGATACCGTGCTCCCGTGGGCGGGTTCATAATACGTACATCTCCCCATTGCAGCAGATACCCAACTGGACTACACAGTGCGCACATCGGTCGGATCGTGGCACCGCCCGGCTTCGCTCTGCTGATTCCGAGGGCGCCCGGTACGCGCCTCCGGGCACTGAAGACCATCGCGGATGATCTGCATGCCGCCCGAGAAGCGAAGCGATATGCGACTGACCGCTACACCAGGCAACCGAGGGGGACCCGATGATCACATTGGATGACAGCGTTCTGGCCGGAACCGAGCAACGTTATCGGCAGAGAAATCAAGCGAGGCTGAAAATCCAGCGATTGCTTGAGGACCGCCGGATTGTCGATGCCAATCCGCCCGAGCTGGTCGAGCGCCGTCTCGCCCGGCTGAAGGCCGACCCGAAGATGGTCAAGGCCATCCGGGAACAAGGTCTGACGTTCGAACGGGCCGGTCCGGGTTTCTCGTCACGGACCTTTCCGCGAGCCCTGGAACGGGTGCTGGGAACCAACAACCTGATGGGTGTCGGGTTCCTGGAGCAGGGGCTGGCCGTCGCCCGGTCGGTTGCATTGATCCATCTGGCGACGCCCCAGGGCACGGGCTATGGTACCGGCTTCATGGTGTCGCCTCGGCTGCTGTTGACGAACAATCACGTCCTGCCGTCTCCGGAATGGGCGCGGCGTAGCCGCGTGGAATTCAATTTTCAGCTCGGACCGACCAACGAGCGGGCCCCTTCGGAAGGCTTCGAATTTTCTCCTGCCGAGTTCTTCCTGACCGATCCCGCGATGGATTACACGCTGATCGCTGTCGAAGTGAAACCGGAATTGGCCAAGTACGGCTGGCTGAAACTCATCGAAGAGACCGGCAAACTGCTGATCGGCGAGTGGGTCAACATCATTCAGCATCCCAACGGTGAGCCGAAGCAGTTGGCAATCCGGGACAACCAGGTGCTCGACGAGCTGGAGCTGTTCCTGCATTACAAGGCCGACACCGCGCCGGGCTCCTCGGGATCGCCGGTATTTAACGATCAATGGGAGGTCGTCGCTCTGCATCACTCCGGCGTACCGGAGCGCGATGGCGACACGATCAAGACCGTCGACGGCCAGCCCTGGCAGCCCGAGATGGGCGAGCAGCGGATCGCCTGGATCGCCAACGAGGGCGTTAGGATCAGCCGGCTGGTCGCGCACATCAGAAACCAGCCTCTCGACCCTGCAATGAACAGGCTTCGCGCCGAGATGTTGGAGCGCGAACCGCCGAAGCCGGAAGGCATCGGTGCGGCGCCGATACCGTGTCCACAACCTGCCGAACCGCCGAGATGGCGCATTCAGGTAGCCCCTGTCGCCCCGGTTGATGTGACCCGCCCGGCCGCGGCGGAGGCGGACGGTGCGGCCACCTGGACTCTGCCGTTGACCGTCCGTGTCAGTCTCGGCGCCGTCGTCGGCTCGAACGCGGATCGAGTGACCCGCACCGAAGGGCGATTCGGTTCGCAGCCCGAACCGGCCGCCTGGGCGTTTGACGATTTCCGGATGGAATCACTCGAGACTGCCGGCTTCAATTGGCCTGCGGCGCTCTCTCTGGCGGTCGCCAGCGACCTGGCCTACTCGGAGGGCTCCGTGGTCGAATCCACGGCGCGGACTCTGGGTTTCACCGACTGCCGCTTCATCCGGCGCGGTGCCACCGAGTGCTTCGTCGCCAGCCACGATCAGCGCGTGCTGGTCGCATTTCGCGGTACCCAGGGCCTGAACGACTGGCTCAGCAACCTCGATCTGTTTCCGACCAGGAGAGCATACGGCCGGGTCCATGCCGGGTTCTTCGAACAGTTCGACGAAGTCCGCAAGGACGCCGAAGACACGATTCGCGGCGTCGGACGGGCGCGCCTTTGCATCACCGGCCACAGTCTCGGCGGCGCCATCGCCACGATCGCGGCGGCCGAATGGGCCGATCTCTTCCCGGTCGAGGCGATCTATACCTACGGCCAGCCGGCCGTGGGTAACGGCAGCTTCGCCAAATTCATCGGGCGTCGCTACCCCGGCGCATTCTTTCGCTTTGTCAACGATGCCGACGTCGTAACCCGGGTGCCTCCCGGCTACACTCACGTGGGTCGTGTGTTTCACTTCGACGAACGGGGCAATCTGCCGGTGACGGCCAGGGAGTCGACATTGGGGGAGCAACCCACGCACTCCGAACTGATGACCCTGGCCGAGTTCGACGAACTGCAGGCCAGCCTCAAACGCGTGGCAGTGCAAGAGGCGTTCGGCACCCTGATCAGCGATCACGGCATGGACCGCTACCTCGCCAAAGTCCGTCGCTATGCCCGACCCGCTGCGGATTAACCGCGCCCTGACTGCGCGTTATGGAAAGAATGCCATCGAGCCGTCATTTCGAGCCGGACGCCGGAAGAAACTGGCTGATTCCTGTCATCTTTCCGCCCGCCGGGCGGAACACGCCCGCGTCGGCGCAGACTCAAGCTCCCGGGCCCGCGTCGTGTTTCAAGTGGGCCGCGAACCATTTCACGTCGCGGAGTTCGGTGAGCCAGGATCGGGTCAACGGGTGTGCCGGACCGTAAAGTCTCAGCGCCTGTTGATAGGCCGAAGTGACCCACGCGAGTAGCTGCGCAGAGCACTCGGAAGAGGTGGTGTTTCGATCTGGTGATGACATGGCTTTCCCCGATCGTTCCTGGCCTTGCATTCCAGGAATATAGGCCCTGCCGGGCAGGGATTCGGTTTGAGCAGTGTCGAACCAGGCAAGCCGGCGCGATCTTTTCAGCGCATCCTCGATGCCGATTCTCGAAACGGTCTTCACGGCGTCACTCCCGGATGATGGAATAAGGGGGCCTTTCACCACACCAGTGGCTGCCGATGCCCTATTCCGTCACGCTGAGCGGAACGACCCACAGCTTCCGGGATCTCAAGACGCTACTGGCCAAGGCCTCGCCACTGCGGGCGGCCGATGAACTGGCCGGAATCGCCGCGGCTTCTGCGGAAGAGCGCGCGTTGGCGCAAGCGGCGTTGGCCGATGTGCCGCTGAAGCGCTTTCTGGACGAGCCGCTGATTCCGCCCGAGAAGGATGAAGTCAGCGCGCTGATCCTGGCGCAGCATGACCCGATGGCCCTCACGCCGATCGCGGGACTGACGGTGGGAGAATTCAGGGAATGGCTGCTGCGGCAGACCGATCCCGAGCGGCTGGGTGCGCTTGCCGGTGGCATCACGCCGGAAATGGCGGCCGCCGTTTCGAAGATCATGCGGAATCAGGACTTGATCGCCGTGGCGCGCCGTTGCCGGGTCGTCTCTCGTTTCCGCAACACGATCGGCTTGCCGGGGCGGCTATCGACCCGCCTGCAGCCGAACCATCCGACCGATGATCCTCGCGGTATCGCGGCCAGCATACTGGACGGGCTGCTGCTCGGCAGCGGCGATGCGGTGATCGGCATCAATCCGGCAACCGACAATCTGGACCATGTGCACGCCCTGTTGAGCCTGCTCGATGAATTGATTCGGCGCCACGCGATCCCGACGCAGTCCTGCGTGCTGTGCCATGTCACCACCAGCATGGAGCTGATGCGGCGCGGCTCGCCGGTCGATCTGGTGTTCCAGTCCGTCGCCGGCACCGAGGCGGCCAATCGCAGTTTCGGTGTCGATCTGGCCCTGCTGCGCGAGGCCCGCGACATGGCGCGAGAACTCCGCCGCGGGACGCTGGGCGACCAGGTCATGTACTTCGAAACCGGACAAGGCAGCGCGCTGTCCGCCGATGCTCATCATGGCGTCGATGCGCAAACCTGCGAGGCGCGCGCCTACGCGGTCGCACGCGAGTTTTCGCCGCTGCTGGTCAACACGGTCGTCGGCTTCATCGGTCCCGAGTACCTCTACGACGCCAAACAGATCACCCGCGCCGGGCTCGAGGACCATTTCTGCGGCAAGCTGCTGGGCCTGCCGATGGGCTGTGACGTTTGCTATACGAACCACGCCGAGGCGGACCAGAACGACATGGACAACCTGCTGACGCTATTGGGCGTGGCCGGCTGCAATTACGTCATGGGTATACCCGGTGCGGACGATATCATGCTGGCCTATCAGAGCACCTCGTTCCACGATGCGCTGTATCTGCGCGAGGTGCTGGGGCTGCGGCCGGCACCGGAATTCGAAGACTGGCTGAACCGCATGGGGATCTTCGATGGCCGCAATGCGTTGGCGGCAGACGACAGGAAGATACCGTTGCTGGGCGAAATCGACCGGTTCGCCGAGGGAGCGGGATGAGCGAGGCGTGGGAGAAGCTGCGACGCACCACACAGGCGCGCATCGCGCTGGGTCGTGCCGGGCACGCGTTGCCGACGGCCGCCCTGCTGGAATTCCAGTTGGCACACGCTCGAGCGCGCGATGCGATCCATCGTCATTGGGACATCGCCGGTTTTGCATCCGCGGTCGAACGCCGCGGCCTGGACCCGCTGATCGTGTCGACCCGGGTGAGCGACCGCGTGCAGTACCTGCAGCGCCCGGACCTCGGGCGGCGGCTGGATCCCGCGTCCGAACAGCGGCTGCGGGCGCGGCACGATCCCTCGGTCGACGTGGTGCTGCTGTTCACCAACGGCCTGTCATCGACGGCCATCGATCGGCACGGGCTGCCGCTGCTGGACGCATTGATTCAGGCGCTGGATGATCAGGGACTGCGTCATGGGCCGATCGGTCTGGCCGACAATGCGCGGGTCGCCTTGTCGGATCCCGTGGGCGCCGCGCTGGGCGTACAGATCGCGGTGATCGTCGTTGGAGAACGGCCGGGGCTCAGCGCCGCCGACAGCCTGGGGCTGTACCTGACCTATCGTCCCGGCCCCGGCAACACCGATGCCGAGCGCAATTGCATCTCGAATGTCCGGCCGCCATCCGGTCTGTCGTACCAAGTCGCGGCGCTGAAGCTCGCCCACCTTGCGCGCCAGGCGCTGCGCCTCGGCCTTTCGGGCGTGGCGCTGAAGGACGATCTGCCGGGGCACTCGCTGGCGGTCGCACGGCCCGAGCCTCTGGACCCCCCGATGGGCCGGTGACCGGTAGCCCGCGCCGGCGCGGCCGGACTCGGGTGGCAGAGCGCTCATCGCCTCATTGCGCAACCGTGCTCCGGCCTTCTCCGTTGTTGCGGACGAGATGATGTTTGGTCAAACGCTCCAGCAGCAGAACGGCATGGTAGCAGGCGTCGGTCGTCTGCTCCATGATCCCCAGCAGCTCATCCCAATCGGTCTCGGCCCGCAGCGACAGCCGGCCGTGGTGGCGATGATCCTTGCGCCACTCGTGGTAGATGGTGTCGGCATTCTCCTCCCAGCGCTTCAGCGCCGCGCGGCACTCGCGGACCCTGTCGAGGCGGTTGTCGGGATAGGCCGAGGTTTCCGCGTGCAGCCGCTTCACCATCCTGCCGATCAGTTCGGCGAGCTGATGACCGGCATCCTCCAGGGAGGTCGGCATGAATACATCGATCGTGCGCGCGGTGGTATTCATGCCGTCGATGATGTCGTCGAGGTGTTTGGCGAACTGCTCGTTCAGTTGGACCAGTTCGGAGTCGGGCAGGGACGCCAGGGCCTCATACACTTCGGCAGTCAGCGCATCGCCTTTCTCCTCCAACTGCTTGATCCGCGCGATGTGATCGGCAGGCTGCTGCAGATTCAGAAACAACTGCGCGAGCAGTTCGGCGCAGTCGATCGAATTGGCGAGGTGATCCTGGAAAATGCGCGCGAGCGGGCGGTGCGGCGCGGTGGTAATTGCGTCCATCATGAAACCTCGGACTGGCAATGGCAAAGAAGATATGGCCGCGGCGCTACCGGTGAACGGCTCGACGGTCGCGACGGCCCGCTCTGAACGGTCATCGTCCAGCAACACGGTCAGGTGCCGGCGGCGTTCCGGACCGGTGTCGCTTTGGGCCAGGGCCAACGCGACGTTCGCCTGCAGCCAGTCCAGCCGATTGCCGATGTCGTAACGGCGGCCGTCGATGCGCAGCCCGCCGAGCAACCTGCCGTGCGCCCCTCGTTCACGGTATCGGTCCGATGGATCCCGCCGTCCCGCACCGGCGCTGCAATCAAGGCATGGCGCGGCAGCCTAGCCGCCTTGTATTGCCGTTTGATGAACCGGACCGTCGTCGCGGGGTCGGCGGAACGGCGGGAGCTGGCAGGTCTTGGCACCGTGCCGATGCGGACCGTATCGCGCGGGACGTCAACGTCCCCGCGGCCGGCGGGTTCAGGTCCGGTTGGCGATGTACACGATCGCCACACCCGCCAGCACCAGTGCTCCGCCGACGATCGTCCACAGGTTGAACTGCACCTCGCGAAAGAACAACCAGGCGAAGAAGGCGACGAAAACGGGATAGGAAATCTCGATCAGCGAAGCCAGTGTGGCGTTCTTCTCGCCGATCGCCAGGTAAATCAGCAATGCGCCGACGCCCGACGTCACAACGGCAATGACCAGCCAGAGCAGATCATCGCCGATGGCCTGCCCGGTCCGGAACAGCATCCCGAGTTTGCCGGTCGCCAGCAAAGCAGCCAGCCCCATGGCGGTTGCCACTGCGGCATACAGCGTGAAGAATACGATGGGCGGGATGCCGCGTTCGATCACCCGGCCGCTGGCGGCATAACTGATGCCCCAGATGACGGCAGCGGACAAGGCATAGACGAACCACACCGTGGGATACCCGGCCCGTCATTCCGGACTGCGCCGGAGAGGTTTCTCAAACCGCGGCGACATGCACCCGCCTTTCTCGCGGTGCATCCCCCGGACGAGCGATCGAACCTTGGCGGCAGAAAGCCACGCGTTGAGACGCTCGATCGGCATGGGCTAGCGAGATGCCGCCGGAACCTGGTCGAGAGGCAGGATCATGCAACTGCTGTCCTCCTCGTTGAAGGCGATCACCGCGGTACCCAGGTCGAGCTGGCGCCGGACTCGGGCGACCTTGACTTCGAGCGGCGTTTCCCGTTCGCCGTAATCGGTCCCGTCGCGGGTCACGAATTCCTCGATGAGCCCCTGCAGGGCTTCCGGGCTCAGTTCTTGGTGCGGGATGATCATTGCCGTGGGATCGAACCGAGGCGGGACTTCGGAGTGGAAACACGCGACGCGATCGCGCATCCTGAGAGGCGAACCGGGCATAGGATAACCGCGAATGACGTCGGGTGGCGGACTTCGATTGATCCGATGCCGGACGCTGTGATTGGCGACACACGCCGGCCGCGAGAGTCGGCGGCCCGGGTTTCTCAATGCGCCAGAATCGTGCCGTCCTTGCAGCGGACGTACATGTCATTACCGAACACGTCCCATTCGTGGACACTCCCGTGGCCTTGGCAGACATCGCCGGATTTCGCACTCGGCCAGGTCGCAGGACGGTGGGGGTATCCGGGACTGCAGGCCGTCAACATCATCGGCAGCACATAGCCGTATGTTCGCATCATCGCATCGATGCGGTTGCTGCGTCTGCGGTGTCGGATCATGAGTTCCATCATGACAGTTTCGGCGTTCGGTGTCGCGCCGCGCCCCGCCCCGTTGCCGGTGGGGGTACTGTGCGGACGTCGCCGTTGTGCGATGATGACTTCAGGAATCCATCGCACTTGCTCATCAAGCGTTCTGCAAAACCTGCCAGCAACCGAGCAGTGGTCGCCGGTGCTTGCGATAATCGTTCCGTAAACCCACAGGGTTCTGCCCGTTCGGCTTTTTCTTTGATTTTTTGACAAACAGCGAGTTACGGAATGGCATCCTATTCTGAGCTGGAGCTTAAGTATGCGCGGCCAGTGGCCAACGCGATTCTAGAAAGTGGCACTTTTCGGCAGTACCTGCTGGCGGGTACGAAGTACGAACAGGATGCGGCGAAAGCAGTCCCCGTCGGTTCTGCTCAAGGGCGATTGCGAAGCCCAAATCTTAAGAATCCGTATTGGTTCAACTATTGGTGTGGCAAAGACGCCAAATGCGCATGCCGCATCGGAACGGGTATCGAAACGGACATCCTGATTTTTCTTGATTGTGGTGGTGGCCGTCACTTGGCGCTTCACATCGAAGTCAAGCGCCCCGGTGAACAGCTCGGCGATGGCCAAGCCGAGTCCTATCCGCGTCGTGCAGCTTGTTGGGCCAATCCGGCTACGCGGCCCCGAACGGTTTGGCCGCATCAGGATTTCTTGACCATTCTGGTCTGTGGGAGCGAGTTGATAGCGGACCAGAGAACGCATCATTTCGATAAGGTTATTTGTCACGATGACCTGATGAGGATGATACCGGCATATCCCGAGCCGTAAGCGTGGACGAGGGCTGATTATGGGGCGGTTTTTCGATCCTCAGTCACCCCCGGGATCGGCGGAAAGTGCGGAAGCCGCACCGCGGGCATCCTGTCCCGAAGAAATCAACAGAGAATATGGAGAGTAACTCCAGCATCACCCGCTTGCCCCGTTGAATCTCATCGGGCGAATTCGCCGGAAGCGTCCGGTTGCGCGGCCATGCGACTTGCACTGTCGCATTGAACGAATAGGCTGTGATCCGAGTCGATCACAGTGCAGTAGCGGATGTCGACATGGTCATGGTGTACGGTCTTTCCAAATCCCGCCTGCTGAGTTTCCGCCAGTGCGCGAAGCGGTTGTGGCTGCATGTCCATCGCCGGGATCTGGAGGAATTCTCCGACGCCGCATGCATGCTGTTCCAGCGCGGCTTCGGTGTCGGCGAGGCCGCGCGCACACTGTATCCGGACGGCATTCTGATCGACTCGGGCAATCCGACACAGGCACTCGCCGAAACGCGGCGTGTGCTGCAGCAAGCTCCCGACCGTCCCATCTTCGAAGCGGCGTTCAGCCACGACGGCGTGCTGGTACGCGCCGATGTGCTGGTGCCGGAGGGTGGCGGCTATCGGATGACCGAAGTGAAGGCCAGCACCAGGGTGAAGCCCTATCACCTGACGGACTGCGCGGTCCAGACCTGGGTTTGCCGGCAGGCCGGACTGCCGATCAGCCGTGTGGAACTGGCCCATGTGGATACGGCGTTCGTCTATCCCGGCGGCGACGACTACCGCGGACTGCTGCATCCGGTCGATTTGGACGAACGGTTGATGCCGCTGCTTTCCGAGGTTCCGATCTGGGTTCGCCAGGCGAGAGCGGTGCTGGCTGGCGAGGAACCCGACATTCGACCCGGCCCGCATTGCCACGATCCGTTCGATTGCCCGTTCCTCGCCTACTGCCTGCCGCCAATGGAATCGGAGGGCGAACACGGTTTCCCGGTGACGAGCCTGCCTCACGCCTCCGCGCTGATTGCCGCCCTGCAGACGGACGGCTACCAGGATCTCCGCGAGGTACCGCCGGAGCGGCTCACCAAACCGAAGCATCAGCGGATGCAGCGTGCCGCCCTGAATGGCAAGGCGGAACTGGATCCCGAGGCGGCGGTACTACTGCGTGGTCATTCCTATCCGAGATACTACCTCGATTTCGAAAGCGTCCAGTTCGCGGTACCGATCTGGGCCGGGACGCGGCCCTATCAGCAACTGGTGTTCCAATGGTCCTGTCATCGCGAGGACAGCCCCGGCGTTCTGCATCACGTGGAGTTTCTCGATGATAGCGGTCACGATCCGCGTCGCTCCTTTGCGAAATCGCTGATTTCCGCCCTCGAGACGCAAGGGCCGATCTTTGTCTACAACCGGGGATTCGAGGGGGCGTGCCTGCGCGGACTCGCAACCGATTTTCCGGACCAGGCGGCGGACCTGCTGGCGATCGATCAGAGGCTGGTCGATCTGTTGCCGATCGCCCGCGCGCATTACTACCATCCCGACATGCACGGCTCCTGGTCCATCAAGTCGGTGTTGCCGACTTTGGCGCCGGACCTCCGTTACGACGACCTCATCGTTCAGCACGGCGGCATGGCCCAGGAAGCCTATGTGCAACTGATCCACCCCGCATTGCCCGATGATCGGCGAAGCTCACTCCGCCAGGAACTGCTGGATTATTGCCGCCTTGACACCCTGGCGCTGGTTCGCCTGGCCTGGCATTTCGAGGGAAGATCGGCCGAGGCTCTCGGCCCTTCATGAGCAATGCATGGTGTGGTTTTCAACGTAGCCTTCAAGGGCCAAAACGAGAGCGCCATCATCGCCGATCGGATGCGCGAAGCCGATCGAATCTTGGCGCTGGCCATCCTGAAGGTCGTCGCCGAGGATCGCATTCGATTGTTCCAGCCCCTTCACTTCGCCGCGGAGGTCGCCGCTGTGCTCGGCCGGGAGAAACCGGACGAAGACCAGGATGATTTGGTCGATTTGTTGAGCGTCGAACACGCCACCGTCGAAGGTCCAGAGATTTATGTTGCCGCCATCGATCTGTCCATCCGCTTACAGCACCATCTCTTCGATACGTTTTACCACGCCGTGGCCTTGAATACATCCAACGCCACACTGGTGACGGCCGATCGACGCTATTACGACAAGGCGTGGAGCCTGGGCCATATCACATCGCTTCGCGAATTTCAGGTGAGGCCGTGAGAGTTGGTGCTTGAAAGACGCAAGCTCATAGGCTACGCGAGTAAGTTCCGCCACGAATGCACCGGCACCGCCGCGGCCCTTATGTTCGATGGCGCTTCCCGGTTCGTTGCGGATCGCTTCGCGGATCCGCAGTACGGCCGTTGAAGGACATCCTACATGGTGCAATTCGGTACAATGATTCTGACCCTGTCTTCCCTTGATCCGCGCAGTGCACATACCCTCCGGAGTCTACCGTCATGGCGACCACGCTTCCTTTGCAGACGATGACGATACAAGAAAAAATCCAGGCCATGGAGGCGCTCTGGGACAGCCTCTGCGAGAATGCAGGGGCCATCGCTGCGCCCGACTGGCATGGGCACGTGCTGGATGAAAGGGTGCGTGCAGTCCAGATCGGAGCCGATCAGTTCGAGGATTGGGAGGAGGCAAAGAAGGCCATCCGCGACGAACTCGAGTGAGGATCGAAATACTCGGTTCAGCGCGTCGGGATTTGTTGGAAGGGTATCTTTTCTATGAGCAGCAAGCGCCGGGTATCGGAACTTACTTTGTCGACTCACTGATGGCCGATATCGACTCACTGATCGTGCGTGCGGGTGTCCATCCCGTTTATTTCGGCAGCTACCACCGGATGCTCTCCAAACGCT
>CAZXXC010000022.1:0-43133 GCA_964644665.1 uncultured Methylococcaceae bacterium
AGCACCAACGGCGGTTCCGGCAATACCAGCTTCAGCTGGACCGTGAACCCCGCCGCCAGTGGCAGCGTCACGGTGACCCAGCCGGCCAGCCAGACCTCCACCGTCGGCACCCCGGCCAGCCTGCAGATCAACGCCACCGCAACGCCGGCCGGCACCCAGACCTACAGTGCGACCGGACTGCCGGCCGGGCTGTCGATCAACGCCGGTACCGGCCTGATCTCCGGCACCCCGACCACCGCCGGCACCTCCACGGTCAACGTCACCGTCACCAGCACCAACGGCGGTTCCGGCAATACCAGCTTCAGCTGGACCGTGAACCCCGCCGGCGGCGGTTCCACCAACCTGGCCCTGGGACGACCGGCTACCGCGTCCAGCATCGAAGGCGCGGCTTTCCCGGCCGGCGCCGCGGTCGACGGCAGCGCCGCCACCCGCTGGTCCAGCCTGTTCGCCGATCCGCAGTGGATCTACGTCGACCTCGGCGCGAGCTACAACCTCAGTCGCGTCAAGCTGACCTGGGAGGCCGCCTTCGGCAGCAGTTACCAGGTTCAGACTTCCTCCGATGCCGCCAACTGGACCACGATCCGGACCGTCACCGGCGGCGACGGCGGCGTCGATGATCTGACCGGCCTCTCCGGCACCGGCCGCTATGTCCGGATCTACGGCACCGTTCGCGGCACGCCTTGGGGCTATTCGCTGTACGAGTTCGAGGTCTACGGCACCGCCGCGGGCGGCGGCAGCGGCACCGTCACGGTGACCCAGCCGGCCAGCCAGACCTCCACCGTCGGCACCCCGGCCAGCCTGCAGATCAACGCCACCGCAACGCCGGCCGGCACCCAGACCTACAGTGCGACCGGACTGCCGGCCGGGCTGTCGATCAACGCCGGTACCGGCCTGATCTCCGGCACCCCGACCACCGCCGGCACCTCCACGGTCAACGTCACCGTCACCAGCACCAACGGCGGTTCCGGCAATACCAGCTTCAGCTGGACCGTGAACCCCGCCGGCGGCGGTTCCACCAACCTGGCCCTGGGACGACCGAGTTCGGCGTACACCGCCTCCAGTACCGAGGGTACGGCCTATGCCGCCGCCCGGGCCTTCGACGGCAACGCCGCCACCCGCTGGTCCAGCCAGTTCAGTGATCCGCAGTGGGTCCGCGTCGACCTCGGCGCCAGCCGCAACATCACCGGCGTGAAGCTGGTCTGGGAAGCGGCCTACGCATCGTCCTACAAGATTCAGGTCTCCTCCAACGGTTCGACCTGGACCGACCTCTACAGCACCACCACCGGAACCGGCGGCACCGTCACCCCCTCGGTCACCGGCGTCGGTCGCTACGTCCGGATGTACGGCACCGGACGCGGCACCCCCTGGGGCTACTCGCTGTGGGAGTTCGAGGTCTACGGTACGCCCTGACCCCACGAAGGACCCTGCGCCGCCCGAAGTTTCCAACGCCTCGGGCGGCGGGGCACCCACAAACGGGGGAACCTTTTTCTTTGCGCCGATCCGGCCGGCCGCTTAGGCGGCCTGCCGCAACGGTCTCAACCGTTCCAGAGCGTCCCGCAGCAGTGCGCGGCGACAGCCGAAATTCAGCCGAACGTAGCCGGGAAAGCCGAAATCGCGGCCATCCGACAAACCGACCCCGAGCGCCTCGAAATGGGGCAAAGGGTGGATCGGGTCGATTGCGCGCGCATCGATCCAGGCTAGATAGGTGGCTTCCGGTACGGTGAGTTTCAGGCGCGGATGTTCCGCAAAACCTTCCCGGAGCGCGCGGAGATTTCCTCGCAGGTAGTCCAGCAGCGCCCGGAGCCATGCACCGTCATCCCGATAGGCTGCCTCCGCGGCCACGAATCCGAGCAGATTGACCCCGGGAACCAGGCCCGCCATCTCCCTGCGGAAACGCCGGCGAAGAGCGGAATCCGGGATGACCGCCACCGAACACCCGAGTCCCGGCAGATTCCAGGTCTTGGAAGGCGCCAGCAGCGTGATCGTCCTGCACGCGAAACCGGCATCCAGGGTCGCCAACGGCGAGTGCACCACCTCGGGAGCCAGGATCAGATCGCAGTGGATGTCGTCCGAACAGATGACCAGGTCATGCCGTCTGGCCAGCGCGATCAGTTGCGCCAGTTCGTCCTCGCGCCAGACCCGCCCCACCGGGTTGTGCGGATGGCAAAGCAGCATCAGCCGGGTCCGGGGCGTGATCGCAGCCTCCAGCGACCGAAAGTCCCATCCCCAGTCGCGCCCGCGATCCACCAGCGGCACCGTGATCAGCTCGCGCCCGGCCTGAACCGGCGCACGCAGAAATGGTGGATACACCGGGGTAGCGGTCAAAACCGCGTCTCCCATTTGCCCCACCGCGCGGCACGCAAGGTTCAGTCCCGGTACCAGCCCCGGCAGCCAGACCAGCCACTCCGCCTCGATGCGCCAGCGGTAATGCGAGCAGACGTAATCCTGTAACGCAGCGACCAGACTGTCCGGGGCATCGGTATAGCCGAAAACACCGTGGTCGATGCGCCTACGCAATGCATCCATCACCGACGGCGGGCTTTCGAAATCCATGTCCGCAACCCATAACGGCAGGATGTCCCTGCCCGCATACTTATTCCATTTCGTACTCGCGGTCCGGCGCCGTTCGATGACGCGGTCGAAATCCACGGTCGCTCCGTTCAATCGAGCGCCCGCTCCAGATCCGCAATCAGGTCCGACACATCCTCGATGCCGACCGAGAGCCGCAACAAGGTATCCGTGACGCCGAGCCGTTCGCGCTCCTCCCGGGGCAAATTGGCATGGGTCTGAAGGGCCGGAACGGTGATCAGGCTTTCCACCCCGCCGAAGCTTTCCGCGTAGGCGATCAGTTCGAGTCGGTCGATCAGCCGGCCAACCTTCGTCGTCGCATCCAGGTCGAAGGTCACGACCGCGCCGAATCCGCCGGCCACGGACGCCAGGCGCTCGTGACCCGGATCGTCCGGCAGCCCGGTGTACAACACCTTCCGCACAGCAGGCCGCTTTCGCAGCCACTGCGCGATCGCCAGCGCATTGCGCTGCTGTTGCTCCAGCCGTATCGCCAGGGTCTTGATGCCGCGTAACACCAGCCAGGCATCCTGAGGACCCAGGATCGCGCCGACGGCGTTCTGGAGGTAAGCCAGGCGCTCGGCCAAAGCCGGATCCCGCACGGTGAGCAGGCCGGCGATCGTGTCATTGTGGCCGGCCAGGAACTTCGATGCGGAGTGCAGCACGATATCGGCACCCCGTTCCAGCGGCCGCAGCCAGTACGGTGTCAACCAGGTGTTGTCCACCAGCAACAGCGCTCCGGCCCGCTGTGCCAGCGCAGCCAGGGCCGGCAGATCCGGCACCTTCAGACAGGGATTGGATACGGCTTCCACCAGCATGGCCCGAGTCCGGGTTTGCAACGCCGCGGAGTAAGCCGAGAGATCGTCGACCGGAACATACGAGACAGTCAGGCCGAAGCGATCGAACACTTGATCCAGCAACCGGTAGGTACCGCCGTAGCACCCCTCGGCGACCACCAAGTGGTCGCCCTGATCGAACAGACACAGCGCGGTCGCCAGCGCCGCCATCCCGCTGGCAAACGCGAAACCCGCCACCCCATTGTCAAGCCGGGCGACGGTCTGCTCCAAAGCCTGCCGGGTCGGGTTGGCGGTGCGGCTGTAGTCGAAGCCGGTGCTCTCACCCAACCCGGGATGGGCGAAGGTGGCGGTCTGGTAGATCGGAAAGCTGATGGACCCGGTACGCGAGTCGTCACCGGCGCCGGCATGCGCGATCAGCGTGGCGATCTTGGGCATCGCAGGCGATGGCGGCCGTCAGCCGGCCTTGGCTGCGGCCGCGGCGACGCAGTCGCGGCACAGACCATGCACTTCCAGCGCCTTGCGGCGCGGCCGAAAGCCGGCCTGACCGATCTCTCCCGCGACGGCTTCCATGACCCCGATCGCCGGTCGTTCCTCGACACCATGGCACCGATCGCAGATCAGCAGGAACAACTCGTGGGTATGCGCGGCATCGCTGCAGCCGATAAACGCATTCAGGCTCTCCACGCGATGAATGAGGCCTTGCTCCATCAGGAAGTCCAGCGCCCGATAGACCGTGGTCGGCTTGGCACTCGGATCGTAAGTCTTCAGCTGATCCAGAAGGTCATAAGCCTTGACCGCCTCATGACTGCGCCAGATCAGTTCGAGCACCCGTCGCCGAACCGGCGTGAAGCGCACTCCGCGGCCGAAGCAAACTTCCGCCGCCGTCTGGAGTGCTTTGTCGATGCAACGGCGGTGGTCATGCGGGTTCATCACGGATGCCAATGTGGATCTCGTATGGTCGGATGAATGACAAGCCGCTCCGAAACGGCCCGGCATCGGAGTTGGGCCGCTCCTCGGCACAATGATCGAGCAAGCGCAGGCCGCCTGCGCATCTCGCAGACGGCCTCGACCAAACCTGCTACGACAAGCGACACGGCCCGCGCCGTGCCGGTGATTGTACCGGAGGCTGCAGCCCATCCCAAGATCGCGGATTCGCTGCAGCAATGCAGCCCGAACCGAATCGGCGCGGGCTGCTGTACAATCGGTCACGCTCGCAGACTGCGGATTGGCACATCGTCAGCCCGCCCAGCGAGCGCGGCGGACGGCGTCTTGGACCCATTCTCGAGGCAACGAATCATGAATCCTTGCAAATCGCACGCGGATCACGCTCACCAACACGGTGCCGGCTGCGGACATACCGCGATCCGACACGAGGGCCACATCGACTACCTGCACGAGGGGCATCTGCATCATCCCCATACCGTCGAAGGAAAGGTCGACCACTACGATGAACACCGCATCGAAAACAGCGATTCCAATCCCTCCGGTTGCGTCGACATCACCCAAGCCTGCTGTTCCACGGGCCATGTGCATGGGCCGGCGTGCGGGCATGAAGCGGTACCGCACGACGATCACATCGATTATCTGGTCGATGGCACGCTCCATCACCCGCACGGCGATCACTGCGATGAGCATGGCCGGATCGAGGTGGTAAAGGACTGACCGCGGCGCCTTGGCCAGTCCACAAGCGCAGGCGGGATCGGATCGGCGAAGGCAGAACGGCCACAGCGAATCGTCCTGGCGCCCTACCACGATGATATTGGGTCGACTCTCGCCTCGCCACCGCGCAGCCCGCGCTGTGTTCAGGCGACGCGAGCAGGTGGCCGTCCGGCAGGGCTGCGCCAAAGCCACGACAGCCGATTCCGATTCTTGCGGAGTGGGGCTTCACCCGAAGCAAACGCATGGAGTCGGTCACTCTGCCCCTGAAGGACCGCTCGGGAGGCGAGTTCGGGATCGCCCATGGCACCTTGATCGTCGACTTAACGCCCCAAGAACGTGAAAACCAGGAAGGCGAGCCATCAAGATGTCTCGTATGAACTCAGCAGACTGACGGTTTGCGGTACCCATCAGCCGTAGCCGGGGGACGGTCCACCTCTGCAGGCCGCAAGCAGGGGGGACAGGAAAGTCCTCGCGCCGCGGCGACGTCCTGATGAAACACCGATGGTGGTGATCAGTGCGTATCGCATCCCTCCGGCGATCGCCCGGAATCAGCGACCCGATCGCTGACGGCTTTCGAAGCGGACCGCCACAGTGCCGCCCGTCGCGTCTGCCGGCGGCTCATTGCGGCCGGCCAGGACGCTCCGACTGGCGCACCGGCGCCGAGGACGGCCTCGGCGATTTGTCCGATGGCATCCGAGAACTCTCACCCAGCTTCCTCAGCATGTCTTCCCAGGAGCTGTATTGCTTGAAAGACTGGTCGCCGGTCGCGATCCGGATGTTGACCTCCCGCTTGGCCAGCTCGATCACTTCCTCGGGTGTCAGTCCGTTGACCGCGTCGAGAAATGCCTGCGTACCTTCCCCAGATTTCAGATCCTTCAGCACGAAGTATGCTGTATCGAAAATCCTCCTCTCGTCGGCAGGCCACTTCTTGGTGGCTTGTCGTGCCGTCCGATCAGCAGCCTTTTCCGAAGCGCCGTTGATCTTGTCGGTCGTCGACATGAACGCCGGAAGGAAGTAAATGACTGCCAAGATCGCCATCACGGCTGCTAGAATCCTCATCGGTCCACCTCCAATTGTCATTCTGCCGGCATTATATCCGCAGCTTGGCCCAATCGTGATTGCGCCTGCAAAGACTTTCCCGTTCAAACACTGGCTCGGCCTGGCCGGCATGCTGCTGTGCACCGCGTGCGCACACGACCTCGGTTTGATGAAGAAGGAGGAAACGCTGAACGCCTATCGATCAGCGATCCGCTGGAGCGCATTCGAACAAGCGGACTCGTTTCGGAGCGCCCGGGCGCCGTACCGGGGGAACTCGGAACACCTGCAAGATATCCGGGTCACGGGCTACGACATCGTCGGCGAACAGGAAGACAAAGAGAATCTGACCCTGCACCAGGCCGTATCCATCCGCTACTATCGCACCGGCGATCTCGTCGAAAAGTCGACGATCGACCATCAGGACTGGCATTACGACCGGGATCTCGGGAAGTGGGTGATCGACAGCCCCTTGCCGATCTTCCGATGAGCACGTCCTGTCAGTCCGTTCCGCCGGCTAGATTGAACCGACGTTAATCCCGTTCTTCCCTTTCGGCAAGACCCCGCAAAAGCCTGCAAGAAGAACCAAAGAGAACGGGGCCGGACCCCTCCTCACGGATCCGGCCCCGTCTCTCGAAAGTTCGAGTCGGGATGAAATGACGTTGGCGGCTACAGCCAGTACACGAAGATGAACAATCCCAGCCAAACGACGTCGACGAAATGCCAATACCAGGCGGCGGCTTCGAACGCGAAATGGTGCTCGGCGCTGAAGTGGCCGCGCATGCTCCGGAGCAGAACGACGGTCAGCATGATCGCGCCGATCGTGACGTGCAGGCCGTGGAATCCGGTCAGCATGAAGAACGTCGAGCCGTAGATGCCGGTACCCAACGTCAGCCCCATCTCGGTATAGGCTTCATGGTACTCGAAGCCCTGCAGGAACACGAACAGAAAGCCCAGCGCCACGGTCGCAATCAAACCCTGGATCAACTGACTGCGGTTGTTGGCCAGCAGGCCCCAATGCGCCCAGGTCACCGTGCCGCCACTGCTGAGCAGGATCAGCGTGTTCAGAGCAGGAATTCCCCATGCCGCCATCGGTTCGAAGTGGCCCCCTTCCGTGCCGCCGAGCAGTCCCGGCCCGTTGGTCGGCCACACCGCATCGAAACCCTTCCAAAGCAGTTCGTTGCTGGCGTGGAGTGCGCCTTCGCCGCCCAGCCAGGGTACCGAATACACGCGGGCGTAATACAGCGCGCCGAAGAACGCCGCGAAGAACATGACCTCCGAGCCGATGAACCAGATCATGCCCCAACGAAACGAGACATCCACCTGGTGATTGTAGGAACCGGCCAGACTTTCCTTCACGACAGTACCGAACCAGCCGAACAGCATCGCGATCATGATCGCGCCGCCCAGCCACATCATGCCGGAGCCGATCGCCGCTCCGTTCAGGAAATTGGCGAAACCGGCCAGCAGAGTCGTCAGTCCGATGGAGCCGACAATGGGCCATGTGGCCTTGTGCGGCAGGTAATAGGAATCTTTGTGAAACATGGAATTCCCCCGATGCTAGGTGGCGTGAGTGGTGTGAGTTCAGTTCTGTTTGCGGTCGGTAATGTCGAAAAACGTATACGACAGCGTCATTTCCTTGACGTCTTTCGGCAGCGCTGGATCGACGACGAAGCGGACCGGCATTTCACGTTCCCGATGCGGCTCGAACTCCTGTGCCGAAAAACAGAAGCACTCGGCCTTCTTCAGGTACTCCGCATGAAGCCCCGGCGCGATGCTGGGAATGGCTTGACCGACCAACTTTCGGTCGGTCAGATTCTCGCCATAGAACCGAACCGTGTAGTATTGCCCCGGGTGGACCTTCAATTTGCTGGTCTCCGCGCGAAACGCCAGCGGCATGCCCTGATTCAGCGAAGTCACGAACTCCACGGTGATTTCTCGCGACGGGTCCACCGCATACGCCCCGGTTGCGGTCACCTCGCCTTTGACCTTGCCATTCAGGCCGGTCCACTCGCAGAACGCGTTGTAGAACGGCACCAGCGCGAAGCCGAAGCCGAACATTGCAAGCACCACCAGCACGATTCGGCGCGACAGCCGGCTGTTGGCCCGAGTCCTGTGGTCGCTCGTCATGGCTTGGAAACCGAGTAGATCGTGCTGAGGATCGAATAGACGTAAAGCGCGACCGCGAACAGCGCGATTCCGCCTGCCAGCAGAAGGTTCTTCTTACGTTGTTCCATGATTCGCTGCATATCCGGTCCGCTCCGCGCAGTTCTGGTCGCATGGAGCGGACCGGGAAACGAAAGACCGCCGATTATTTGACGTCAGGCGCGGTTTCCCACGTGTGATAAGGCGGCGGGGACGGCAAGGTCCATTCCAGTCCGTGCTCCGAAGCACCTTCCCACACTTCGTCACTGGCCTTTTCGCCGCCGCGCACCGCCTTGATGATCACATAGGCGAAGATCAACTGGGAAAAGCCGAAGACGAATGCGCCGATACTCGAGATCGCATTGAACTCGGTGAACTGCACCGCGTAGTCCGGAATCCGCCGCGGCATGCCGGCCAAGCCGGAAAAATGCTGCGGGAAGAACAGCACGTTCACTGAGATCGCGGTCAACCAGAAATGAAGCTGGGCCAGCTTTTCATCGTACATATGGCCAGTCCACTTCGGCAGCCAGTAATAGGTGCCCGCCATCAGCGCGAAGACCGCACCCGGCACCAGCACGTAGTGGAAATGCGCCACGATGAAATAGGTGTCGTGATACTGCAGGTCAGCCGGCGACAAGGACATCATCAACCCGGTGAAACCACCGAACGTGAACAGCACCACGAACGCGATCGCGAACAGCATCGGCGTCTCGAAGGTCATCGCACCACGCCACATGGTGGCCACCCAGTTGAACACCTTCACGCCGGTCGGCACGGCGATCAGCATCGTGGCGTACGTGAAATAGAGCTCACCGGCCAACGGCATACCCACAGTGAACTGGTGGTGCGCCCAAACGATGAACGATAGAAAGCCGATCGACGCGGTCGCATACACCATCGAGCTGTAGCCGAACAGCGGCTTGCGCGCGAAGGTCGGGATGACCTGCGAGATGATGCCGAATGACGGCAGGATCAGGATGTAAACTTCGGGGTGACCGAAAAACCAGAACAGATGCTGATAAAGCACCGGATCACCACCGCCCGCCGCATTGAAGAAGCTGGTGCCGAAAAATTTGTCGGTCAGCAACATCGTGACCGCGCCGGCGAACACCGGCATCACCAGAATCAACAGGAATGCCGTGATCAGCCAGGTCCAGACGAACATCGGCAGTTTCATCATCGTCATGCCCGGCGCGCGCATGTTGAAGATGGTCACGATGATGTTGATCGCCGCCATGATCGACGACAAGCCCAGCAGGTGGATCGAGAAGATCGCGAACGGCAGATGGTCACCGCCCTGCAGCACCAACGGCGGGTAGAGAGTCCAGCCGGCTGCCGGCGCTCCGCCCTCCATGAACAGCGTGCTGGCCAGCAACGTGAACGCGAACGGCAGGATCCAGAAGCTCCAGTTGTTCAGTCGCGGCAACGCCATGTCCGGTGCACCGATCATCATCGGGATCATCCAGTTGGCCAGCCCCGCGAATGCCGGCATCACCGCACCGAAGACCATGATCAGCGCATGCAGCGTCGTCATCTGGTTGAAAAAACCGGGGTCGACGAACTGCAGGCCCGGTTGGAACAATTCGGCGCGAATCACCAGCGACATCGCGCCACCGACGAAAAACATCACCAACGCAATAGTCAGGTAGAGAGTCCCGATGTCTTTGTGGTTGGTGGTATAAACCCAACGGAGCAGTCCCTTGGCTGGCCCGTGGTCATGATGGTCGTGCAGGTCTTCGTGCGTTACTGCTGACATACCGGTTTCACCTCTAAAACTCGTGGGGGTTCAGTTCTTGGACGGGACTTGCGACGGTTGCAGCATGTCGCCCTTGTTGTTACCGAAGCCGTTGCGCTGATAAGTCACCACGGCGGCGATGTCGGCCTTGCTCAGGCTGTCGGCGAAGCCCGGCATCATCGCGCCCTTGCCGCTCATGACGATCTGCAGGTGATCATCCATCGGTCCGAGCGCCACCGCACTGCCCTTGATGGCCGGGAAATTGCCGGGAATACCCTCGCCGTTCGCCTGGTGACAAGCGGCACAGTGGCCATTGTACACATCCTGTCCTTTCGCCATCAGTTCGTCCATCGTGAACGTCTTCACCGCATCGGTCCGGGCCTGCTCGGCCTTGGACGATGCCGCCGACTTCTGGTGCGCGACCCACGCCGCATAGTCGGCCTCGGTCTTCGCTTCCACGACGATCGGCATGAAGCCGTGATCCCGCCCGCACAGCTCCGCGCACTGTCCGCGGTAGGTCCCCGGCGTATCGATCTTGGCCCAGGCATCGGTGATGAAACCCGGGATCGTATCCTTCTTCCATCCCAGCGCCGGCACCCACCACGAGTGCAGGACATCCGCCGCGGTGAATACGAAGCGAATCTTCTTGTTGACCGGGACCACCAACGGGTGATCGACATTCAACAGATAGTGATCGACGGTTTCCGGATTGATCCTGGAGCCCAACTGCCGGGCTTCGTTACTCTTGGCATCCAGCGAACTGAAGAAATCGATGCCTTCGTCGAGATAGGTGTAGCGCCATTTCCACTGGTAACCGGTCACCTTGACCGTCATGTCGGAGGCGCTGGTATCGTAGGCCTCGATCATCACCCGGGTTGCCGGGATGGCCATGCCGAGCAGAATCAGGAACGGGATGATGGTCCAGACGACTTCGACCCTGGTGTTCTCGTGGAACTGCGCCGGAATCACGCCTTTGGACTTGCGGTGGTGGATGATCGAGTAGATCAGCACGCCATACACGCCGACGCCGATTGCCACGCAAATCCACATGATGTACATGTGCAGCCCGTAGATGTCGCGGCTCAGCTGCGTGACCCCCTCGGTCAGGTTCAGAGTGTAGTCGGCGTAGGCCTCCCCGAAAATACCAAGCCCCCAGACACCGAGCAGTCGTTTAGTCTTCTTCACAGAGCCCTCTCTCTAGCAATGCTGATGACACGTTATAAGGATTTGGAATCCACCAAAATCTTATGCAAGTCGCTGGCCAGCCTTTCGCGCTCGGACTCGACCAGGAAATCCCCCACTTCGAGCCGCTTGCCGTGCAAGCGCAGATACAGATGGCTCGCATGGCCGGGAATCAACGAGCGCACACATTCGACGTTCACCCAGTGCCGCTTCCACTGCTGAACCTGCGCCGGCTTCCGGCCGTCTCTCTCGACTCGAACTTCCGAGTCGGTAATCGTGATGACCTCCCGGATCGCGGTGCGCTTCAGCACCAACCTGAAACACCAGGCAAGCAGCAACCACTCCGCGCCGGAGAACGGCAGCACCAGCCAGGCACCCATCGCGGCAAACAAGGCCGCGATCGCGCCCATCGCGCTCGCCAGCGCCGCGAGCAGGATCGCCGCCTGCCGACCGGTCAGCGAAGCATTCGGCTGGAGCACGATCCGATGATGACCGCTGACCGCATCCCGTTCCGCTTCGATCATCACCGTCCTTCTGTCAGACGGCGTGCCACCGCGCCGATCCGGACCGATCGGCGCAGAAACACCCACAAAAGCTGAGTGAATCGGTACACACGAAACGGTTCCACCAGGACATACAGCCGCGAGAAAATACCGCAAGGCGCTATGTCGCGCAAGCCCGCCCCGCGGCCCATCCTGCCGTCCCGGTGCCGATTCGGGAGAAATTCCGAACCCGTCGCAAGTCGACGTCTGGACGCCCCGATCTCCCAATGCTCCCGGAAACACCGCCGTTCCGACACATCCGCGGTGCCGGGGCCGATCGAATCGCCGATGGTCGAACCCGCCTGACCCGCCGTCCGCAACCGCACCATTGTTGCACGGAATGAAATGATACAGTTCCTCGCCGACTCGGCGGATCTGTCCTCACGCGATGCGGCCGGCGCCGCCCGCCACAGACGACCGCATGACCGCCTCCAGGGTCGCAACCGGGTGAGTCAAAAAAGGGAGGTGCGCCGCGGCGGCAACGATCTCGACCCGCACGGCGGCGTTCAATTCCATCAGCGCATGCCCCACGGCCGGCGGTACGAGCCGGTCGCGACGGCCGAGAATCGCCAGCACCGGTACGCGGAGCCCCGCCAACTCGGCGCGCAGGTCGGCCAGGCGCAGGATCGACAGGGCGGCCGACAACGTGGCGGTAGCGGGCGGTGCGCAGACATCGAGGCGCGCGCGCAAATCCTTCATCATGCGCCGCGCGTCGTCCAGCCCCCACAGTTGCAGCCCCAAGAATCGCCGGATGCACTGGCCGGCATCGTCCGCGAGTTCGCGCTCGAACTGAGCGAGCAGCACTTCGTCCATGCCCGGCCAACCCTCGGTGCGGACGAAACGCGGCGTGCCGGCGATCAGGGTCACACTGAGCGCCCGGGAAGGCGCCACATGCGCGATCCTGACGCACAGCAGCGCACCCAGGGACCATCCCAGCCAATGGGCCGAGACGGGCGCCGTCGCCAACACCGCCTCGACCATCCCCTGCAGGCTCATGTCGGCGATCGCGTCACTGCAGCCGTGCCCCGGCAGATCGATCAGCGTGACCCGGAAGCGGGCGGCCAAGCGCCCGGCGAATTCCTGCATCACACCGCCGTGCATCGCCCAGCCGTGCAGCATCACCAGGTCCGGGCCGGACCCCAGTGTCACTCGGTGGAGCATCGACCATCCCGCAGCAATCGGCGAGGCAACTGCTCGATCGCAGCCAGCAGCGCATCCACATGCCGCTGCTCGTGCGCCGCGGAGAAGGTCAGCCGGAGGCGCGCCGTACCCGCCGGAACGGTCGGCGGCCGAATGGCTCCGATCCAGAATCCTCTTTGCAGCAGGGCCTCGCTGGCCGCCACCGCTCGGGCGTTGGTTCCCAGCAGCACCGCCTGAATCGGCGTGGCCGAATCGGTCAAACGGAGACCCAACTGCTGTGCGCCGGCCCGAAATCGGGCGATCAGGCACTGCAGCCGTTCACGCCGCCAGCTTTCCTCCCGGACCAGCCGGAGCGCCGCGCGGGTCGCCTCCGCGACCGCCGGCGGCAGCGCCGTGGTGTAGATGTAGGTCCGCGCCTTCTGGATCAGGTATTCGATCAGATCGTGGCTTCCGGCCACGAACGCCCCGAACGTTCCGAATGCCTTGCCCAAGGTACCCACCAGCACCGGCACCGCCTGCTCGCTGATGCCGAGATGCTCCAGCGTGCCGCCGCCGGTCGGACCGAGCACACCGAAACCATGTGCATCGTCGACCAGCAATGCCGCTCCGTGTTCACGCGCCGCCGCCGCCAGAGCCGCGACCGGCGCGATGTCGCCGTCCATGCTGAACACGCCGTCGGTCACCACCCACTTGGTACCGTGCACGCCGGCCAGCATGGCGCGCACGCGCTCGGGATCGGCGTGCGGATAGCGCTTCAGCCGGGCACCCGACAGCAGCGCACCGTCCAGCAGCGAGGCGTGGTTCAAGCGATCCTCGAACACCCAGGCGCCGCGACCGGCCAGCGCCGAAATGGTCCCGAGGTTGGCCATATAACCGGTCGAAAACAGCACCACCCGTCGGCGACTGGTGAAGTCCGCCAGCTCCTCCTCCAACGCATGATGGGCCGCGTTGTGACCGCAGACCAAGTGCGAAGCCCCGGCGCCGACGCCATACCGTTCGGCGCCGCGCGTGAACGCCCGCAGGACCTCCGGGTGGTTCGCCAGCCCGAGGTAGTCGTTGCTGCAGAAATTCACGACAGAGCGGCCGTCGCACTCGACCTCCGGGCCTTGTGCCGTGCTCAGCAGACGCCGTCGCCGGTAGAGATCGCCCTCCCGCAGTTCGTCGAGTCCCTGGGCAAAGTCAATGACCATGTTCGCCGGTCCCGGACCCCGCGATCCGGAGCCCCAGCCGGGCGAACAGCGCTCGATCGCGGTCCAGCTGCGGATTCCCGGTCGTCAGCAACTTGTCGCCGTAGAAGATCGAGTTTGCTCCGGCCAGAAAGCACAGCGCCTGCATCTCATCGCTCATTTCGGTCCGCCCCGCGGACAGCCTGACCCGCGATTCCGGCATCAGGATGCGCGCCACCGCGACAGTCCGAACGAACACGAACGGATCGAGCTTCTCGGTTCCGGCCAGCGGAGTCCCTTCCACCTGGACCAGCAGGTTGATCGGTACACTCTCGGGGTGTTGCGGCAGATTGGCCAATTCCGCGAGCAGCGCCGCTCGATCCCGGTCGCTTTCGCCCATGCCGATGATGCCCCCGCAGCAGACGTGAATGCCGGCTTCACGCACACGCCGCAACGTGTCCAGCCGGTCCTGGTAGGTACGCGTGGTGACGATTTCACCATAGTACTCCGGAGACGTGTCGAGATTGTGATTGTAATAATCGAGCCCCGCCCGTTTCAGTCGACCGGTCTGCTCGTCGGTCAGCATCCCGAGGGTCACGCAGGTTTCCAGCCCGAGTGCCTTGACGCCCTCGATCATCGCCGCCACCTCGATCAGATCGCGATCGCGCGGGCTTCGCCAGGCCGCGCCCATACAGAAGCGAGTCGCTCCCTCGTCCTTGGCGTGTTGCGCTGCCCGGAGCACCTCGTCGAGTGACAACAAACTCACACGTGCGAGGCCGGTTTCGTGGTGGGCGCTTTGCGGACAATAGGCACAATCTTCGGAGCAGGCGCCGGTCTTGATGCTGAGCAGGGTGCTGACCTGGACTTCATTCGGGTCGAAATGGCGCCGGTGGATCTGCTGGGCGGCATGGATCAGGTCGCTGAACGGCTGATCGAACAAGGCCTCCACCTCGTCGACCCGCCAGTCGTGGCGACTTTCCCCGAGCGGCCGATCGGCCGTGGCGAGTCTTGCGGCGTTCGTCTGCATGAGCGATTCTCCTGGACGCTGAATCATGAACTGGCGGGCGGTCACCCGTTGACATCGAGATGCGAGATTGCGTGAACCGTTGGGCAGAGATTATACAGGCCTGGATCTACCCACCCACCTGCGTGCTGTGCGGCGACCCCGGCAGCGACGGACGCGATCTTTGCGCAAGCTGCCACCGGGCCATGCCGTTCCAGCAAGCGGCCTGTACCCGTTGCGGCGCGGACCTCGCGACAGCCGACGATGCGCTGTGCGGTCGTTGCCAGCGGCATCCGCCGCGCTTCGACCGGACCGTCTCGCTGTTCCGCTACGAGGAACCCGCTCGCCATTTGATTCTCGGCTTGAAGTTCCACCGGCGCTACGCCTACGGCCGGCTGCTGGGCACATTGGTGGCGGAGAACCTGATCCGGTGCCGGGCCGATCTGCCGGAGCGCATCGTGCCGGTACCGTTACATCCCGAGCGCTTTCGCCAGCGGGGCTTCAATCACGCGGCCGAAATCGCGCGAGAAGTGGCTCGGCATCTGGGAGTCCCGATGGATACCGAAATGGCGCGCCGCACCCGCGAGACACGACCGCAGGTCGGATTGCCGGCCGAGGAGCGGTTGCGCAACGTCCGCGACGCCTTCTGGGTGAAGGCGCCATGCCCGTTGCGTCACGTCGCGATTCTGGACGACGTGGTGACTACCGGCGCGACCGTGAACGAGTTGGCCGGTCTTCTGAAGCGGTGCGGCGTCGCACGGGTCGATGTCTGGACCTGCGCCCGCGCGGACCGAGCGTCCCCCGCTGCATGAAGCGTCCGCCATCAGGACGTAGCGGGCTGCTCCGACGGGGTGTGCACCGACTCAGGGAATCGTCGCGTAGTCGCCCTGATCGACCCTCGGCACCGCGCTGCCGCTGTACAGCCCCGGCGCCTTGTACAGCGATTTCAGGGACCTCCGGTATTCGTTGGTGATGCCGATCGATTCCGAACGATCATCCACCACGCGCGGTGTCAACAACACCACCAGTTCGGTGCGCGCAGCCTTCCGCGCATAGCTGCCGAACAGCGGCCCGATGATCGGCACCGCACTGAGCCACGGAATCCCGGAGACTTCCTGCTCCCGGTTGTCCTGGATCAGCCCGCCCAGCGTGATCGTGTCGCGATCCTTGACCACCACCGTGCTCTTGATCTCACGTTTCCGGATCGTCGGCGACTGCAGGTCCGAGGTCGTCGTCGTCTGGGGCTGGCTGACGGTCTGGATCAGGTCCAGCGCCACCATGCCGCCGGCATTGACACGCGGCCGGACCGTCAGGATCACGCCGGTATCGAGATATTGCACGGCGTTCACGGTCCCGCCGCCAAACGTGGTGGTCACACTGCCCGTCGTGATCGGCACCGAGTCGCCCACCTGGATCTGGCCTTCCTGATTGTTCAGCACCATCAACGACGGCGAGGACAGGATGTTGACCTTGTTCTGCTTCGCCAGCGCATGCAGCAGCGCTTTGACCTGGTTCGATGAGAAGATGTACGCGAAGCCGGACGCCGGGTAGAGGCTCGACGACAGCGACTCGAGATTGGTCCCGTTGGCCAATACGGCATAGCTGGGCGCACTCCGGATGAACCATTCCAGCCCGTACTGCAGCTCTCCGGTCAGCGAGACCTCGGCGATCGTCGCATCGATCAGCACCTGACGCGACATCACATCCAGTTCCTTGATCACTTCCTCGATCTGCCGATACTCCTGCGCCTTGGCGACGATGATCAATGAATTGGTCGAGGCATCCGCGACGATCCGGGCACCGCTGCTGAGCTCGGCAGCGGCCGCCCCGGTGGTCTGGCGGCCGGTTCCAGACGCGCCGCCGCCGAAACCGGTGCCGATGCCGCCACTCATGCCGCTGCCGGTCCGGCTGCCGCCCAGCCCGCCGCCGGTGCCGCCGCTCAAACCGCTACCGGTGCCGCCGCTCAGACCGCTGCTGGTACCGCTGCTCAAACCGCTACCGGTGCCGCCGCTCAGACCGCTGCTGGTGCTGCTGCCGCCCAGTCCGCTGCTGGTACCGCTGCTCAAACCGCTACCGGTGCCGCTGCTGCCGAAGCCACCGCCGCCGAACGCCGATCCAGTACCCGAACCGTAGGTACCTCCGATTTGGGTGCCGCCGAACCCCGGCGCGACCGATGGTCGGGTGCCCGCCCCACCGGGACCGCGGCCGAAAATATTGCTGAGGATCTCCGCCAACTGCAGAGCTTCCACATGCTGGCAACGATAGACATGGACACCGCCGGCCTTGGCGGTATTGTAGCGATCGAGCCGTTCCACCCAGTTTTCCACCTCGCTGAGATAGCGGGGCTGCGGCGAGACGGCCAGGATCGCATTCAGGCGCTCGATCGGCAGCAGCCGCAGCATGGTACCCAGCCCGCCCTCCTTGACGTCGACCGCAAAGAGCTTGATCAGCTCCTCGGCCACCGTGGCGGCATCGACGTTCTTCAGCGGAAACAGCCCGACCCCCATGCCGCGCATGAAATCGACGTCGAACAGGCTGATGGTCTCGATCACCCCCTCGATGTCTTCCGCCGTGCCCGCGATCAGCAGCATGTTGCGGATGTTGTCGGCGCGGATGATGGCCTTGGGCGGCAGCAGCGGCTCGACCACCTTCTGCATCTCCTGCACGCTGACATACCGCAGCGGAACGACGCGGAGCTGAAAACCCGGTGGCAAGGTCTGTCCGGACAGCCCGAGCGACGCGCCGGGCGCATTCAGGATCGCATTGGCGTCGGGCTCGATCCGATAGAAACCTTTGTGGCCGATCAGCACGGCGCCATTGGCCCGCAACACCATTTCCAACGTCGGGATCAGTTCATCCTCGGCCAAGGGCCGCGAAGTCTGCAGGCTGACCTTGCCGGTGACTTTGGGACTGATCACGTAGTTGGCCTTCAGAATGTCGCCCAGGACCGCCTTCGCGACCTCGCTGACATCCGCATCATCGAAATTCAGCGTATATCGTCCCTCCTTGGCCGGAGGCCGGCCGGCGCTCGGCCGGGCGCCGGCCACCGGGCCGGAGGCCGGGTAGATTTCCGCCTTCTTCAGCGCTTCGGTTCCCTTGATCCCCTCCGGCGTGACCGCCTTGGAAGGTTCGCGCGGCACCTTTTCGATCGCAAGGTTCCGGGGCAGATCGAGGTGTTGTGACATCCTCGGCCCCAGGTACTCGCAGGCGGACAAGCCCAGCAGCGACGACACGGCCGCGGTGACGAAACAGATTCTTCGCTTCAACATACGATCGACAGATTATTCACTTATTCCTCCGCCCCACCTTCCGACTCCTCGCCGGCATCGGACGCTTCATCCGCTTCCTCGGCATCCGGCTCGGTCAGTTCCACCGGCGGCTCCGGCGGCATCGGCGCACGGGACCTGCGGCGCACGTCACGCGGCACCGGGAATGACCGTCGCGCCTGCGCACCCGGCGCGGCCGGCGCCTGCGGGCCACTCGTCCGGGGCTTGAGCAGCGGCAGATCACGCTTCTCCTGGCCACGCAGCAAGGTCACGCGATCCGGTTTCAGCTCGATCAGGCGCCAACCGTCGATCGTCCCGCCCAGCTTGACCCGACGATTCTTGCCGGAGGCTTCGGCCAGGATGGCCATCTGGCCGTGCGGACCGAACGTCACGCCCATCAGGCTCAATGCCAGCGGGGTCAACTCCTCCTCCTTGGGGGCCTCGGCCTGATCGCTCTCCACTGCCGGCCGGCGCCCTTCCATGAACAACGGCCGATCGACAAACGCCGAAAACTCGTCGGGCGGCGGCAATTCGAATGCGGCATCGGGTTCCTGCCGCTCCGGGGCGGTTTCCGATCCTCCCGCACCGGCACCGGGGCCGCCGACCGAAGCGGTGCGCTGAAACACCACCGACTCCAGCATCAGGATGACCCCCAGCAACAGGCACACCAGCGCCAACGGCAGCGTGAGCGCGAATTCCGGATTCTTCGGGCTCCAGATCCTGGCCATGTCAAGTCGCCCGCATATAGCCGATGACCTCGAAATCGATGCTCAGACGGTCGGTCGTCCCCTTCTGGCCCGGTCTCAGCGGCATCCGAATCGGGCGAAGATTGACGCTGTCCACCCATAACAGCGGTTTTGCCGTTTCGATCGCGTGCAACACGTCACGCAGCGCCCTGGTGCTACCGTTCATGCGCACACGCACCGAGATTCGGGTCAACTGATCCTCCTGCTGCTCGGGCGTGACCTGGGTGCTGATCAGTTCCCCTCCCGAATTGTTGACCGTTTCCTTGATCAGCGTCTGGAGATCGGCCGAAGCCAGTGCGGCGGTATCGCGGGAAATGTAGTGTTCGGAAACGCTGCTCTTCTGCTTGATCTCCTGCGCCCGCCGGGTCCAGGAATCCTTTTCCGCGGCAACTCGACGGTAACGGGCCAGCCGAAATTCGAGGTCCTGGACCGAATCCGAATATTCGCGCGCCAGATCGATCACCGGTCCGACAATCAGGAAGTAGACCAGACCGACAGCCAGCGCCAAAAGGCCCAGCGCGATGGCCCGATCCCTACTCAGGTTTCTCAGGTCTATTTTCGGCCAATCGGCCATTAATGACTTCACTGGCGATCTGAAAGCGCTCGAGTCCGCTGGATACGTCCTTGGTGACCGGCGAGACGAAATTGGTATTCCGGAAATACGGCGAGGACTCGATCACCGCGATCAGACTCGACGCCGAAGGCGACTGGCCCTGCATGATGACGCGACGGTCCTTGTACTGCAGACCATAGAGCCAGGTGTTGTCCGGAATCACCCGGCTCAACTCGTTGAATACATCGACCAGCGCCGGCTCGCTGCGCTTCTTGTCCAACACGAAGCGGGCTTCGCGGGCCAGCTTTTCAACATCCTGCCGCAGAGCTTCCACCTCCTTGGCCTCCTTGCTGACACGACGAAGTTCCTGTTCCAGCACCGTCGTCCGCCGATAGTCCCGCCAGATCGGCAACACCACGATCAGCAGCAGCAACACCAGGGCCAGGCTCCCCAGCGCCAGGTTGATCGTCTGCGGCACGCGCCCGCGCGTCTTGCGGAACCGCTCGGGCAACAATTGTTGGGGGGCCCGTCGGTCCGGATTGGCGCCGATCTCGACACGGTCAGGAAGCCATCCGCACGCGGCCAATTCTTCCAGCAACGGATCCAGCACGCTCTTGGGCGTCAACGCCAGTTCCACGACGATCTGCTTGGTTTCTGGGGCGCGCTCGATCAACCGCGCATGATAATACACTTGTTCGGAGCGGAACGGCGTCAGCCGGTCCAGTTCGAAGCCGGCGACCTGTTCCAGGTTCACCTCGGTCGCTTCGGGCAGACGGAAGCGCCGGACCAGTGACTCCGCGGGCGTCAGATTCAACAGCACCTCGGCATTCTGCAATGCGGGCCATTCCCGCCAAAGCTCTTCCCGCGCGCGGGCGCCCTCGCCGTCCAGCCGAAACAGTCCCAGATCCCACTCCGACTCGCGGTCCCAGAGGACCGCCCGAACGGCATCTCCCTCCCTGCTCAGGATCAGCACCGGCCGGTTCGCACCGAGCCATCGCTTGACGCGCGAGGGTACCAGAAAGGCGAGTTCGGCAGCCCACCATTCCAGAAATCGCGCAATTTCGTTCTGAATCCTTCTTGTCTGCCAGGTCACAGTCTCAATCCCGCACAGCGTCGATGTTCACAATGGCCGCGATACCGCGCTCCGTCAGCCGCGGCCGACATCATTGGTACCCCAGCGCATCCCGAGGGGTCGGCGGCAACCCCGACGCCGCCGTCAGTACCTTCCAGTTCGCGATCGAAAACGGTTTGCCCTGAATCAGGCTGTCTCGACGAACCACCGCTTCGACGCCAAGTCCCGGTTCTCCGTTGATCATCGTGTCGACCAGCACCCGGTAAACCGGAGTGTTGCCGGCTGCGGCCACGAACGTGAAGCCCGGCTGCGGCGGAATCGTCATGCCGGCGCCGCGCCCCTCGGCTTCCAGCCGACGCGCCGCCAAGACCTGCGCGACCAGTTCCTCATTACCGCGAAACAACAGGCGCAGCATCGCCTCCGAGGACTTGGTCGGGTCGACGCCGTCCTGGCCCGACCAGACCGTAATCAAGGGTTCGATGCGGGCGAAAATCTCCGGCGTCATCCCGAGCACCCCCGCCAATTCCTCCGGCATCAGAAACGGCCGGTTCTGCGGTCTCGGCGATCGCCCCACCGCACGATAGTCATTGATCTCGGCGCCGTTCGGTCGTCGCAGGCTGTCTTCGTCCCGCCAATCCAGGATCACGTCGGCGAATCGTGCAGCCAGCTTTTCATCGCCGAGCACCCTGGAAAAGAGCGCCCGCAGGGTCGGTTCCTGCATCGCGTTGATGTCCAGCCTGCCGCTTTCGTCATAGACCCGAATCCGGAGATCGCCGGACGGCAACCTCAGAGCATAAGGTGTGCCGTCCGCTCGCCAGCGTTGCACCGGATCGGGATGCGTCAACATGAACACGGCATAGTTCACCCCGCCCTCGGCCAGCGCCACCGACTGGGCGCCGACCTGTAGATACTGGGTCTGTTCCAGCGCACGGCGTGTCGACAGTGCAAACGCTCCGCCCATGATGGTCAGCACGGAGAGCACCCAAAGCACCAGCAGCATCGCCATTCCGCGCTGCCCGGGACCGATGGCCGCGCGCTCCATCAGGAAGGGGGATCGATGTGCGGCGCGATCAGGATGGCCGGCCACGGATCCTGCCCGGGCAGTTCGACCCGAATCGAGACCAGCGCGGGCACCACGTCATCGACCCAGTCCTCGACCCACATGGGTTTCACCGCCGGCATCGCACGGGCCAGGTAGGCGAATCGCACATCGTCGACTTCCGGCAGGATTTCCAGATCCTCGATTCGTTCGGCTTCCCGTGACACGTCCAGTGACCGAACCGACACTTTCAGACTCTTGCGGCCGCTGCGCTGATCGAGATAAAAGCGGAAGCGATACAGACCGGTCTTGATCTGGGACGGCAGAAATCCGACGTAATCGAACGAGTTGCGCGTCCCCATGAACTGCGCTCCGAGGCGGTCGGGCTCGCCCAGTCGCCACGGCAGCGCGGCCGAGAGATGCTTGCGGAAGAACGACTGTACCACCATCATCTGGCTGGTCTGGTCGAAGCGCCGCTCACCGCTGTCCCAACTGCCGGCCCCGATGCGCAGGCTGCCCAGCAGCAGCACCATCATGATCGCCAGCAGCGTCGCCGAGATCAGTACTTCCAGCAGCGTGAAGCCGCACTGCTTCGAGCCCTCAGCCACGGCGAGACCCGGTACCGGTTCTGGGCCGGAAAGGACTGTTCAGCGGACTCGTCCCTTTGGTCGGCAACAGGCGAACCGTGCTCAGCCTCACCGCGCGGGCTTGGTCATCGCCCCAGGACGCACCGACCTCGACCCACACCGGGGTAAACGCGAAATTGACCTGACTCAGTTGCTGCGTGTCGATCGGCAGCGGCGTCACCTGAATTTCCCAGCGGATCGAACCGGCGACCAAGCCCTGCTTCCGGCCGAGGGTCAACTCGGTCTCCGGCCCGAGACTGGCCAACAGCGATTCCGCGACGGTCATCGCCCGCGCATACTCATCGGTCAACACTGCCGCGCGCCCGCCACCACCGAAGATCCGCAACAGGGCGCCGAGGCAAACCGCGAGGATCGAGAACGCCACCAACGTCTCCAGCAACGAGAATCCGCGTTGCCGAAAACCGCAGCACCGTTCCGCGGCCGCCGACGGGATCTGACGCATCACGTCGCACGGGCCGAGGCCCGACCGGGTCGACACCGAATGCGCACCCGCTTCCGAGACGCCGGACGTCTCCTCACGATTCCTGCTCGCGCAGCAGAACCTGCCCGGTCAGCCAGTTCACGTCCACGATTCGCTGCAGCGAGCGGACCGCCAGAGTGACACGTCCGCCGGTCGAGGATCCATCCGGAAAAAACCGGAAACTGCCGCGCCGTTCGCCGATGACTTCGGCGTCCGCGGTGAAAAGCGACAACTCGATTTCCTGCGGAATCTGGTGAATCTTGTCCTGTCCGGTGATCCGGTACCTGTGCTCATCGATGTCCAGCGTCAGCCGAATCTCCCGCCGCTGCCTGACGGCCAGGCCGCGAGCCTGGCGCAGCGCCGAAGCCATGTCCCGCGCGGCCGACTTCAGCCGCGCCGACTCCAGCGCCGGGGCGAAGTTCGGAACCGCCAGCACCGCCAGCCCGGCGGTGATCGCGAGCGTCAACAGCATTTCGAACAATGTGAATCCGCTGCCTTGCCGCGCGCGCAACGGGCTCATTCCCAGCCCAGAATGTCCTGATCCTCTCCTTCCCCGCCCTCGCTGCCGTCCGCACCGAGCGAGAAAAGATCAAACTTGCCGTGCTGCCCCGGCATCGCGTAATGGTAAGGATTGTTCCAGGGATCGAGCGGCACTTTCTTCTTTCTGAGATAAGGACCGTTCCAGTTTCTGGCGCTGGCCGGCGGTTCGACCAAGGCCTGTAAACCTTCATCGGTGGTCGGATAGCGACCCACGTCGAGGCGGTACATGTCGAAGGCCGAGGCGAGTTCTTCGATCTGCAGCCGTGCCGCCTTGGTCTTGGATTCTCCCAGATGCTTCATCACCTGCGGACCGACCAGGCCGGCCAGCAGGCCGATGATGGCCAGCACCACCAGCAATTCGATCAGGGTGAAACCTTGCGCTCTTGCTCGATACTTCGGTTGACGCATAGTTCTCTCGCTAAGTTGAAGATGATGTGCCGATGCCGACGCGGGACTCTTCAGAACGCCAGGTCGTTGACGCTCAGAATCGCCATCAGGATCGACGAGATGATGCCGGCGATGACCACGCCCAGCCCCACGATCAGCACCGGCTCGAGCAGCGCCAGCAGGCGCTGCACCGCAGTCTTCACTTCCTTGTCGTAGGTGTTGGCGACGCGCTCCAGCATGTCGGGCAGATGTCCGGACTCTTCTCCGAGCTTGATCATCTGTACCGCCAGGGTCGGCAGCCAGCCAACTTCGGCCATCGGCGCCGACAGCCCGCTGCCTTCCTTCACGCTGACCACGGCAATCTCGACCCGCTCGGCGGCTGCAACATTGTTCAATGTCTCCTTGACGATCGCCAGCGCGGTCAACAAGGGTACGCCGTTCTGCAGCAGCGTGGCCAGTGTCCGGCTGAAGCTGGACGTTTCCAGCTTCCGGACCAGATCGCCGACCAGCGGCGACCACAGCAGACGCCGATGCCACCCCATCCGGTGGCGCGGATCGGCCAGCTGGGCGCGAAAAAACAGCACGATTCCCGTCACCGTCAGCGCGATCAGCCACCAATAGCTCCGCAGACCGTCGGCCAGGCCGATCACGATCTGCGTCGGCACGGGCAGTTCCTTGCCGGCACTCTCGAACAATTCGGTGAACTGGGGCACCACGAACAGCAGCAGCACCATCAGCGACACGGTCGCCATCACCAGCAGGATCGCCGGATAGATCAACGCGGTGGCGACCGTGTCCCGCAGTTCCTTGGTCCGCTCCAGATACTCGGATAGCCGCTCCAGCACCACGTCCAGAGCGCCGCCCGCCTCACCCGCCCGCACCAGATTGATATAGAAGCGCGAAAAAGTGCCGCCCTGCGCATCCAGCGCATCGGACAGCTGCGCCCCCCCTTTCACCAGCTTCAGGATGCGATCGATCAGGCCGTTGAGTTTCGGCTCCGCCGTCGTCAATTCCAACAGCACGGTCAACGCCCGATCCAGCGGTAACCCCGCCTGCAGCAGCGTCAAGAGTTCACGCGTGAACAACGCGATGTCCTTGTGGCCGAACCGTGCCCGGCCGGCGCGAAAGGCGCCGATTCCGAATGTCCGGCTGTTGGCCGGCTTGACCCAGATCGGAATCAGACCCTCGGCTTGCAACGCTGCGACCAGCGCGGCGTCGTCGACCGCTTCGCGCTCGGCTTCCTGGGACTCGCCGTCGCGGCTGACGGCTTTGTAGAGATACAGCGCCATCCGCTCAGCCGCTGGAGGTCACCCGGAGGACTTCCTCCACCGTGGTGAGTCCCGCCAGGGACTTCCGGACTCCGTCGTCGTACATGCGCCGCATGCCTTCCTGCAGCGCGCGCTCCTCGATCTGCCGGGCCTGAGCGTGACCCATCACCAGCCGTCGGATCTCGTCGCTCATGACCAGGAATTCGATGATCGACAGTCGTCCGCGGTAACCGGCATGATCGCAATTGGAACAACCGGCCGGTTTGTACAACAGCAGTTCGCCTTCCGGCTGCCAGCGCCGTAGACCGAGTTCCGCGGCCATTTCCGGCAATACCGGGTACGGTTCCCGACAGTCCGGACACAATCGGCGGACCAGCCGTTGGCCCAGGATTCCGTTGACGGTCGATGCGATCAGGTAGTCCTCCAGCCCCATGTCCAGCAGACGCGTGACGCCGCCCGCCGCATCGTTGGTGTGCAGCGTCGACAGCACCAGATGGCCGGTCAGCGCGGACTGCACCGCAATCCTGGCAGTCTCCAGATCCCGCATTTCACCGATCATGATCACATCCGGGTCCTGGCGTACGATCGCCCGCAATGCGCTGGCGAAATTGAGGCCGATCTGCGGTTTGGTTTGAATCTGGTTGATCCCTTCGAGCTGGTATTCCACCGGATCCTCGACCGTGATGATCTTCCGCTCCGGCGTATTGAGCTTGTGCAGCGCGGTGTACAGCGTCGTGCTCTTGCCGCTGCCGGTCGGACCGGTGATCAGCAGAATGCCGTGAGGCAGCGCGAGAACATCGAGAAACCGGGTCAGCGCATCGCCTTCGAAACCGAGCGCACTGAAATCGAAGACGATGCTCTCCTTGTGCAGCAACCGGATCACCACGCTTTCGCCGTACATGGTCGGCACCGTCGACACGCGGAGATCCAGTTCCTTGCCCTGCACCTGCAACTTGATCCGGCCGTCCTGCGGCAGGCGCCGCTCGGCGATGTTGAGCTTGGCCATGATCTTGATGCGCGAGATCACCGCGGCGGTGGACCGGACCGGCGGGGCCTCGACTTCGCGCATCACGCCGTCGACCCGGATCCGGACCTTCAGGCGTTCCTCGAACGGTTCGACATGGATATCGGAAGCCCGCGCCTCGACGGCACGCTGCAGAATCAGATTGACCATCCGGATCACCGGCGCTTCGCTGGCCAGGTCCTTCAGGTGCTCGACATCCGCTTCATCGAACTCACCCTCGCCGTTCAGATTATCGACGATCTGCCCCATCGCGCTCTTGGTCGAGCCGATCTGATGCTCCAGCGCCCGATCGATCTCCGATGGCAAACCGATCGCCACCCGTAACGGTTTGCCCAGAGCCAGACCGAGAGCATGCAGCACGCCCAGGTCGAACGGGTCCATCAGCGCCACGCCGACCCCGTCCTCGTCGGCGGCGAGGCCGACCACGTGGTTCTCCTTCAGAAAGCGGATCGGCATGGTGTCGGGCAGCGGAGAGGTTTCCGGATACTCCTGCGGAGTCACCAGCGGCAGGCCGCTGACCTCGGCCAGCACCTCCGCGACGTCGCGTTCCGAAGAGACACCGAGCTTGATCAGCAATCCCGGCAGGCGCAAGTCATCGGCCTGAGCGGCAAGCCGCCGCGCGCGATTCAGATCGGCATCGCGAACCTTGCCGCGCCGCAGCAGCAACTCGGCAAAGGAATCATAGGACCCGGAGGCTTCTTTGAGGTTCGCCCCGACGGGTGAACCGGTTAGGACTGGGGCAACGCTGGCCAAGATCGCCGTTTGTTACTGCAACTGAATAAACGGCTTAGCATAACGGAGCATCCCCGCGCCGTCCACCGGCCAAGCCCGGCCGATTCACTGATCGCGGACTCGATCGGCCGCCTCACCGGCCTGTTTGCGTTCCATTTCGAGCCACGATCGGTAGCTCCGGAATTCCTTCAACCAGGGTCCGAAGCGCTTGAAGATGCGGGATTTCACGGCGAGCTTGGTGGCCATCGGCAGCGGCATCGCCCGGTAGATCCAATGCGCCAGACGGCCCAGCGATCGGCGCGGGGCGGTCCACCCGTCGGCCACCCAACGGAGGGGACGGGTGATTCGCCAAGAGGTCGAGTGGTACAGCGCCGCCAGTTCTGCGCTCACGCCGACACACTCCGCTGCCAGTGCATCCCGCTCCGCAGTGACTCGCGCCAACGCGGTGGAGAGCTCATCGATCTCCCGGTCCAGTCCCGCGCTGGTCTCATCGAACGCCTGGACGAAAAATCCGCTCGACAACTCGGGCGGTTCGGCGTCGGAAGCGATCGCAATCAGGTAGACCGGCCGGGGAATGCCCGGACTGCAAACGATGCGGTCATCCTCCCGCCGAAACGACACGATTGCCGCCGGGCGCTGCTTTTGGAAGATGGCCGAACCATACACCACCCGCTGTCCCAGGTAGGTGATGTTGCGGAAATAGTCCGACAGCAGCGTCTCGAATTCCTCGCGGTAAAGTTCCTTGACATGGTAGGGATTGCGGTACTGGGTGACGACCGAATATTCGTACTTGTCGGGACTCGAGATCATCAGTACACCGCCCGGCCTCAGCACACGCCGAATCTCCCGCATCATGGCCTGATGCTGGTCGTGGTGTTCGATGGTCTCGAAACTCACCACCAGGTCGATCGATGAATCGGCGAGCGGGATCGACTCGCACGAGCCGAGTCGATATTCGAGATTGTCCTCGATGTAGGTCTTTCTGGCGTGGACGATCACCGATTCGGAGTTATCCACCCCGATCACGTGACGCGCGACTTTGGCCAGCATCGCCGAGCCATAACCCTCGCCGCTGGCGATGTCCAGAACGTCCCGATCCCTGGCGAGTTGCTTCGCCATCAGATAGCGATGGATGTGCTCGAGCTGGATGATGCCGCTCACGCTGGGAAGGTAGCGCTCGCCGGTCCAGGGCAGACCGCCGGTCGTCACCTGTTCGGCAGTCGTCGCTTCAAGCATTGACAGAATGTCTCGCATGACCGGCGGGCCAGTTTCCGATGCCGCCTTGCGGAGCGCGGAAACCGAGCGGCTCTCTCCCGACCTCCGCCGCGACCCCATGGGCCGATCGCAGCGCCGCGCTCGAGACCGGCACCATTCCCCGATACCGGTCCGAGAGGTAGAAACGGGTGATCAACGACCCAAGATCCAGACAAATCAACGCATCGATCCTATCGTTCGCGCGGCAGCCCGGCAGGTCGGGCGGATTCTGCACACCGGTTGCCGTCGATCGACTGCAGCGTGTCGACGAAGGCCCGCCAAGAATACTCCTTTCTGACACGCTGTTGCGCCCTGGCCACCCGCCGCTGCATCTGTTCCGGCCGACCCAGCAACTCCCGAAGCCTTTCGGCATAGGCTTCCGGTCGGAAAAATTCCTCGACCGGATATCCCGTTTCCTCGTCGACGAACTCGCGGATCGCAGCCAGTCCGGGCGCCACGATCGGCAGTCCTCGGAGGCTCGCCTCGAAAAATGCGGCGGGCAGCCCGTCGATCAGCGACGTGTGCAGCAACGCACTCGCCTCCTGCATCGCGTCGTCGCAACGCCGTTGAGGCGGCAACCGGACGATGTTGGGCTCCTTCAGCAGCAGCGGCTCCAGTTCATCGGCCCACGCCGGACTCGGCCGTTCGCTGAAGCTCATCACGAAGTCCCAGGTCGGGGTCAGCTTGGCGATCCGCAACAGCATCGCGGGACAGGCCGCACTGCCGTCATCTCCGACCCAGACAGCCCTCGGTCTTCCGGCCACCGGACGCCGAGCAGGCAAGTTCAGTCCGGTGGTCGAGTACGGTACCGCACACAGCTTGTGGCACCGATCTTCCGGATACCCGTAGGTGTCGCAGATCCAGCTCAGCACCGCACGATTGCTGCTCAGCAGCCCCGCAAGGTGCGGTGCGATGCGATCGAAGTACGACACCGCCGGACCGGTCCGCCCCCCCTCGGCGGACCATTTCAGCACCGGTATCGTGAGGTAGATGCGGGATGCCTCCGCAATCGCCGGACCGTAGCATGCCAGTGCTTCGTAGCCGAGCCCGGACCCGATCAGGTGCACCGTTCCGGCGGGCCTTTGAATCAAGGCTTGGGCCAGCAGCCGGGTACGCCAATAAGGTTCGAGGTCGATCGCGCCAAAATCGAGCACTCGCAATGAGCCCTTGTCACCGTACCCGAAACCGACGCCCCGCCATTCCTCGGCAATCACCAGCACGTCGGCCCCCGAATCGACCAGCGCCCGAGCATAGTTCAACGCGGCCAGCCCGTCATCTCCGCCGCCGTACCGGTTACACAAAATGACATGGGTCGGCGCCGTCCCCCAATGCCTGAGAATGCGGCCGAAGGCCTCGCCGATCTCTTTCCGCGCCGGCTTCCAGAACCGGTATCGCCGCAGACTCTCCCGGGTCGGAAACAACGCCGGTTCGATCCCCGCCAATTCGCGCCATTCGGCCAGCAACTCGGGGCGGTCCAGAATGCGCGCCAAGCCCGACTCGGACCCGCTCTCGGCACCCGCCGAATCTTCGTCCGCCGACCTTCCTCCGGCGTCCGGCTCGGTCTCCAGCCGCTCGAACAAGGGCGACGGGCGGACCAGCAAGTCGCGGTCCTGCGCCCGCTGATTTCGTGACCCGCGACCCTTCAGCCGAATGAAATGCCAGGTCGAAGGGACCACCTTGTGGACCAATCCGGCCGCCACCGCCAAACAGTTCCAATCCCAGTCCTCGTAGCCGAACCCGATGTCCGGAGCAGACGCGCGGTAGGGCACCGCGATCAAGTCGTCTTTGCCGGCAAAGACCAACGCCGTCCAGTAATTCGCCGCGAAAAGACTGCCGAGGCTCCATTCCGGCGACTCCTGGTCGACATGCAGCAGGATGCTGGAATCCTCCCCGAAAAAGATGTTGGCCTCGGGATGCAACGCCGGCCGGCGACCGAGGCGGCGCTGTTGTTCCGCGAACGCGAATGCATCCGCCAGCCAGTTGCGGCAAATGAGGTCGTCGCCGTCGACCAACGCGACGTAGGCGCCGCCGGCTTCGGCAACGCCCCGGTTCCGAGCGAGCCCGGTGTCGCCGAAATCGACTTCGACCACCTTCAGAAGCGGGACACCGCCCCGTGCGAAGTAGTCTGCCGTGGCACGGTCCGGTCGATCGAGCACCACCACGATCTCACAGCGTAGCCCCTGCTCCCTGGCATGATCGACGGCGCGCAGGATACCCCGCAGCGTACGGTGAATCAGGATGCCTTCGCGGTGACCGTTCAGCACCACGGTGATGTCAGCGGAGTCGAGCGGCATGACTGGATGGGAAATTGCTGGGCCGGGAAGGAACCGAAGGCTGCGCCGTCGGCCTCTGCGGTGACTTCCAGCCCGATAGCGGTGATCCTGCGGGCCCGGCACTCGACCGCGCTTACCGGGCCGGGCGATTATACGCGTATAATTCTCCCGGCCAAAACCGCCGGGGACCATTCGCGCGCTCGACCGGCACCCGTGCAGAGCGGATCATCTCGCCATATCACCAGGTGCGGCGAGACGCCGCTGCTCTTCGGCACAACACGTAAAACGTCACTTCAAGGCCCATGGAAGCGAACATCCGAGGCATGACCGAACCGACCCCACTGAAATCCGGCGAAAGCCAGATGCTTGCCGGCAGGGCTCAACCGTTGCGGCGTGAACTCGAGCAGTCCCGGCAAGAGAGGAATGCGGCCATGGCGCAACTGCTCGAGTTGCAACTGGATTCCGAAGCGCGCGTGACCGCCTTGCGCGGCCGGATTCAGCAACTGGAGGAGCTTTCGGCCGGAGAGCAGGCGCAGCACAGCGCTACGCTAGAAGCCTTGCGCGGCGCGGTGGCCGAGCGGGATCAGCAGATGGCGAGGTTGAGAGATGGACTCGCCGAGCGTGATCGTCAGATCGAAAATCTCCACCAGACCCTGGCCGAACTCGATCATCGGCGGCGCGCCATCGACCAGCAACTGGCCGAATCCAATGACCGGATCGTGTCGCTCTGTCATGCGGTGGACGATCGCGACCGGATGGTGGCGGAGCGTGACGAAGCGGTGCGGGATCGGGAAACGCACATCGCGCGGCTATACGCATCGACGTCCTGGCGCGCAACCGCGCCGATGCGCTATCTGAAGCGCCGATGGCTGGTCTTCGGGCGGCGCCTGCGATCGCTGGGCGGCACGTGGCTGCGCGCGATCTACCTGGCCTTGCCGCTGCCCTGGTCGTTGAAGAGGACCGTCAAAGGTATCGTCTTCGCGTTGCTGAGTCCTTTCCTGCAAACGACCGGGGCGTACCGCGCCTGGATCGCGTTCGAACACGGCAGGGCCCAGCGGGCGCAAACCCGAAGGGGTTGGAGACGGCTGCGACCGGTACTCGCGGAGTGGGCACGCGCGCTGTATCTCGTGGCTCCGCTGCCGATGGCAGTGAAGATGTGGGTCAAGGGACTGCTGTTCGCGCTGCTCTCCCCGTTGTTCCGGAACACCCGCGCTTACCGGGACTGGATGGAATTCGAGCGGGCCAAGCGACAAGGCCTTCATGCGGCGGCAACGGCCGAGCCGTATCCAGCGCAGGCATCAGTACGCAACGGCGGCGCAATCGAGTCGGACCCGCCTCCCGCGATCGTCGTCGACGTACCGCTCCGGCCCGTTGCGCCCGACCGGGCCGAGGAACGGGCAGGCCCCGCAGAGATGCAGGCTGCCGGGAGCGAAGCGGTCGCCGAACCGTCGGCACCGACCGCGACGACTGGCGAACCCCTGCGCAACGCGGACGGACATTACGAGTGGGAAGACTACCTCCCGACCCGGATGCGCATCCTCGAAGTCGAGCGCGCGCGGCGGGATGCCTTCTCGCCGGAAGCGCCGACCCTGATCGACATCGGGCAGGACGACCCGGCGGCGGCGGTCGATCGAATCCGGCTGCCTGCCTCCGGCGCCCGACCCGAGGTCTCCATCATCATCCCGGTCTACAATCAAGCGAAATACACCATCGAGTGCCTGCTCTCGATCGCGGCCTGCACGGATGCCCACACCACGTTCGAAGTGATCGTCGCCGACGACGGGTCGACCGACGAGACGGCATCCCTGCTTTCAAGGGCTCCGCATCTCCGGCTCATCAAGGGCAAACGGAATGTCGGCTTCCTGAGGAACTGCAACAACGCCGCTGCCCACGCCAGGGGGGAGTTCTTGCTGTTCCTGAACAATGACACGCAGGTGACCGAAGGCTGGCTGACCGCCCTCGTCAAAACCGTACGCGAAACCGAGCACTGCGCGGCCGCGGGTCCGAAGCTGATCTACCCGAGCGGTCATTTACAGGAAGCCGGCGCCACCATGCGGCAGGACTGCACGACCGAGATGGTCGGGCTCAACGACGATCCCGGGCTGCACCGCTACAACTACGCGCGCGACGTCGATTACTGCTCCGGCGCTTGCCTGTTGATCAATGCCGCGTTGTTTCGCGAACTGGGCGGCTTCGACGAAGCCTACGCCCCGGCGTATTGTGAAGACGCCGACCTTTGCCTACGCACCAGGAAGGCCGGGTACCGGGTTCTGTACTGCCCGGACGCGGTGGTGATTCACCACCTCAGCAAGACTTCGGACGATCTGCAGGACGATTACAAGCTCGGTTGCGTGGCGGCGAATCTGCAGACGGTGTCCCGGCGATGGCAGACCGAACTGGATCAGAACGATGACCCGCGACTGATCGCGTTCTATTTGCCTCAGTTTCACCCGATTCCCGAGAACGACGTCTGGTGGGGCAAGGGTTTCACCGAGTGGATGAACGTGACCAGGGCCAAACCCAACTTCGTCGGACACTACCAGCCGCATCTGCCGGCCGATCTCGGCTACTACGATCTGCGCGTCCCGGAAGTCATGGATCATCAGGCTCGTCTGGCTCAGCGCTACGGCATTCACGGCTTCTGCTTTTACTATTACTGGTTTGCCGGGCGGCGGGTTCTGGAACTTCCGCTCGAACGTCTACTGGAAACGGAACGCCCCGACATCCCCTTCTGCCTCTGTTGGGCCAATGAAAATTGGACCCGCCGCTGGGACGGTATGGATCACGAAATCCTGGTCGCCCAGCAGCACTCGGAGGCGGATGACCTGGCCGTGATCAAGGATCTGTGTCGCTTCTTTTCGAAGCCCCGCTACATTCGAGTGAATGGGAAGCCGCTGATCCTGGTCTACCGCGTCACGCTGTTTCCCGACTTCGCGGCGACTGCCGCGGTGTGGCGGCAGTATTGCCGCGACGCCGGGATCGGCGACATCTACATCGCGATGGTCGAATCGTTTGAACTGGTCCACGTCGACACGCCGCCATCCCGTTTCGGCTGCGATGCCGCGGTGGAATTCCCGCCGCTCGGAATGGGCGAGCCCAAACCGCCCCACGGCGAGATCCTGAACGAACGCTTCACCGGCTACATCGCCGATTACCGCGACGTGGCCGTACGTTACGCGACACGGCCGTATCCCCCGTATAAGCGGTTTCTCGGTGTGATGCCCGGATGGGACAACACCCCCCGTCGGCAGGACAATGGCTTCATCTTCGACCGTTCGAGCCCGGGGACATTCCAGGCCTGGATGGAGCAGACCTTTCAAACCACCAGAGCGCAACTCGTCGGCGACGAGCGACTCGTTTTTCTGAATGCCTGGAACGAATGGGCGGAAGGCGCCCATCTCGAACCCGATCAACGGTTCGGCCATACCTATCTGGAGGCCGTGGCGAACGCCAAGCAGGCCTCCGGTCTGCTGCGGCGCGATCGTTACGCGCTGGGTGGTTGACCGCCATGGAACAGCGACCCATGCCTGAAATCGTGCTGGCCGGCCATCCGTACGCACCCATCGGCCGTGGCGAAGACCTGCGCTGCTCGTTTCGCGCCACCCGCAGCGTGGCGCTCAGAACGCGCCTCCTCGACATTTACGGGTTCCCGGGCGCCGACCCGGCGCTCGTCGGCGAATTCGGTCCTCACCTTTCGACCGAGTTCGGACGGATCAACATCTTTCACATCAACGGTGATGAAGTCGAGCCGATCCTGTCGCACCTCGGGGAACGATGGCCGTCGGACGGCTACAACATCGTCTACCCCGCATGGGAACTGGCCAACTACCCGAAAACCTGGGCCGATGCGCTGGACCGCTTCGACGAAATCTGGGCTCCGTCCCGCTTCATTCAGGATGCCTTGTTGCCGAAAGCCTCGAAACCCGTGATCCACGTCCCGCTGGCATGCGAGGTCATCCTGGATTCCTTCCTCGGGCGCCGGTATTTCGGCATTCCGGAAAGCCCCTATGTGTTCCTGTTCTTCTTCGATTTCCGCTCTTATCTGGATCGCAAGAACCCGTATGCCGTGCTGACCGCCTTCGAGCGTGTGCTCCGCGAACGGCCCACGGCCGAGATTCACCTGGTCATCAAGTTCAACGGTGCCGAGACCCGTCCGATGGAGGCCGCCGCGCTGAGGGCAAGATTGCAGCAGCACAGGGACCGCATCTCGCTGATCGATAGGACCCTCAGCGACAACGAGACCAAGAACCTGATCCGGTGCTGCGACTGCTTCGTGTCGCTGCACCGGGCCGAAGGTTTCGGCCGAGGAATCGCCGAAGCGATGTATCTGGAGAAGCCGGTGATCGCGACCGCCTATTCCGGGAACATGGATTTCACCTCGCCGGAGACGGCACTGCCGGTCGGCTTCCAACTGAAGCGCGTCGCGCGCGATGCTTACCCTCACTGGCAGGGACAGGTCTGGGCGGAACCGGATATCGAAGAAGCGACACGGCACATGATGACACTGATCGATCAGCCTCAGTTCGGGCGCGATCTCGGTCGGCGGGCGCGGACGAATCTACGGGTCCATTTCAGCTATCGGGCGGTCGGGAATGCCATTCGCGAGCGATTGGGAGCGATAGGCGAGTTGCTCCGCTCCGGGGAATCTCACGCAGGAGCGCATCCATCCGGTGGCAGCGCCAAAGCAGCGCGGAGGCCAAGAAAGGCGGCCCAGGTCGGATGAACCGCCAACAACATACGCCGTGAGCGGAATACAGGAGTCGAGGTCACCGGTTCTGGAGAATGACGGATGGTGTACCACCTGTGACTCCTCTACGCATTTCGTCTCTTATGATGTATGGCTTCGCGATCATTACGTTTGCCAGCGATGTGGCAGCCTCCCTCGGGAACGCGCGCTGATGCGTGTGATCGAGACACACTTTCCCCACTGGGCAGGCCTCGTCATCCATGAATCGTCTCCCATGATGCGGGGCGCCAGTGCCAAGCTGTCGCTCCGCTGCAGGAACTACATTCCTTCCCAGTATTTTCCGAAACGGGAACCGGGATCGATGGTTTCCGGGATGCGCTGCGAAAACCTGGAGGCCATGACCTTCCCCGATTGCAGCATCGACCTCCACGTTACCCAGGACGTCATGGAACACCTTTTCCATCCGGAACTTGCCTTTTCCGAAATTGCGCGCACGTTGAAACCCGGCGGTGCGCACATCTTCACAGCCCCCCTGGTCAACAAGGAAAAACCTTCGAAACGACGCGCGATCGTTGCGGGCAACGGCCAGATTCGTCATTTGGAACCCGCCCAATATCACGGAAATCCCATTAGCGAGGAGGGTGTGCTCGTCACCATGGACTGGGGTTACGACATCGCGCGCCACATCTTCGATGCCTCCGGACTTTTCACGAGTATCTTCTACTTTGACGACATCCATTACGGCATTCGGGCGGAACTCACCGAAGTCATGGTGAGCTGGAAGCCCGGCATGGCGTAGAGACGGCTTGGGTGGCTTTGGAAAACGTCGCTGATCCCGCGCCTGGGAGGAACGGCAGACCGTGTTGCGGGCGGAATCCCCGGCCGGTATTTCTGCGGCGACCACCTTGCGTAGGGTATGCGATCGCTACCCGCTCAACACCTCTCACTGTTTGAACCCCTCTTTTGGATTGACCTATGACAATTTCCACCTTCTCCGGGGCAGCCCGGGACACCGCCTATATCAACATGAAGATATATGGCAAATCCAAAGGTTTCGGTGTTTTTGCAGCAGTGATTCCCCCACACTGGCTTGGCGATGATTTCGACAATGCCCATATCGTTTCCAGAGGACGGCGCGTTGGAAAGATAGCGGGCGAGGACTGGCCACTATTTCCGCATGTCTCAAGGCTCTTTCCAGCAGAGACCCGCTTCATCGAAGCCGATCTCGATCTTCTTGCCGACTATCACGTGCTGCAGGGACCCAGCGGCGAATGCGTACCGGTCGTTCCTTTCGATCTGGATTTCGGAATTGGCTATGGGAATGACGAGATTCTCGGTTTCATGCAGGAATTTCATTTACGATCCAGGCTCACGTTGCCTTTGCCTGAACCGCAAAACATCATTCGTGTCGCCGGCCCGGTCGGCGAAGCCGGATTCATTTTGGGCGGTGGTACCTGGTTTACCAAACTGAGCCAACTTTCAGAACGATATCTTGGAAAGAATTTGTCGGAGCTGAATTCCGTACTCGATTGGGGCTGCGGCTGCGGGCGCATCTTGCGCCACTTTCTTGAGCAAGGCCTGGATAATGTCTATGGCGCCGATATCGATTCGGTGAATCTGGACTGGATCAGACAGAACCTGGGATATGAAAAAGTTCTCCATATCGCACTGGATCCACCGATGCCCTTCGAGGACAATTTCTTTGAAGCGGTCTATGGTCATTCCGTCTTCACTCACCTGTCTCTACCAGACCACAGAAAATGGATTCGTGAGATTTCAAGAGTCGTTCGGCCGGGCGGCTTTGCTTTTCTGACATTCTGTTCCGAGTTTGGAACCTATATTACTAGGCAGAACGACCTTCTCACACGCCCGGAAGTTTTCGACGAATACCTGCGCGTTGGATTTTTCGACTTTGAAGCCCAGGATGTCGGCGTCGACCAGCAGCGTCCGGGCTATTACCGGCTGACATCTCAAACAACCGAGTTTATTCGCGACCTTTGGTCAAAACACTTCAGGATACGCCGCATTATTCGCGGGTTTGCGGAACACCAGGACCTGGTCGTACTGGAAAAGATGGCTCCCGCGTAGGCTCGCAGTCATCTCGCAGTGTCCCGGAAATCGATTGATGTTTTCGGACTCGCAAGCACCGTTAAGCCAATGGGACCAAACCCAGTCAAGGCGAATACCCAGCCTTCGGGGACTCTTTCTGCAGACGGGTCATCAGGAGCGCTGCATAATCGCCGGAAGATGCCGGCTACCCGGGAGGTAGCGGGCTAAAACGACACTTCGACGATGGAGGCTCATGAAGTACAGTTTAAAAAACGCGACCGATGATTCGGTCGAATCGCTCTGCGCGCTGTTTCTGGATGTATTCCAGCAGCAGATCGAACCGTCCCAATGGCGCTGGAAGTACCATGACCCGGCGCTGCTGGGGCATGAGAACGTGATGCTGTGCGATGAGACCGGGGCGGTCATCGGCCACGCCGGCGCCATCCTGCTGCCGGGTAGCGTCGGCGGACGATCGGTCCCGGTCGCGCAAATCTGTGACGTGATGCTGGCGAAGGAGGCGCGCGGTCACGCCGGCCCGACCGGCGGCTATGCGGCGTTCATGTCGGCGCTGTTCTCACAGCTTCAGCAGCGCATCCCCGAAGGTCTGTATTACGGCTTCCCGGGCAAACGACCGTTCCGGCTGGGAGAGCGGCTGGGCTTCTATCGGGGGACCGGGCCGATCTTCGAGTCGCGCGTGCCGGTCACGGCCCTCCACCATGCGCGGTGGCCTTGGTGGCGGCTGGAGGAACTCGATTGGCAGGACCCCCGCATCGATCGCCTGTGGCTCGATCGGGCGGCCTGCCACTCCGGAATCGTCGTTCTGGATCGCCGATATCTGGACTGGCGGTACCGGCGCAATCCGGTGCACCGCTACCGGTTGCTCGGTATCCATGCCGGACTACGCCTGGTCGGCTGGGTCGTGGTGACGCGGCACGAGGATGTGCTGCGCTGCATCGAACGGCTTCTGGACGAATCCCATATCGACGCCGTGCTCGGACTGCTGGCCCGTACGGGGCGGGCGACCGGCGCTCGCGAACTCGCCTGGTGGGCCGACGCCTCGGCGGCGGCGCCTACTGCGGCAAGCTTGATCGATACCCATATCATCGGTACGGTGGTCACCGCGAGTGCGCCGCAGTTCGCATCCACCCACCCCTTCTGGCAACCCGGGAATGTCGACATCTATTGAAATTTCGAGAACGACGGCACCGATTGGCGCGGCCCGGCGTTCTCCGGCATCGCAGTACCGACGTCCACGATGAACCTGATCGAATCCGATTTCCTGCCGTATTCCGCAGGCGAACTTCCGCCGGGTCCCTGGCTGGTGCTGGCACCGCATCCCGATGATGAAACCTTCGGCATGGGCGGTACCATCCTTCGTGCGACCGGCGCCGGCATCGCCGTCGATGTGATCGTGTTGACCGACGGTGCGCTGGGCGGCGAGGACGACGGCTCCCTGGTGGCGACCCGCGAGAGAGAGGCGCTCGCAGCGTCAGCGATCCTGGGTCTCCGCACGATCGAGTTTTGGCGTGAACCCGATCGCGGCCTGGAGCCGAAGACACAACTCGTCGAGCGACTGGTCCGGGAAATCCGGAGCAGACGGCCTGGCACGCTGTTCTTCCCGTCGATCACCGAACCGCACCCCGACCACCGGGCCGCCGCAATCATCGGCTGGGAAGCCTCGCGGCGGTCGTCGTTCGCAGCCCTGCCGGTCGCTTACGAGATTTCCAGCCAAGGCCCCGTCAATCTGCTGCTGGACATCACCGGCCCGTTCCCGGATAAGCGTCGAGCGATGGATGTCTATGCCTCCCAGGAAGCGGACCGACCGTATACCCGACGCATCGAAGCCCAGAACATCGCCCGAACCTGGTCGCTGCCGGCGCCGGTCGAGTACGCGGAGGCGTTTCTGCTGCTGGCGACCGCCGACCGGCCGCTGCCCGATGCGGTGGAGCCGTTGTTCGAACGGTATCGGCTGGGCCTGGTCGACGCGCACGCCGCCGAGTTGCACCAGGCGGCGGCGCCGTCGTCCGATCCGCGGGGTGCCGACGACCCGTTGCATGCCCTGCAGGAGGAACTCCGTCACATGAAGGAGAGCCGGTCGTGGAAGCTGACCGCCCCGTATCGATGGCTGGGCGGTCGGATCGCCCGCTGGCGCCGGGCCGCGTCGTGACGGCGACGATCCGCTCAGAGAGACCCGATACAGCGGCTGCAAACCCGCAGCGGGATACCGGGCGACCGCGCGGCAAGCTGTTGACGGTGCTCGCGGCGAACGTGTTCGGCGGCGCCGAGGTCCAGACGCATGCACTGCTGAGCGGGTTGTGCGCGCAATTCGAGGTGACGCTGCTGACTCATGCCCGGATTGCCGGACGTTTCGCCGGATTGCCGTTGACGCTGATCGAGTTCGAGCGCTTCGGTCTCGATTCACCCTATTACTACGGCTGGCGGAATGTGCAAGCCTACGGCCGGGCGATCGCGCGGGTCGCGCGCGATCGGCGGGCCGAGGTCGTCTATGCGGTGATGCACAACTCCTCGCTGTTCCTCGCGGCGGCCCGCTGGTCGCACCCCTGGCTGATGCGCCGACGCGCGCTGATCGGCAGCCTGCACGGCTCGTTCGTCGGGTGCTTTCAACAGCGAGGGGCACCGCCGACTCGGGTGGAGACCGCCGCGATCCGCGCCGTGGTCAAGACCATGGGCGCCATCGTCACGCCGTCCAGGGGCGTGGCCGACGAGCTGATCGAGGTCTTCGGCGCCCGGCCGGATCGGGTACATCCGATCTACAATGGATTCGATCTCGAGGCGATCCGGGCCTCCGCCGATCGTCCCTTGCCGATACCCAAGAATACGCGCTGGATCGTGACCTGCTGCCGATTGAGCGAGCAAAAGGATTTCCGGACGCTGATCGGCGCCTTCTCCCTGATCGCACGGCGAACGGAGGCACGATTGGTCATCGTCGGGGATGGACCGGAGCGGCCCGCCGTGGAGGCGCTGATCCGGGAACACGGGCTGAATGGGCAGGTCACGCTGGCCGGCTTTCAAGCCAATCCGTTTCCCTGGATCCGGGCAGCCGACGTGTTCGTGCTATCGTCCTTTTACGAAGGATTCGGCAATGTGATCATCGAGGCCTTCGCGCTCGGGGTCCCGGTCATCGCCAGCGATTGCCCCTGGGGACCTTCGGAAATCATTGAACCGGACGTCCATGGCTACCTGTTCACTCCGGGTGATGTCGCCGCGCTGGCCAGCTACCTCAATCGCCTGCTATCCGACGAGGCACTGCGGTTCCGTCTGGCGGAACAGGCATTGACGCGATCCGCCGGGTTTTCACTGGAACGCATGGTCGCCGGCTACGCCGCGCGCTTTGCGACATCTCGTCAGGTTCGTTGAACCCATCGCGGATCGGCCCATGTCAAATGAATTGCACGATGTCGGCGGGAACGAACGGTCGCCAGCCCCTCTGTCCGTGTTGGTGTTCCATCCCGCCGACGGGTTCGCCGGCGCCGAGCGGACCACAACCAACATCGTTCGCTTGTCGGACCGCAGCAAGCTGCGGTTCGTCGTCGTGTCAGGGCCGAATGCGTTCCGGCCGGAACCGGGGGAGCATTTCGTCTCGCTGTTCGATCTCGGCCTGAACAATGGATTCGGCGATCTGCGGCGATCCATTGCCGATGCGCGAGCGCTGTGCAGGCTGGCCGAACGGGAGAACTGCAGGGTTGCGCTCGGTATGCTGCACTATGGAGCGTTCGTCGTCGCACTGATGCGTTTCCTTTCGCTGTTCCGGATCAAGGCGATCGCCAGTCCACGCACCCCCTCGGTGCGGGGCATCGCATTCCACGTCGGCCGCACCGGCCCGCTGGCATTCAAATGGCGGAATCTGGTGAGGTTCTTTTGTCGGTTTGCGGATCGGGTGATCGTCGCGTCCGAGGGATTGAAGAGCGAATGCGTGCACGTCTACGGGTCGAGACCGGATCGTGTCGTGGTGATCCCGAACGGCATCGACAGCGAGAAACTGCGGCAATCGAGCGATGCACATCCCGCTCTGAACCGCGAGCATTCCGGCTTCCGTATCGTCACCACCGGCCGGCTGGCGCCCGAAAAGGATCTCGATACGCTGCTGGTCGCGCTTGCGAGCGTCCGCGAGTCGCTGGATGCGACCCTCTCGATCGTCGGCGAAGGCCCGGAGTTGGAACGCCTGCGGCAACGCGCGGAGGCGTTGGGAATTGCAGGGGCCGTCGAATTCCTGGGGTTTCGGCCGGATCCCTTTTCCATCGTGAAGAGCGCCGATGTGTTCGTTCACACCGCCTTGTTCGAAGGCTTCGGAAACGTGTTGCTGGAAGCCATGGCCTGCGGCGTTCCGGTCATCGCGACGGATTGCGATTTCGGGCCGCGAGAGATCATCCAGCACGGCGTCAGCGGCCTGCTCGTCCCGGCATCGGAACCCATACCCCTGGCCGAGGCGATCCTCGCGCTGCACCGTGACTCCGGCCTACGGCAGCGGCTGATTGCCAATGGCTACACCCGATTGCAGCGGTACTCCATCGGCGAAATGGTTCGGGCGTACGAACAAGCCATCCTGACCGTCTGACACCGGCGCGACACGGACCGTGAGCGGCGAAGTCCGGCAACTAGCCCTCGCCGCGCGCGGCGACCCCGAGAGTCAGGCGGCAATGGTGCTCACCTGGGACGGGAGCTTATTCAGCGTCAGGCGTTGAAGCTGGACCTTCTTGCTCGCGTTGTCGATGTCGATGCCAGCGAGATTTCCGTTGGCATCGTAGTCCAGTACCACCCCTTCGGAGGTGTCCAGGCGCTCGACACTGGGTTGTTCGGACCGGTAGGCCGCAAGAACGTGATGCCTGATCGGTCCGGCCGGGCGGACGGGTGTCCACCCCGACCGGAACGCCCGGCCGTACCTCCCGGAATCATCCGTCGCGCGGATGTCTTGCAAACGGTGTGGCGGGCTATGAATACCCTGCCACACGGCCTCATCAGTAGCGGACGTACGAAGTATCCGTCGCTTCTTCCTTGTACACGCGGAACCAGTCGCCGTCGATGTAGATCCAGCGTTCGGTGAGCGCGATCTCGGTCTTCGGCTGCTCGTACTCGCGGGTGCCGACCTTCAGCTTCGGCACCGAATACTCGATGCCGAGGTCCACCTCGGCCCTGTTGCCGTTCACGCGGATCGCCTTGACGTTATGGCCGTGGAACTTGATCTTCCCCAGCTTGGACGCATACTCCTCATACTTCCGTAAGGAACGGAAAAACGGATCATGCATGCCGTAGGTGGCGTGAAAGTCCTCTTTCTCGAACGCCGTCCAATAGGCGTTCACGCGCTTTTCCAGCGCGGCGCGGTCGGTCGCCTCGATCGCCGGCGGCCCGGCTTTCAATGCACGCGGATCGACCGTGTACATCACCAGGTCGCGCTCGTGGAACGCATCGTCACGATAGCGTTCGGCCACCAGCGAATAGTGATCGCCGTCGGCCTGCAGGCTGGAGCCGCCGTCCGGCGTGAAGAACGACCCGGGGTCCCCCACCGGAACGTCCGCCGCCAGCCAGGTCGCGCCGTGATCCGACGAGCGGTTCAGATAGATCTGCGGACGCAGCGTTCGCCAGTCCTCCCAGGCGACCACGACTTCGCCGCCGTTGCGGCAGGCCAGTACCGGATTGGTCGCATGGGTATCCGGATCGTCGAACCGCCGCACGGTGACGGGTGGGCTCCAGTTGGCGCCGTTGTCGGAGCTGGCCCGGAGATACACGTTGTCCTTCTCTTGCGGCTTGGCCCAACGGGGCTTGGCGCTGTACGCGACATACAGGTGATCGTCGCCGTCGGCGCAGAATTTGACCCGGCTGTAGTCGACGCCCGGCATGGCATCCAGAATCACCGACCGCCAGGTCTGCCCCTGATCGTCCGAGTAGGCGGCCTGCAGCTTCAGTTCGTTGTGGTATTCGCCGTGCTGTCCGATCCAGGTCAGAAACAGCCGCGAACCGCTGCGGAAGGCTTCCAGGGAGGGCGGGATCTCGGTCCCTTCGCCGATATCGACCTCGGGACCGAACTGGCGCGTCGCCGCATCGTAGCGCCGGGTCAGAAAATGATGCTTGCCCTTCACCGTCGTCCAGGTGAACACCGCGACGCCTTCGGCATCCGCGACCCAGGCCGGATAGATACCCGGCAGCACCCG
>CAZXXC010000023.1:0-23112 GCA_964644665.1 uncultured Methylococcaceae bacterium
TTCGCAGCCTGGCTGATTCTCCTCTGACCGTCGAATTGTCCGAGGAGGAAACTTAGGGCACTTCACCGGAGAGCACTACGCCGGTCGGACCGCACCCGGTCCGGTACGTGGCGCCGGCCCCATGCAACTCGTTTCTGCCTCACCGATTCCATCCTGACCAGCCTTTTCGATTCGGCTTCGCGGCCCGCTGCGGCCGTTATTCCTTCGGCGCGAAAATCCGGGTGCGCCTCCGTGCCGCGGCCGTGGTGCCTTCCAGCCGATACCGCGGCGATTCCCCGAGATCTCGGCGGTGCCGCGTGCCGTTCGGCCGGACTCGCGCGTGATCGGCCTCCGGCGAAAGTTTGGTGAAAGCTTGGGCGCGTAGAATCATGAGTTTCGGTCCGCGGATGCAAGGCGTTGCGGATTCGCCGCCCCCCACTCGCGGCCGATCGGGCCGCGGCGGTCCGGCGACCCGATCGACTGGCAAAGAACATGTTGGAAAGTCTGATACGAGCGTCATTGAAACAGCGCCTGGTCGTCACGGTGCTGGCACTGGTGCTGATGGGGTTCGGTATCGCTGCGATCGACAAGCTTTCCATCGATGCGTTTCCCGACGTCACTAATGTCCAGGTCATGGTGGCTGCAAAGGCCCCCGGACGCTCGCCGGAGGAGGTGGAGCGTTTCGTGACCGTACCGATCGAGATCGCGATGACCGGACTGCCGGGCTTGACCGACATGCGATCCGTGAACCGGAACGCGTTGTCGCAGATCACGCTGGTGTTCACCGACGAGACCGATGTCTATTTCGCCAGGCAGTTGGTCATGGAACGGTTGATGGAGGCACGCGAACGCCTGCCGCAAGACGTCGCGCCGGTGATCGGACCGGTGTCGACCGGTTTGGGCGAGGTGTATCAGTACACGCTGGAACATCCCGATGATGGCGACCAGATGCTCTCGGTCGCGGAACTGTCCGACCGGCGGACGATCCAGGACTGGGTGGTCCGACCGCTGCTCCGGGGGATCCCGGGGGTCGCCGAGATCAATTCGATCGGCGGCTACGAGCGGCAGTACCAGATCGAAGTGAATCCGCATCGGCTGCAGCATTACCGCTTGCAGTTGAAGGACGTCTACACCGCCCTCGAACGCAACAATGCGAATGCCGGCGGCGGAAAATTGCCGCACCATGCCGAGCAATATCTGATCCGCGGCCTCGGCTTGATCGAGAACATCCAGGACATCGAGGATATCGTGCTGAAGGAAGTGGGCGGCACGCCGGTGTTCATTCGCGATGTCGCTCGAGTCACCATCGGCAACGCGGTGCGCTACGGCGCGGTGATCCGTCAGGGAATCACCGAGTCGGTCGGCGGAATCGTGATGATGATCCGGGGCGGCAATGCCAAGAAGATCGTCACGGAGGTCAAACAGCGGGTGGACGAGATCAACACCCAGAAGATGCTGCCGGGCGGTTTGCAGATCGTCCCTTACTACGACCGGACCCAGTTGGTCGATGCGGCGATCCACACCGTGACCAAAGTGCTGGCCGAAGGGGTGGTGCTGGTGATCGTCGTGCTGCTGCTGTACCTCGGTGACGTGCGCTCGAGCCTGATCGTCGTCGCGACGCTGATCCTGGCCCCTTTGGGCACGTTCCTGGTGATGAACGAGTACGGCATCTCGGCCAACCTGATGTCGCTGGGAGGTCTCGCGATCGCGATCGGCATCATGGTGGACGGTTCGGTCGTGGTGGTGGAGAACGCCTTCCGCCATTTGGGGGAGTCGAAGGAGACGGGTGCCGGTCGCGGCGTCGTCGTGCTGCGTGCCGCGGCGGAAGTGGGCACACCAGTCTTGTTCGGGGTGGGCATCATCATCCTGGTGTTCCTGCCGCTGATGACGCTGACCGGGCTCGAAGGAAAGCTGTTCGCGCCGCTGGCCCATACCATCGCGATCGCGCTGTTCATTTCGCTGTTGCTGTCGCTGACCCTTTCGCCGGTGCTTTGCTCCTACTTGCTGAAGGGCGGGGCCGAACACGACACCCGCATCATCGCGCTGATGAAACGGCCGTACCTGGCACTGCTCCGCTTCGCGCTGGACCGGCCGGTAGCGGTCGTGACGGCGGCGGTGCTGCTGCTGGCCGGAAGTCTCGCTCTGTTCCCGTTTCTGGGCACATCGTTCATTCCCGAGTTGAAAGAGGGTTCGATCGTCACCGGCATCAACCGGATGCCGAGCACCTCGCTGGAAGAATCGGTCGCGATGGAGATGGAGGCGATGCGGCTGGTGGTGCAGGTCCCCGGGGTCGAGATGGCGGTTTCACAACTCGGGCGCAGCGAGAACCCGACGGATTCCCAGCCGGAGAACGAATCCACGCCGATCTTGTCGCTGGCACCGCGCGAGCGCCTGCCGGAAGGTTGGGATCAGGACCGCATCACCGAAGCCTTGCGCGACAAGCTGAGCGTGATACCCGGTGTGCAGGTCGTGATGGCGCAGCCGATTTCGGACCGGGTGGACGAGATGCTCACCGGCGTTCGGTCGGACATCGCGATCAAGCTGTTCGGTGATGAGCTCGGCACGTTGAAGCAGAAGGCGGACGAGATCGTCCGGGTGTTGAACGGCATCGAGGGTGCGTCGGATATCCGGGTGGAGCGCTTGAGTGGCCAGCAGTACCTGGTCATCGACATCGATCGCCGAACGATTGCCCGCTACGGCATCAATGTCGCCGACATCAACGATGTCATCGAGACGGCCATCGGCGGACGGGTCAGCACCGAGATCTACGAAGGGGAGCGGCGTTTCGGCGCCAACGTGCGGTTTCCGCCGCAGTTCCGCAACAACCCGGCTGCAATCGGGGCTATCATGTTGGAGTCGCCGAACGGCGCCCGCGTGCCGCTGCGCGATCTGGCACGCATCCGGCTGGTCGATGGTCCGGCGCAGATCAGCCGCGAGCTGGCGAAGCGCCGGATCGTGATCGGCGCCAATGTCCGCGGCCGTGATCTGGGCGGGTTCGTGGCGGAAATCCAGCAGGCCATCGCGCAGCAAGTGCCATTGCCGGAGGGATACACACTGAAGTGGGGCGGGCAATTCGAGAACCTGGAACGAGCGATGAGTCGCCTGATGGTGATCATTCCGTTGACCATCGCGGCCATTTTCTTCCTGCTGTTTCTGCTGTTCAATTCGCTTCGATTCGCGGCCCTGATCATCCTGGTTCTGCCTTTCGCGTCGATCGGCGGTATCGTGTCGCTGTTCGTCAGCGGCGAGTATCTGTCGGTGCCGGCTTCGGTCGGGTTCATCACGCTGTGGGGTATCGCGGTGCTGAACGGTGTCGTCCTGATTTCTTACATTCGCGGCCTTCGGGAGGATGGCATCGGTCGGCGCGAGGCGTTGATCGAAGGCTGCAAACAGCGTTTCCGGCCGGTGATGATGACCGCCACGGTCGCGATGTTGGGTTTGATCCCGTTCCTGTTTGCCACCGGTCCGGGTGCGGAGGTGCAGAGACCTCTGGCCATCGTGGTCATCGGCGGGCTGATCACGTCCACCTTGTTGACATTGGTTGTATTACCCGCGCTCTACCGTTGGTTCGAAGAGCGCCGGGTGGAAGCATAGGAGACTCTGGCCATGAAAGAGATCAAGGCAGTCATTCGACCTCACCGCCTGGGCCGGTTACGGCATGCGTTTCGGCAGATGAAGGGTTTCCCGGGCATGACGGTCGTGCATGCCGAAGGCTGCAGCGCGGACGAGGAATGTTCCGATCTGGAGGACTCCGTGTGCGAGTTGACCGGATTTTCCAGCAAGGTGCGTATCGAGATCGTTGCGCCGGAGGACAAGGTCGAACAGATCATGACGGTCATCTACGAGGCCGGTCACACCGGTGAGAAGGGCGATGGCGTCATCTGGGTCACCGATGTGGGGGCCTTTCGCCGGTTGCGGCACGTCTACGATTGAAACAGGGGGCGGTGAGCGCCGCGGGACGGCCGTGCGGACGATGGCGCCGAGCCCGGTCCTCGTTCGTAGCGGGGTCGGGCGTCACCCGCGGGACTTCCGCGCCCGTCGCCGGCCGGCCGGAGCGGCGGAGGCCGGGCAGTCTTTTCGTCGTTGGGAGAAGCGATATGCGAAAACTTGTGCTGTGGTTGATGTGCTCATTGCTGGTGGCTGCGCCCGCATCGTTCGGAGCGTCGATGAAAAGCATCACTAGCGACAAGGTGAACGTCCGGTCGGGACCCGGTAAGAAGCACGAAGTCCTCTTTCAGGCCAATCTCGGTTATCCGATTCAGGTCGAGCAACGGCAGGGGGATTGGGTGCGATTCAAGGATTGGCAGGGTGAACGCGGCTGGGTGGCCAAGGACATGGTCGGCGACACCCGTACCGTGGTGGTACTCGGCACCGATGCGAACGTGCGTCGCGGACCGGGCGGTAAGGAGGCCTCGCTGGTCAAGGTGCAGCGAGGAGAAATCTATAAAGTCCTGGGGCAGAAGAACGGCTGGGTGAAGCTGGGTTACTACGAGGACAACCAGGAGTTGGGCTGGATTCGCGAGGATCTGGTCTGGGGTCACTGACGGCCGTTCCACTCGACGTTGAAAGCGGGGTCTCCATTCGTCGCGGCGCCGGGAGGCTCCGCGGGCTGACGCACTCGCACGATTCGACGCGAGCCGCAGCCGGGCCGGGCGGCGACCAGAGCCGCGCGCCGTCAAACCGGTCCGGCGCTTTTCTCCGTCGGGAGTCGGCTCTTCCGGTGCCCCGGCATCGGCGTCCGGCGAAATGTCTCCGATTGCGGCGATGGCCGTTGCTGCGGGCCGGTCTGATCCCTGGGGCGATGGTCGGAAAACTTCGCCCGCTGAAAGCTTCATGAAAGCTTCGGTCGGTACACTGGAACGAAATGGTCTGTTGCGGCTGTTTCTCCCCCGTCCGTACGGTTCGGCGGGCGGACCGTATCCGGTCTCGGTCACGCCCGCCAAGCCGTCTGCACGGTGCACCCTTGGTGATTTCAGGCGTGGCGGAACCGACGATGATCGGCTGCGGAGAACGAGACCGCCCGAGTCCTTGACGACCACCCCTCTCGACCGAGAGTGCCATGTCCGCAGCCCAGTACCCCAACGACCGAAACATCAAGCTGGATTTTTTCCGCGGTCTCGCGTTGCTGATCATCTTCATCAACCACATCCCGGGGAACGAACTGCTGCTTTTCACTCCCTCCCGATTCGGATTGAGCGACGCGGCGGAAATCTTCGTCTTTCTGTCGGGCTACGCGGCAGCGTTGGCTTACGGCGGCAGTTTTCGCCGCGCCGGGTTCGCGATGGGCAGTTTCCGGATCTTTCATCGCTGCCTGCAACTCTACGCCGCACATCTGGGGCTCTTCGTGGTGCTGGTGCTGGTGTGCGTGCTGGGAAACACGCTACTCGAGACCCGCAATTACATCGACCATCTGAACATCCGGTATTTCTTCGATCACACCGAGGAAGCCTTGTTGCACCTGATGACACTGCGCTACGTGCCGAACTACTTCGATATCCTGCCGATGTATCTGGTCGTGATGCTGTGGATACCCGTGGTGTGGGCGCTGGCGCGGATCCACCCTTCGGTCGGGATCGGTTTTTCGATCGGCGTCTACCTGGCCATGTGGATTGGGGGGCTGGAATTGGCTGCCGATCCCCATTCGTCGCGGCCCTGGTTTTTCAACCCGTTCGGCTGGCAGTTGATCTTCTTCATCGGGTTTGCGTTCGGTTCCGGTTGGGTGCGGCCGCCGGCCGCCGACAAATGGCTGGCCGTGCTGTGCCTGCTGGTGCTCCTGGCGGCTCTGCCGCTGAGCCCCGAACCGGGCCTTAGACCGATCCCTTGGCTGCAGGACTGGTATGCCCGGTTGTTGCCGGGGCTGGAGAAGACGCGCTTCGGGCCTTTGCGGCTGCTTCATTTTCTGGCACTGGCCTATCTGGTCCACATGCTGCTGCGCACGCGGGAACACTGGCTGCGTCGTCGCTCCGCGGAACTGGTCGTGCAGATGGGACGCCTATCGCTGCCGATCTTCCTGGTCTGTATGGTACTTTCCTATCTCGGCGGCATGGCTTTCGACCTGTTGGGCCATGATCTGTCCAGCATCCTGCTGATCAATCTGGGAGGATGCGGCGCGCTGTTGGCGGTTGGCAGACTGTTGGCTTGGCTGAAGTCCAGTCCCTGGAAGGTCGAGCGCGAAAGGGAACGGCAGCCGGCCGCGCTGCGGGTGGCCGGTCGTTCCGGGGTAACGGCATTGCGGCCGGGCTGGCTGGGAGCCGTGGCGACCATGACCGTGTTGGGGGCGGTTTCGACGCTGCCTTTCCTGTTGTTGCGGGTCCCTGGCGTGCCGTCCGACATGCCGGTGGCGCTCGGCGCGAGCGAGTGGATGCAGCAGGTCGGCGAGCCGACCGCCGAAATTCTGATGAACCAGGACGTGATGGTGCCGCTGGCGGAGCCTTGACCGAACCACGGGGACATTCCCTTCCCTGAGGGCGGGGACGGCTGTGATGACACGACGGGCGCCGCCAGGGGTGGCCCCCGGTTTCCTGTTCCTATCGCATTCGCGATCACTGCACCTGTTCCAGGATGGTCTCTCCGGGCCGTCAACGGACCCATGATGAATTGCCTTTTCAACCCAAGACCGGGCCGTCGCTGCCGGACAGCCGCGGCGATCGGGATGATGGCTGTTTGCTGGCAGGCCGATGTGGGCAATGCTTTCGCGGAGTCGCCATTCGATCCGATCGGGTCGCCGCCGGACACGGAACCGTGGGGTGCCGAAGACAAGTCGGCCGAAGACGACCGGCCCCGAATTCCCGAGCCCATGGTATTCGATCTGATTCGCCCGCTCGGCGCCCGCCGGGGAGAGCTGGAAGTGAACACGCTGGCGATCTTCCCGCTGAGCCGCGCCGCGGAAGATCACGATGCGATTCCGGATGCGTTGGGGTTGGACGATCAGCACATCGAGTGGGCCCCGGAGGTGGAGTATGCACCGTGGGACGACTTCGCGCTGGAACTGGAACTGCCGTTCCAGCAGGCGACCCTCGGAGCTTACAAGGGCGCGGCGCAGTGGACGTTCGGCACCGATGCCAAGCGCCAGTTCACTCACGGGGCGCAGTTGATCGTGCAGTATGACCGAAAACCGGCAAGCTGGCTGCCGACGCTGCTGTATCTTGCCGGCAAGCGGTTCGACGAGGTGTGGAGCGTGCTTGGGATGTTCGGAGCACGCGGCAACTCCGGTGCCGAACTCGGCGGCGACCGGGTGGAATTGCTGGCGAACGTGTCGCTGTTCGCAGATTTTGCAGAGCACCTGACGGTGGGTCTGGAAACGAATTTCGCGCAGACGTTCACCGGCCGCTCCGCGTTGCTGGTGATGCCGCAGTTGCATTGGGAAATCACCGATTTCGTGATGTTGCAGGGCGGGGCGGGGGCCCGGATCACCAGTGACAGCACGATTCCGGAGGCCTCGATGCGACTGATCCGCAGTTTTTGACAGGATCCGGCACCCGGATCGATACCGGTGCCGCCGTTTCACTCACTCGGAGGGGAGGACGCAGCATGTTGACACGACGGGAACTTCTGCAGAGTCTCGCAGCCTTGTCGGCGGCCGCCGCGGTGTCGCCGCCGGCGGCGCTCGCCGCAGTGGACGCGGGGCGTGCGTTCAGCCGGGACTGGTTGGTGCGGGAGGCCCGGCGGCTGGCCCGCGAGCCGTATGTGCCTCCCCCCGGCGATCTGCCGGACTGGATCGCCGACCTCGATTGGGACGCTTACCAGTCGATCCGTTTCCGCCCGGAGCGTTCCCTTTGGCGTGGCACCGGTCTGCCGTTCGAGGTGCGGCTGTTCCATCTCGGCCTGTTTTTCAAGCGCCCGGTTCAAATCTACGAGGTGCGGCACGGCGTCGCGCAGCCCATTCCGTACCGGACCGGGCTGTTCCGGTACGGACCGCAGGTGGAGGTGCCACGGAGTCCCGACGACCTCGGTTTCGCCGGTTTTCGGGTCGGCATGAAACCGAACGTGGATGCCGACATGTTTGCGTTTCTCGGCGCCAGTTACTTCCGGGCGGTCGGCGAGACACGCCAGTACGGTCTTTCCGCGCGCGGCCTGGCCGTGGATACCGGGCTCGGCCGGCCCGAGGAATTTCCCGATTTTCGCGCGTTCTGGCTGGAACGGCCCGCTTCTCCGCGAGCGGACCGGGTGACGATCCACGCGCTGCTCGATAGCCCGAGCGTCGCGGGTGCCTACACCTTCCAGGTCAGGCCCGGTGCGACCACCGTGATGCAGGTGGTCTGCCATCTGTTCCCGAGGAAGGCGATCGAACGGGTGGGTATCGCACCGGCGACTTCGATGTACCAGCACGGCGAGAACGATCGCCGGGTGTCCGACGATTTCCGGCCGGAAATCCACGATTCCGACGGACTGTCGATGTGGACCGGTGCGGGCGAATGGATCTGGCGGCCGCTGGTGAACCCGCCGGTGGTTCGGGTCAATTCGTTTCTGGACGAGAATCCGCGCGGGTTCGGCCTGTTGCAGCGCGACCGTGATTTCGATCATTACCAGGACGATGGGGCGAACTACCACCTGCGGCCTTCGCTGTGGGTCGAACCGCTGCATCCCTGGGGACGCGGTGCGGTGCAGTTGGTCGGCATTCCGACCGCGGACGAGACGTTCGACAATGTCGTCGCGTTCTGGAATCCGCAGCAGCCGTTCGCGGCCGGCGGTGAATACCGATTCCAGTATCGCCTGTACTGGGGCTCCGAACCCCCGGTGCGGACCGAGGCGGCAGAGACGGTCGCGACCCGCCTCGGGCTGGGCGGCATTCCGGGCCAGAAGAACCGTCTGCCGTCACGCAAGTTCGTGATCGACTTCGCCGGCGGCCGGCTCAGTCGTGTGTCCCAGGACGCGCGTGTCCAGCCCGTCGTCACGGCATCGCGCGGTGAACTCCGTGATGTGGCGGCCAGGCCGCTGCTGGGGACCGAAATCTGGCGCTGCAACTTCGACCTGCACGACGCAGGGGGCGCCGAACCGGTCGACCTGCGTTGCTTCCTGCAGGACGAGAGGGGCCACTTGACCGAGACCTGGTTGTACCAATGGACGCCGGCCCGCTGATAGCGGCCGAGGAAGGAACTTTATGACGGCATCATTCCGGACCGGACTCCGGACCCACCGGTAGGCCGACCGGTCAGGCCGGTTGAATGGTTGGTATGCTGACCACGTTGTCGCCGAGTCGACCCACCATGCACCGGGCCGACCCGAATACCGCTACCGGTGTTTCGGAACCCGAAGGACGATCGAAAGATCTTGGTGCAACCGGCCTCTGCCAGCGTATCGCTTCCGGCCCGGCCGCTGGGGGAAGATGACCGATGAGGGTGGACCGGATCGGCGATGATCCGTCAGAAATAGCGCCCATTGATCAGGAAATGGGCCAGGATGCTCGCGGCGTAGCCGAGTGCGATCACCGGTACCCATTTCAGGTGTGAAACGAAGGTGTAGGCGCCTTTGGCTTGTCCCAACAGGCCAACACCCGCGGCGGACCCGATCGCCAGCAGACTCCCACCGACGCCGGCCGTCAGCGTGACCAGCAGCCACTGACCCTGCGAAAGATCGGGCGCCATCGTCAGTACGGCATACATGATGGTACCGTTGTCGATGAACGCAGACACGATGCCGACGAGGATGTTGGCGACGGTCGGATCGAGATCGGTGTACAGCACCTCCGAGGCCAGGGTTCCGTAGCCGAGGAAGCTCAAACCGCCAACGCTGACCATGACGCCGTAGAAGAACAGCAGCGTGTCCCACTCGAGCTGGGCGACGTTGTGGAACACGTCGAAATGTTGCTTGGTTTCGCCGAGGTCGCGCGGCATCTCCAGGGCTTCCTGGTCGTCGGTCCCTTCAGCGGGGCGGTGCGGGATTCGGCCCTGCTGCCGCGTCTTGTACAGATAGTAGAAATAGAACTTCAGGTAGCTGAGTCCTGCGAGCATGCCCGCTGCCGGCGGCAAGTCCAGAAAATGTTCGAAGCAGACCGCGGTCACGATGGTCAGGCCGAATAGCAGAATGATCCCCAAGGCGCCCCGGCGCAGCGGCACGGCCGCACCGGCCGAAGCCGGTTCGCCTTTCGGAATCCAGAAGTGCATGACTGCGGCTGGAACCGCGAAGTTGATGAAAGACGGGACGAACAGCGAAAAGAAATCGACGAACGGGACGACCCCTTTCTGCCAGACCAGCAGGGTCGTGATGTCGCCGAACGGGCTGAACGAACCCCCGGCATTGGTGGCCACGACGATGTTCACACAGGCCACGGTGATGAAGCGCCGATTGTCTTTCGCCATGGCCATCACGACGGCCCCCATCAGTAGCGCCGTCGTCAGATTGTTGCAGACCGCCGACAGGAAGAACGACTGGATGCCGGTGATCCAGAACAGCTTGCGATAGCCGAAGCCCTTGCTGAGGAGCCAAATCCGCAAGGTGTCGAATACGCCGCGCTGTTCCATCGCGTTGAGATAAGTCATGGACACCAGGATGAACAGAAACAGTTCGGCGTAGCCTTCGAGCGAGCGGCGAAACGCAGCGCCCGATTGTTCGCCGATGTCGCTGGCGACGTAGACCGAGGCGATCAGAACCCAGATCAGGCTCGCGGCGAAAACCATGGGCTTGGATTTCCGCAGCATCGTGCTCTCTTCGAACATCGCGAACACGTAAGCCAGGAAAAAGATGCCCAGAGAGGCGAATCCGACCCAATGGATGCTGAGATCGAGTGGTGTGTTCCCCTCGCCGGACTGGGCCATGGCGAGTTGTGGTATTCCGGACAGGACAAGCAGGGGACAGCAGCGTAGGGCCAGTTTCACGGCGGCTTATGTAGATTCAGGTGATGGAGTTGAAACGATGTCAGGAAGGCCAACGTCCCGATCGCTGCCCGGCACGTCGGGTGACGGAAGTTCGGCGCGGGGTGGCGATGAGTTCAGCGTGTCGAGTACACGAACCCTCTGTCGCGCCGACCGCGGGCGAACCCCGGCGACGACGAACCGTTCCGGACAGATGAATTGCGGGGGCACAGGGAAGTACTTTAACCGCTCGAGATGATTCTTTGGAAGTGCGCAGTGAGAGACGGGAAGCCTGCCGCCACCGGCGCAAGGCCCGACGCGATCATGACCCTGCCGGGTCTGGCTCTGGCACTCCCGCGGACGTTTGCAGCACCGCGCAGCAACGGCGATGTTGAAGTAAACTCGGCGGCAACGATTTGCCGCGTGGAGTGCCGCACGGATGAACGCGTTACCCGATCCGAGTCTGTCGCAATCGCCCGCATTGCCGGAAGGCGCCGCCGAGGTTCGCTCTGGAGGATCAGCGCACCGAGGTCCCGGCGGGCCTGGCGGTGATGGAGCAGGGTAGGATCATCGCCGTGAACCTGCTGCCGATTCTCGGGATGCTGGCAAGGTCTCGTAGCGGCTGGCTTGTTCTCGCCACGCTCGCGTCGACCGCGGGCTGCGATCGCGCCGAGACCGGCCCGCCGACCCTGGCCTGGTATGTGTTCGACGAGCCTTCGGGCGCCTTTCGCGAGGCCGCGGCGCGGTGTTCAGCGTCGTCGGAGGGGCGGTATGCGATCGCCTTGAAGCCGCTGCCGAGCGATGCCGATCAGCAACGGGAGCAGATCGTCCGGCGGCTGGCGGCCGGTGATCCGGACATCGACCTGATCGGCATGGACGTGATCTGGACCGCCGAATTCGCCTCGGCCGGCTGGATCGTCCCTTGGCCGGATCCGGCGGCGTGGCGCATCGCCGAGGGACGGCTGCCGGCAGCGGTCGCCACCGCGCGTTATGCAGACCGCTTGTGGGCCGTTCCCTTTACGAGCAATGCCCAACTGTTGTGGTATCGCAAGGATCGCGTCAGCCGGGTACCCGTCACCTGGAGCGAACTGCTGCGGCAGGCGGAAGCGAGTGGCGTCCGCGGCAGCCTGCAACTGCAAGGCCAGCGCTATGAAGGACTGACGGTCTTCTTCGTCTCGCTGCTCGCTTCGGCCGGAGGGCGGGTGCTGGACGAAGACGGCGGGGGTGTTTCGCTGGAGGAGGGCCCCACGGTCGAAACGCTCGCACTGATGAAACGTCTGGCGACCTCTGTGGCGGCGGACCCGTCGCTGGCCACGATCACCGAGGATCAGGCGCGGCTGGCCTTCGAAACGGGGCGGCCGACATTCATGTTGAACTACTCCTTCGTGTGGCCGAGTGCTCGGCAGAATGCCCCCGATGTCGCCGCACGGATGGGATTCGCCCGGTGGCCCGCTGTGGACCAGGGCCGGCCGTCGCGCGTCGCAATCGGCGGCCTGAACCTCGGGGTCGCGAGCTTTTCGCGCCATCGCTGGTGGTCGTTCGAGGCCGCCGAGTGCCTGGCTTCCGAGCCGCATCAGGTGCTTGCGGTGACTCGAGGGGGCCTGCCTCCGACCCTGGAAGCACTGTACGATCTTCCGGAGGTGCGCCGCCGGCTGCCATTCGCCGAACCGTTGCGGGACACGCTGCGCGATGCGGTGTTGCGGCCGGTATCGCCGGTTTACAATGACATCTCGCTGGCGATCAGCCGGAGTCTGCACCCGATGCGTGATTTGCGGCCGCGGCAGAACGCGGTGAAACTGCGCCGCGCGGTGCTGCGCGCGCTGCGCTCGGAGGGGCTGTGGTGAAGCGCCGTCGGATCGATGACCGCCGTCTGGGCTGGCTGCTGTGCGCGCCGGCGTTGGCGGCGATGCTGTTGGTCACGGCCTATCCGGTCGCCTATGCGTTGTGGCTGTCGCTGTTCCGCTTTGATCTCCGTTACCCGGAGCGCCGGGATTTCGTGGGATTCGCCAACTATGCCAGCGTGCTGGCATCCGAAGTGTGGTGGAAGGCGTTCGGAAACACGCTGATGATCACGGTCGCCTCGGTCGCCGCGGAACTGGCGCTCGGTTTCGCGCTGGCGCTGTTGATGCACCGTGTCACGTTTGGAAGGCGCTTGCTACGGACCACCGCACTGGTGCCGTATGCGATGGTCACCGTAGTCGCCGCGCTGGCCTGGAAGTTCGCGTTCGATCCGACGACCGGATTCATCAATGCGCTGCTGAATCTGGAGAATGCCTGGCTCACCGAGCGCTGGTCGGCATTTTTCGTGATCATTGCCGCCGAGATCTGGAAAACCACGCCGTTCATGGCGCTGCTGCTGCTGGCCGGGCTGACCGTGATTCCGGAAGACTTGATGCGCGCGGCCCGGGTCGACGGGGCGACGCGCTGGCAGCGGTGGCGGCGCATCACGTTGCCGCTGATGAAACCGGCGATCCTGGTCGCCCTGCTGTTCCGGACCCTCGATGCGTTCCGCATCTTCGACAGCGTGTATGTACTGACGCGGGGCGCCCAGAACACCGAGACGGTATCACTGATCGGATACAACACGCTGATCGTTAGGCTCAATCTGGGATTGGGTTCGGCGGTATCGGTGCTGATCTTCCTGACCGTGCTGCTGCTTGCGGCGCTGTTCGTGCGCGGCTTCGGAGCGTCTCTGGAACGGCGGACATGAAACCGACATGGGGCCTCGGCGAGTTCGCGGAACGGCTGTATTGGGCCGGGGCGGTGTGGGTCGCGGTCGCCTATGCCTTGCTGCCGGTGGCTTGGATCGTCTCGCTCTCGCTGAAAAGGCCTGCCGATCTGGGCGACCGGCGGTTGTGGCCGGCGGCACCGAGTCTGGACAACTACCGGGCGGTGTTCAACGATGCCCAATTCCCCGCCGCATTGTGGAATTCGGTCGGCATCGCACTGATCGCGACGCTGCTGGCGGTAGGGGTCGCCGTGTTCGCTGCGTATGCAATCGTGCGGCTGGAGTTTCCGGGGCGACGCGCGATGTTGATCGGCGCGCTGGCGATTGCGATGTTTCCGCCGGTGTCGATCATCGGTCCGCTGTTCGAACTCTGGCGCTCGCTCGGGCTGTTCGACACCTGGGCCGGCTTGATCCTGCCGTACATGACGTTCGCGCTGCCGCTGGCCATCTGGACGCTGACGGCGTATTTCCGGGAGATTCCCTGGGAACTCGACCGCGCCGCACGGGTCGATGGTGCGACCTCGCTTCAGGTGCTGCGCTACGTGACGTTCCCGCTGGCGGCGCCCGGTGTCTTCACCGCGGCCATCCTGGTGTTCCTCTTCGCCTGGAATGATTTCCTGTTCGCGACTTCGCTGACCTCCACCGATGCGGCCCGGACGGTACCCGCGGCGATCGCGTTTTTCACCGGGAGTTCCCAGTTCGAGCAGCCGACCGGGTCGATCGCCGCCGCGTCGGTGGTGGTCACCGTGCCGGTGATTATCGTGGTGCTGCTGTTCCAGCGGCGGATCATCGCCGGACTCACGTCCGGCGCGGTGAAGGGTTGAGCGCAGTGGCGGAAATCCGGCTCGACCGCGTCGGCAAGCGTTTTCCGGACGGCACGGTCACGTTGAGGGAGGTGAACCTGACGATCCATGACGGCGAGTTCTTCATCCTGGTCGGCCCTTCGGGATGCGGGAAGTCCACGCTGCTGAACCTGATCGTCGGCCTGGAGGAAGTCAGCAGCGGCGAGATCCGTGTGGACGGGCGGGTGGTAAACGGTCTCGACCCCAAACAGCGCGACATGGCGATGGTGTTCCAGAGCTATGCGCTCTATCCGCATCTCAGCGTACGCGGGAATCTGGCGTTTCCGCTGCGCCTGGCGAAGCTGCCGGAAGCGGAGATCGACCGGCGCGTCGCGGAGGCGGCCGCGATGCTGGGACTGACCGATCTGCTCGATCGCAAGCCGGCAGGCCTGTCGGGGGGACAGCGTCAGCGCGTCGCGATGGGAAGGGCGATGGTTCGTCAGCCGCGGGCTTTTCTGCTGGACGAACCCCTGTCCAATCTCGATGCCGGCCTGCGGGTGCAGATGCGCACCGAGATCGCCCGGCTGCAGCAGCGTCTCGGCGCGACCATGATCTATGTGACCCACGACCAGACCGAAGCCATGACGCTGGGCCACCGGATCGCGGTGCTGCATCGCGGCGAGGTACAGCAGACCGGAACGCCCCAGGTGCTCTATCGGCAGCCGGCGAACCGGTTCGTGGCCGGCTTCATCGGCAGCCCGGGCATGAATTTCTTGTGCGCCCGAGTCGAGGGAAGCCGCGTGGTATTGCCGATGGGGTCGCTGCCTTGGCCGGAACGATTCGGGGAAGAGCCCGCGGAAGGTACGCGCATCGTCGCAGGGATTCGCCCGGAGCATTTCCATTCGCGGATGGCGCCTGCCTCGTCGATGCCGGGGCTCTGGTTCGAGGTCGAAGTCGAACTCGTCGAGTGGCTCGGTGCGGAAGTCTATCTCCACTTCATGGTGCCGGGACCGGGCGGCTCGGAGCCCGGCGTGGCGGGCAACCGGGCGATTGCCCGGCTGCCCGGCGCAGCCGCGGTTCGCCGTGGAAGCAAGGCCGGATTGTTCGTAAGGCCCGAAGACATCCGGCTGTTCGATCACGAGTCCGGCCGGAGCCTCGAACGGTCGTCATCGCGATGCGACGGAGCCGGATCGGACGGCGGTCGACTGCCGTGACGAGGTTCCGGGTAGGCGCGAAGCTCGCTGTGCGCCTGATCCACGCGGTGGTGTGGTTGCCCCCGATTGTTTCCGTTGCTGATGGTGAAGCCGGTGACGCGGACTGTTTTCCGCGCGGGAGATGCAGCATAGAGCTGCCGTGGTATCGTAGCGTCCCGATGCCCGGGACCACATCACGCGGCTGCGCCGTGCGGGTCGGGAAAGCGACGGAAAAGGCGCCGGCGCGGGATCGCGAAGCGGCGGGTGTATTGATTTTTTCAGCCATAAGGGAGCGATCGAGATGAAAAATCCCAGAATATTGGTCCCCACGGACTTCTCGGACTTGAGCAAGACCGCACTGAGGGCCGCCAGCATCTGGGTTCGCCAGTTCGGCGGCGAAGTGACCTTGATGCATGCCTTCGAGGGGCGGACCGATCTCGACGGGTTTCATTTTTTCGGACCGGACGAAACCGTCTCTGGCGACCTGCCCACGGTCAAGGGGGCGATCGAGCGGCTGCTGGACGAATGGGTGCAGCAGAACGTGGCGGCTGAGCATACTCGGCAGAGTCTCCTCATCATGGGCAATCCGGAGCGTTCGATTGCCAAGGCCTCGCTCGATCACGATCTGGTGGTGATCGCGTCTCATGGCCGGTCCGGGATCCCTCGATTCTTCCTCGGCTCGGTCACGGACCAGGTGATCCGCTTCTCGCCGACCCCGGTGCTGGTGGTCGCCGACGAGAGCGCGTTGCTGCCGCTGAAAAGGATTCTGGTGCCCACCGATCTGTCGTTCGGGTCCGAAGCGGCCTTCGAGATGGCCCGCGATCTGGCGAACGCCTCGGGTGCGGCGATCGATCTGCTGTACGTCCATGAATTCGAGGATGCCGTGGCGATCGATCTGACCGCTCTGGAACGGCGTGTGCGCGAAATGGCTCGGCCGCACTTGGCAACCGCGACGTTCGATATCACGGTGCGCGTCAGTGGCGAGTCGGTACATCAGGAAATCCACCAGTTCCTGCAGCAAAGGCCCTGCAACCTGATCGTGATGGCGACTTCCGACAAGGAAGGCAGCGGATACCAATTGCTGGGAAGGACGCCGTCGCAGGTGGTGCGCGAGGTCACGACGGCCATTCTACTGGTCAACACGCCGGAGCACCGGGACCAGAAACGGGCCGCGCTCGATGCCCGTTGAGTCCGACGGTCGTGGTCGGTCACCTTCACTCTTCGTCAGCGCTGCGGCGGTCGTCCGGCGAGCCGGGTGGCCGGCCGACGATCGGCCGGCTCGATGCCGGGCTTCGGACCCGGCTGCGCGTTCGGTCGTAATTTAGGCGACGATGATCGCGCGCGGCGGAACGGGGATCTGGCGGGCCTTGCTGAGCGACTGGCCGGCGCTGCTGTACTTTTTGGCGCTGTCCCTGGTGGCGGAGTGGGGCTATGAGTACACGCAGCTCAAACACACGGCGTTGCCGCTGGTTCCGTTGAGCGTGCTGATCACCGCGATGTCGATCTTCCTCGGATTCCAGATCAACCAGTGCTATGAGCGCTGGTGGGAGGCGCGGCGGCTGTGGGGCCAGATGGTCAACGTCAGCCGGTGCTTCGGACGCCAGGTCACGACCTTGCTGACCCCGGAGCGTATCGCCGCGATTCCCGATCACCGTCAGGCGGCGAAGTTACACCGAGAACTGATTTACCGGCAGATCGCGTATGTCAATGCATTGCGCATCACGCTGCGGTCGGGCGGCGAACTGTCGGACTCGGAACGGGAAAGTCTGGCCGCATGGCTGGATCAAGCGGACACTGCGCTGCTGGGTACCGCGCGGAATCTCCCGGTCCGGTTGATACAGCGACAGGCGGAACGGATGGCGGGGGTTGTCGGCCGCGGTGTTGCGGAGCAGCAGATCCTGCTGCAGATCGATGACGCGCTGAATACGATGCTGGAAGTCCAGGGCGGCTGCGAACGGATCAAACGAACCGCATTTCCGGACCGCTTTCGGTTTCACACCCATCTGTTCGTTTGGCTGGTGGCCACACTGATTCCGTTCAGCCTGATCGAGACGGACAAGACCTTCGACGTGATCGCCATCGTCACCGAGACCCTGCTGGCCTTCGTGTTCGTCACGGTGGAGCGATTGGGCTCCGAGCTGCGTGATCCTTTCGAAAATCGCCCCAATGACATACCGCTGTCGGCCATCTGCCGGACCATAGAAATCGATCTGCGGCAACAACTCGGCGATACGGAGCTTCCGCAGCCGCTGCAGCCGGTCCGAGGCATTCTGATGTGACCAGCACCAGGTCTGTCCATCGGCGGGGATTCGCCGCGTCGCCGGCCGCGCGAATCGGCGCGTTCGTCAATCGGTCCATTCGAGCGGCGACCGCTGCGTTGCTGGCGCTGCTGTCGGCGGCCGCTCCGGCCGTGTTCGGCGCGGAGGTGGCGCCTCGCACGGTCTATCTCGCTCCGGTGGAAGGCGTCATCGACCTGGGCCTCGCGCCGTTCGTGCGGCGGATACTCGACCAGGCGGCGGAGCAGGGAGCGGCCGCCGTGATTCTCGAGGTCAATACCTTTGGCGGGCGCGTGGACGGGGCGGTGTTGATCCGCGATGCGCTGCTGAATGCCAGGGTGCCGACGGTCGCTTTCGTCAACAAACGGGCGATCTCGGCCGGGGCACTGATCAGCCTGGCGGCCGAGAAGCTGGCCATGGCCGACGGCGGAACCATCGGCGCAGCGACACCGGTGCAATTGGGCGAGCCGGGCGGCGCGGCACGTCCGGTCGAGGAAAAGACGGTTTCCTATGTGCGCAAGGAGTTCCGCGCGACCGCCGAGAGCCGCAAGCGACCGCCGCTGATCGCCGAGGCCATGGTCGATGCGGATGTTGCGATACCGGGTCTGATCGAAAAGGGAAAGCTGCTGACTCTGACGACGTCGGAAGCGTTGAAGCACAAGGTCGCGGACTTCCGCGCCGACAGCCTGGACGAGGTGTTGAAGACCCTGGGGCTGGCTGGGGCCGAAGTCATCCGCAGCTCGCCGAATTGGGCCGAGAACCTGGTGCGCTGGCTGACCCATCCGGTCTTGAGTTCGCTGCTGATCAGCGTGGGTCTGCTCGGCATCATCCTGGAACTCAGGACGCCCGGCTTCGGTGTGCCGGGTATCGTCGGCATCCTGAGCCTGGCGCTGTTCCTGTGGGGGCACTGGCTGGTCGAACTGGCCGGCTGGGAGGAACTGCTGCTGCTCGCGATCGGACTGGTGCTGCTGCTGCTGGAGGTTTTCGTGTTTCCCGGTTTCGGCGTCAGCGGGACCCTCGGCGTGCTGGCGTTGCTTGGCGGATTGAGCCTGAGTCTGGTCGGGGCCGGCGCAAATTGGGATTCGCTGCTGGCGGCATTGGAACGCGTGGTCTATTCACTGCTGCTCGCGGTCGGTCTGAGTTTGATCCTGTTGAGAATTCTGCCGCGATTGCCGTTCGGCCGGGCGCTGATTCTCGAGACCGGACTGCCGCCCGGTGAGGGCCGTGCGGCGGGTGACGAAGGCGATCAGCGACTGTGGCTCGGCAAGAGCGGGACCGCTCTGTCGACGCTGCGGCCTGCCGGAATCGCCGAGATCGACGGTCGGCGCCTCGATGTCGTCGCCGACGGCGAATTCATCGAATCGGGTGCCGCGGTCGAAGTCATCAAGGCCGATGGCGGCCGGATTGTCGTGCGGCGGGTCCGCACATCCACCACGGGAGCATCACCATGAGCGGGATAGAAACCGGGCTGGCCGGCGGGATTGCGGTGACGGTGGTCGTGTTGGCGGCCATCGTTTTCATTCTCTATGTCGTACCCCTGCCGCTATGGATCGCGGCCTGGGCGTCCGGAGCCTATGTCGGCCTGATCACGTTGATCGGTATGCGCCTGCGCCGGGTACCGCCTCACACGGTGATCACCGCGCGGATCAGTGCGGTCAAGGCCGGGCTCGACATTCCGCTGAACGATCTCGAGGCTCATTACTTGGCCGGCGGGAATGTGGTGCGGGTGGTCAACGCGATGATCTCGGCGGACAAGGCCAACATCCCGCTGACCTTCAAGCGTGCGGCGGCGATCGATCTGGCCGGACGCGACGTGCTGGAGGCGGTCAAGATGTCGGTGATTCCGAAGGTGATCGAAACGCCGCGCATCGCAGCGATCGCGAAGAACGGCATCCAGCTGATCGCGATTTCCCGGGTGACGGTGCGGACCAACATCGAGCGGCTGGTCGGTGGTGCCGGCGAGGAAACCATCATCGCGCGGGTGGGCGAAGGCATGGTCAGCACGATCGGCTCGGCCGAGACCCACAAGGACGTGCTGGAGAATCCGGACCACATATCCAAGCACGTGTTGTCCAAGGGGCTGGACGCTGGCACCGCTTACGAGATCCTGTCGATCGATATTGCCGATGTCGATGTCGGCGAGAACATCGGTGCCAAGCTGCAGATCGACCAGGCCAATGCCGACAAACAGATCGCTCAGGCCAAAGCCGAAGAGCGGCGCGCGATGGCCGTCGCGCTGGAGCAGGAGATGCGCGCCCGGGTGGTGGAGGCCGAGGCCGAAGTTCCTCGGGCGATGGCAGAGGCCTTCCGCCAAGGAAATCTGGGCATCATGGATTATTACCGGATGAAGAATCTGCAGGCAGATACGGCGATGCGCGACAGCATTGCCGATACCGGCGGGCCGCCGGCCGAGCGCCGCTGAGCGGGGTGAGCGATGCAGGACACGGCGTTCGAGCAGATTCTGGTACTGATCGTGTTCTTCCTGGTCGCGTTGCTGCAGGTTTACCTGGAGCGCAGGCGAAAGCGAGTGCCGGGTACGAGTCCCGAAGAGGAACCCGAGTGGTCGGAAGTTTCGCTGCCGCCGCCTTCCCCGGCAACGGATAGCAGTCGCCGGCCGGGCGAGCACGCGATCGAGGTCGTTGCGCCTCGGCCGCAGGGCCGGTCAGGCTTCCCGGGAATGGCCCCATCGCCGCCGGCGCGGACCGCTCGCCGGGATCTTCGGCGGGCGATCGTCTGGAGCGTGATCCTGGGACCGTGCCGCGCCAAGGACCCGCCGCTCTGACGTCGGTAGCGGAACGATCCAGCCCTCCGGTCCCCGCCTCCGGCGGCCTCAGGGTGAATGACCCGCCGCGGTGGTGTGCGAAGGCTGACGCTCAGAACGCATCATGCCAGCGGATCGACAGACGGATCGCTGCGTTGATCAGGCCCACCATGCTGTAGGTCTGCACGAAGTTGCCCCACGGTTCGCCGGTGCGCGGATCGATGTGCTCGGCCAGCAGGCCGAGCCGGCTGCGGCAGGCGAGCAGGCGTTCGAACAGTTCCCGCGCCTCGGCGACACGGCCCAGCGCTGCGATCGCGTAGATATACCAGAACGTGCAGATCACGAATGCATTCTCGGGTTCGCCGAAGTCATCCTTCTCGATATAGCGAAACACGAAATCACCGTGTTTCAGCTCACGTTCGATGGCTTGGACCGTGGTGGCGAAGCGCGGGTCATCGGCGGAAAGGAAGCCGATCTCGTTCATCAACAGCATGCTGGCATCCAGCGTGTCGCCTTCGAACGTCGCCATGAAGCTGCTGCGCTGTTCGTTCCAGGCCCGGGCCAGGATGGTGCTGCGGATCATGTCGGCGCGCTCCGACCAATAGACGGCGCGTGCTTCCAGTTGAAGACGGCGAGCGATACGCGCCAGTCGATCGCAGGCGGCCCAGCACATCATGCTGGAGAACGTGTGGACCCGTGCGGTGCCGCGCAATTCCCACAGCCCGGCATCGGGCTGATCGAACAACTGCACGGCTTTTTCGCCGAGCGATTCCAGACGCTTGAACAAGACCTGATCGCCGCAGCGGCTCAAGCGGCAGTCGAAAAACAGGTGGGTGGCGGTCAGGATGGCCGAGCCGTACACGTCGTGCTGAACCTGGCGATAGGCCTGGTTGCCGGCTCGAACCGGCCCCATTCCGCGGTAGCCGGTCAGCGAGGAGATCTCGTGTTCCTCCAGCGTTGCTTCGCCCGAGATGCCGTAGCAAGGCTGCAAGGTGCCGTCGGCGGCATTGGCCGAGACGTTCACGATGAAGCTCATATAGCGCTCCATCGTCCGCGTGGTGCCGAGGCGATTCAAGGCGTTGACCGTGAAATAGCCGTCCCGCAACCAGCAGTAGCGGTAGTCCCAGTTGCGCCCCGAATTCGGCGCTTCGGGGATCGAAGTGGTGACCGCGGCGATGATGGCGCCGGTGTCGTCGTAGGCGTTCAGTTTCAGCGTGATCGCGGCGCGGATCACGGCTTCCTGCCACTCGAACGGGATCGACAGGTAGCGGACCCACTCCCGCCAGTACGCGGTGGTTTCCTCGCAGAAGCGTCTGCCCAGGGGCCCCACGGCCTCGGCAACGGTTTCGTCCGGTCCCAGGATCAGCGTGCACTCGTTCTCCAGAAACCAGGGCTTCTCCTCCAGAATCGCGGTGATCGGGGCGTCGGTCGTCAGGCGCAACGCCAGTTCCGGCGTCAGGTAGCGGATATGATGGCTGCCCCAGGTGATCTGCGGCCGTCCTTCGCCGTAACCTTGTGCCGGTCGTACCCGCAACCGGATGCGCGGACTCCCGGCGAGACGCCGGATGCGCCTCACCAGCATCATCGGACAGAACATCCGCCCGTACTGGCGGAAGCGCGGAGCGAAGTCGATGATCTCGATCAGACCGCCGTGGCGATCGTGCAGCCGCGTGATCAGGATGGCGGTATTCTCCAGATAGTTCTGGGTGGTGTGGGTGCGATCGAGCAGGTCCACGGACCAGAACCCGACGTCATCGGGCCGGCTTTCGCCGCGCATCAGCGAGCAAAACGTCGCGTCACCGTCGAAGCGTGGCAGACAGCCCCAAACGATCTCTCCCTGTGCGTCCACCAGCGCGGCAACGGTGCTGTTGCCGATCAGACCGAGTTCCAGATTACGCATCACATCGTTCCGGACTGTCAGAACCCAAGATTGCACGCAGCCAGCCCCGCACCGCCGCCACGTCGTCGAGGCGACACGTGGCGAGGGTCGGTCCGGAACCGACCTTGATCGACATCCCGCCCAGCAGATTGACTTCGGCGAACCCGAATTCGTCGGTGTCGTCATCGCCGATGAACACCGGCGTTCTTCCGGCGAACGGCACTTCCTGCAGAAACTCCCGGATGGCCCGCCCCTTGTCCAGCCCGTCAGGCTTGATTTCCATCACCATCTTTCCGGTTTGCAGTTGATAGGCGCGCCGCAGAGGACGCAGTTGGTAGTTCAACAGCCGTTGCAGCGGAGCCGCCAATGCCGGATTCTGCCGAAAATGAAATGCGATCGACAAACCCTTGTCCTCGACGACCAGTCCAGGCATTCGGCGCACCCAATCTGCGGCAGCCGCGCGAAGGCGGTCCAGCCGGGAATGGTCCGCCGAATGGCGGTGCACCTGGCCTTTTGCGTCGCGCCGCTCGGCGCCGTGCTGGCCGGCGCCGGGCCAGCGGACCGGCTGAAACCAGCGGGCGATGTCGCCGCTCGGCCGGCCATCGGTGTCGACTTCGTGGTGGGCGATGCGGCGGTACAGCGGCGTGCGGCGCGGGAGGACTTCTTCCACTTCGTCGGTGAAGCTCTTGGCGCCGGTCAGCGACGGGCGTTGGGTGTCGCCCTG
>CAZXXC010000023.1:23122-41141 GCA_964644665.1 uncultured Methylococcaceae bacterium
GGGCCAGCGGACCGGCTGAAACCAGCGGTCGATGTCGCCGATCGGACGTCCGCTGATGATCGCCAACGCCCCGGACGCGGCGGTACTCAAGGTTTCCAGCAGCGCGCACAACGCCGGGTCGGCGGCCACGCCGTCGGGGCGCTCGGCGATCTCGACCAAGGTGCCGTCGAAATCCAGAAAGTAGGCGCATTGCTCGGGGCTGCAGTAGCGGGTCAGCGCCATCCCGCCGGGGCACGGGCGTAAGCTCACTCGCCGCGCCTCCGCAGATAGTCTTGTAGCGGCCGGGAACCCGCGCACGGCGGCTCCGGCAGACGCCCGTGCAGCCGCATGCCGGCGGCATCCAGCAGCATCCTTCCGGCCCAGCGGTAGACGTTGAACTGCTGCACCAGGCCCCGCATCAGTCGCATGCGCTGTTGCTGTTCCTTGACCGGCATGGTCAGGGCCAGATGCAGCGCGGCAGCACACTGCTGGCTGTCGTACGGGTTCACGATCAGGGCTTCCGGCAGCTCGCGTGCCGCACCGGTGAACTGGCTCAGGATCAGCACACCCTGATCGTCATCGCGGCACGCGATGAACTCCTTCGCTACCAGGTTCATGCCGTCGTGCAGACTGCTGACGAAGCAGAGATCGGCCGCGCGATAGTGTTCGTAGACTTCGTCGGGACCATGATGCTGGATCTTCAGGATGATCGGCGGTTGGCCGCCGCTCGCGAATCGCGCATTGATCCGGGAAGCCAGCGCACGAACCTGCACTTCGAATCCCTGGTACTGCGGAATGCTCGACCGCGACGGCGCCGCGATTTGGATGAAGGAGAACGCACCGATCCATTCGGAACGGGTTTCCAGCAGCGCCTCGATCGCCATGAACCGTTCCAGGATGCCTTTGGTGTAGTCCAGTCGATCGACCCCGATCCCGAGCTTGTGGTCGGCCGGCAAGCCGTGGCGCTGGCGCACCTCGGTACGGCAATCCGCGATCGATTTCCGGATCGCGGTGGGTGAGGGCGGCCATTCGATCGAGATCGGGTAGCGTTTGACCGCCGTCGCCATACCGCCGTAGGTGACATCGAAGGTCTCGCGGTCAACGCGGGCTTCCAGCAGCCGATCGACCGTGTCGACGAAATTGTTGCAATGGAACCGCGTATGGAAGCCCAGGATGCTGCTGCCGAGCATGCCGTCGAGCAATTCCGCACGCCACGGGCAGATCGCGAAGGATTCGGGGTTCGGCCACGGAATGTGCCAGAACGTGATGATGATGGCGTCGGGGAGCTGCTCGCGGATCATCCGCGGCACCAGCGCGCAGTGGTAGTCCTGCACCAGCACGATCGGGTTCGGATTGCGGGCTTCTTCGACCACCGCGCGGGCGAAGCGCCGGTTGATCTCTACATAGGCGTCCCAATCCTTGGCACGAAATGCGGGCCGCACGTGGGCGATGTGACAGAGCGGCCACAGCCCCTCATTGCTGAAACCATAGTAATAGCCTTGTTCCTCCTCCGCGGTCATCCAGATACGCCGAATCCGGTACAACGGCGACTCCGGCGGCACCTCGACGCGGTCGTCGGCATCCACCACGTCGCGGTCGGCGTTGCCGCTGCCGTGCGCGATCCAGGTGCCGGAACAGGCGCGCATCACCGGTTCCAAGGCAGTCACCAGGCCGCTGGCGGGGCGCAGCGCGTCGATCGCGCCGTTGCGCCGCACGTGGATGTACGGCTCGCGATTCGAGACGGCGATGATGTCCTCGCCCAGCAGGTCGCGGTGCAGGATGTCGCGCAGGGTCTCCGGCGACCAGTCGGTCTGCGACACGTCGCGCGGCTGGTACTCGGCGCGAACGTCCTGCATCAGCTCCCGCAGGTCGCGCTCGATCATTCTAAGTTCCGGCATGGTGACCCGTTCGCTCGGCCGCAACAGCCCTTCGCCGCGGAGCAGCGCGCGTGTGCCTTGCACCCAGCCGCGCCAGCTCAACTGGGCGATGATCACGGTGATCAACGAGATCACCACGCCCAGTCCGACGAAAAAGGCGAACACGTAGCGTCGCGTTTCTTCGCTCCGGCGCTGCACGAAACTCATGTCATGCACCAGCACCAGATTGCCCAGCGATCCACCCTCTTGCGCGACCGGGTGCACCGAGACGTGCAGCAGGCCCTGCTCGGTGTCTAGCAGCCGGTGCGCCGGCACCTCCTGCTGTTCGAGGTCCTCGCAGCGGATCGTTTCCGGAAATGCCTTGGTCGCGATCAGGCTGCGGTCGTCGGCGGTGCACAGGCCCAGGGCGAACATCCGTTCATCCGGTATGATCCGGTTGAAATAGGCGAGTGTCTTCTTGCGCGAATCCTTGCTGAGGTTCTCCTGCAAGGGTTCCTGCAGCGTACTCGCGATCAGCGCGGAGCGGATGTCGAGGTCGCGCATGAACCAGCGCAAGGTCAGTTGGTCCACCAAAGGCAGAATCAGATAGGCGACCCCGGCCAACACGACCAGCAGCGGAATGATGAAGCGAAGTGACAGATGCATGGATGTCTTTCCGGGACGATCGGACGGCCGCCCCTGCAAGGCGACCGCTGCTTGTGGTGTCCGACGAGAAGATATCACGATAGCGGCAAAGCGTCGCGCGGCGACGGTCGCGCGGATCCTGCCCGATTGCCCGAGTCGGTACGACACGGCGATGCCGGGCGGCGCGCTTCCTCGGGGGTGGCCTGTTGCGGGTGGGCAGGCCGGCCATGGCCGGTTACCATCCACTCCTCGTCAACGACAATGCGTTCGCGGAATTCATGAAGCCATTTCTGGAACTCGACACGGCGAGCCGCGTGATCTGGACGGCGGTCGCCGTGGTCCTGATCCCATGTATTGGAATCCTGGACCTGATATCATCGGCCGAGTTCACGTTTTCGCTGTTCTATCTGGTTCCGGTCGTCATTCTCGCGTGGGTTCACGGTGCCGCGGGCGGCGTGGCAGCCTCGGTCGCCACAGGCGGATTGTGGTTGTACGTCGATTTCGTCACCGACCGCTATTCGTACAGTGCCGCAGCGTATCTCTGGAATTTCTTCTCCCGGCTGATGATCCAGACCCTGTTGTCGACACTGGTTGCCGTTTTGCGCTCCCTGCTGCACCGGCAGTACCGGCTGGCCCGTATCGACCCGCTCACCGGCGTACAGAATCGCAGGGCGTTCCACGAGGCCGCCGCACTGGAGATCAGCCGTGCCCGACGTTACGGCCGCCCTCTTACGATGGCCTATTTCGATCTGGACAATTTCAAGGCGGTCAACGACCTTGCCGGGCATGCGGCCGGTGACGAGTTGCTGCGCCGGTTCGCCGGTGCCTTGTCCTCCCAGGTACGCGCCAGCGACATCGTCGCCCGCCTGAGCGGTGACGAGTTTGCGGTGCTTTTCGCCGAATGTGATGCCGAGGCGGCGAAGGCAGCGGTACAGAAGATCCGCGACGCGGCATCAGCGACCTTTGCGGACCGATATCCCGTGACGGTCAGCGTCGGCGCCGTCGCTTATCGGCTGCCGCCGCCTTCGGTGGACAGTCTGCTCGAGCAGGCGGACCGGCTGATGTATCAGGTCAAGTCGGCCGGCAAGAACGCGGTGCGGCTGGTGGTCGCATGACAGGCGTTGCGGCGGAGTCGCGGTCCGAAGCCACTGAAGAGTTCTCACGCGCGGCGCTCGGGCGCGAACCAGTCCAACGCTTCCGCAGAAACTTTCGATTGGTAGTCTGAAATAGAGTGATCGCCGATGAATAATCCGACGTTTCCGGAAATCCTGCTGCTGCTGGGCACTGCGGTGGTCGTGGTCATCGCCTTCCAGCGCATGCGGATTCCGTCGAGCCTCGGCTATTTGCTGGTCGGCGTGCTGCTGGGACCCCATACCGCCGGACCGGTGATCGAGGAGCAACAGATCCAGGGCGCCGCCGAATTCGGCATCGTCTTTCTGCTGTTCACGATCGGGCTGAATTTCTCACTGCCCCAGATTCATTCACTGCGCCACCTGGTCCTGGGGCTGGGCACTGGCCAGGTGGTGCTGACGACGGCCGCGATCGGCGTGATGTCCTGGGCTGCGGGCCTGTCTCCGGCTGCCGCCTTCGTCGTCGGCGCCGTGTTCGCGCAATCCTCGACGACCATCATCAGCAAGCAGCTGGTCGAACAGGGCGAGGAACACAGCCGACATGGCCGGCTCGGCATCGCGATGTCGGTGTTCCAGGATGTGACGGCGGTCCCGCTGATCCTGGTCGTGCCGGTGCTGGGGACGGCCGCGAATTTCGAAGCACTGGCGGTCTCGTTGTCCTGGGCCATCGGCAAAGCCTTCATGGCTTTTGCGGCGGTTTTCCTGGCCGGACGCTGGCTACTGCAGCCCATCTTTCACACGGTGGCCTCCCGTCGCTCGGCGGAGCTGTTTACGCTGACCGTATTGCTGGTCGCGTTGGGGGCGGCCTGGGTCACACACACGCTCGGCCTGTCCATGGCGTTCGGTGCATTTCTGGTCGGGATGATGCTGGGCGAGACCGAATTCCGGCATCAGATGGAATCAACGATCCGGCCGTTTCGCGACGTGTTGCTGGGGTTGTTTTTCGTCAGCACCGGCATGCTGTTCGATCCTTCGCTGATGCCCGGGATTTGGCCATGGGCATTGGCCGGCGCGGTAGCGCTGCTGACGATCAAGGTGGTGCTGGTCGCCGTTCTGGTGCTATGGGCCCGGATCGACTCGCTCACCGCCTGGCGGATCGGTTTTCTGGTGGCGGTCGGCGGCGAGTTCGGGTTCGCTCTGCTGGCGATCGCACGCACCAGCGGCGCGATCACGCCGCCAGTCGCCCAGGTCGCGCTGACCGCCGTGCTGTTCTCGATGGTCGCGGCGCCGTTGTTGATCCGCTACAACCACGCTCTGGCATGCTGGTTCACGCCGCGACGCACCGATGCCGTCGAAAGCGCCGATCTGGCGGCCACGATCACAGGCACGTTCAACGACCACGCCATCCTGTGCGGATACGGTCGCATCGGACAGAACGTCGGCCATTTTCTGGAGGAGGAATCCATCCCCTACGTCGCAGTCGACCTCGATCCTTCACGGGTCCGGGAGGCGAGGATAGCCGGAGAACCGGTGTACTACGGCGATTCGACCGAACTCGGCATGCTGGAAGCGGTCGGTATCGGGACCGCCCGACTGGTCGTGATCACCTACGACGATATTGCGGCTGCGCAGAAGGTGCTGGCGCACGTGCTGGCGGTCAGGAAGGATCTGCCGGTGATGGTGAGGACCCGCGATGAGAGTCATGTCGAACAGCTCAGGAAGAGCGGCGCGACCGAGGTGGTCCCGGAGACACTGGAGGCCGGGCTGATGATCGCCTCGCAGGCGCTGTTGCTGCTGGACGTACCGATCGCCCGCGTGGTGCGCCGCATTCGGGAGGAGCGATCCCGGCGCTACCTGGTGCTGCGCGAGTTTTTCCCGGGCGAAAGCGTGTTTGCCGACGCCACCGCGGTCCCCGATCGAGACCGCCTGCGGCCGGTGGTCGTGGCCTCCGGCAGCCGAGCGATCGGATGCAGCCTCCAGGAGCTGGCGCTTGAGGACGTGGTGGTCACCGCGCTGGTGCGGCAAGGGCGCCGCCAGCTCGATCCGGCGCCGGACACGCGGCTGGAGGTCGACGATGTGGTCGTTTTGTTCGGTTCTCCGGAAGGCCTGCAACGCGCCGAAGTGCGGCTTGCCGGATAGCCGGTCGCCGAAACCGGCCTGCCCCGCGGGCGTCGGAGGAGCTGTGTCCGATTCGGCCGCCGGCAGCCCCGAGCGGGAGGCGGCGGCCCTTGCCCACGACGACGAGGTGAATCGCACGATGAATCCGATCCGTACCGTGATGGCGGCGACCGACCTGTCGCCTTCGGCGCGCCATGCAGCCGCGCGTGCGGCGATGCTGGCCGCCGAGTGCGATGCCCGCTTGACCCTGGTGCATGTGCTGGACAGCCGGGTCGTCGAGAGTGTGCAGCGGCTCAGCGGTCAGTTACTGGACACGCGGATCGAGCGGATCCGCAGCGCAGCCGCCGAGTCGTTGTCCCGATTGGCGGAGGGTATCCAGCGACGGTATGGCGTTACGGCCGAAGTCCGATCGGTGACCGGTGAGGTGTTGCCGGAACTGGTGCGCGCGGCCGAGGACTGGGCAGCCGATCTGGTGGTGTTGGGTGCCCATGGCGCCGGATTCGCCCGCGAGCTGCTGCTGGGTTCCACCACCGAGCGCTTGCTGCGGCTCGGAACTCGACCGGTGCTGGTGGTCAAGCAGATTCCGCATGAGCCGTACCGCAAGACCTTGTTGGCGGTGGATGAATCGCCCCGTTCGGCAGCGGTTCCGGCTTTGGCGAAGGCCGTGGCGCCGAGCGCCGAACGCATTTTATTGCATGTGTTCGAGATACCGTTCGAACGCAAACTGCACTATGCCGGGTTCGACGACATCGAGATGATGGACCTGCGTCTCGCGGCGCAGCGCGAGGCTTCGGAGCGGCTGGAGGACTGGAGTCGGCAATGCGGAATCCGCATCGACGATGTGGACCGCATACTGCTCCCCGGGCAGCCGGGGGAGCGCATCCTCGACCAGGAACGGGATCAGGATTGCGACCTGATCGTGATCGGCAGACACGGCGCCAGCCGCTTGCCGGAATGGCTGCTCGGCAGCGTGACCAAGTACGTGTTGGCGCTGTCGTCGGCGGATGTGCTGGTGGTGGGGGCGCCGCGCAATGGCGGCCCGGCGGCCCCCCGGTGACCGGGCATCAACCGGGCCAGCGGGTCGACTGGTAATCCATCGCCTCCTTGATGTTCAGTTCCCGGGTCGTCGCGGCCGAACGCAGATACAGTTTCGGGCTACCCGACTGCTCCACGAACACCGCACGCGGCGACGGAGAGACGATCACCCGGCACACGTCCTTGCCGTGCATCGTGTGGAAGACCACCTGCAGGTACGGGCAAAGGTCTCCGCCGAGATGGTTGGCGACTGCGGTGATCAGGGCTTGTTCGAAGCCGTCGCGGTCCTGTTTCTTCAGCGTTCGATAGTCCGGTTCCAGGCCGACGATCTCGCCGTCGTCGGCGACGCCGATCAGCAATGTGCCGCCTCGGCCGTTCAGAAAGCCGGCGATGGTTTTCATCACGACGATTTCCAGCCCGCGATTGGTGCGCTGCTCCTGCAGATCCCAGCGCAGCGTGGATTTGAATTCGAGCAGATCGCTCTCGCCGGCCTCGATCAGCGCGTCGAGATCCCGGCCCAACTCGGCGGTCAGTTCATCGATCCAATGATTCCTGGCGTGGATGCCCGAATAGAACGCTGCCGCCAGCAGGCTGATCAGCATGCCGACCCCGGCGTAGAAAGCCGTCTTGGTGGGTTTGGCACCTTGTAGCGAACCGAGCAGCTCGGACCACACGTAGCTCCACCAGGTAGCGGCGCTGACTTCATGTTCATGCCAGGCGACGAAGTCGTTGATCGGTCGCAGCAGGAACATTCCGAGCAGCGCACCGCTGATCACCGCCGCGGCGAAAATTTCGACCCGGCGTCTGCGTTCCGATTGGGATGAGTGGTATCGCGACGCGCCTGGCACGTTCCGTCTCCTGTTCAAATCACCGCGTTAGAATGCCATTCTGGCACAGAGTTCTGGGCCGGGCCGCTCGCCGCAGCATGACCCGAGGCCAGCGTCCTCCCGTACCCGCGCTGCAGACTGGGTGTCGCGGATTCCGGATCGGTAGTGTCGGCGGGTTCTTTCCGCGGCGCCGAACACTAGGAAGAACGTCACCGGCAGGGGAAAAGTGTGTCCAATGGCCGTCCTGTGCGGGTTGGCCGCTGATGCACGTGCCAGGCAGCCGGGGGCAAGGCGCAAGAACCGGCGGCGCTGGCTTGGCAACATCAACAGACTGCATTATGGTAGGAGGTCATCGTTGTTCGCACCAGGGCGCTGACCGAAGGCATGGAGACCTTTCACACCGAATTGATCATCGTCGCTGTCGCGGTAGCCTTGGCACCGGCACTCGCGGAGTTGCCATCGGCCGTTCGGATACCGGTCGTGGTGCTGGAAATTCTGCTTGGTATCCTGATCGGACCGCACGTGCTCGAATTGGCGGACCCGGAGGGCGTGATCGCTCCACTCTCGTCGCTCGGGCTGACGTTCCTGCTGTTTCTGGTCGGACTCGAAATCGATATCGGCGAGATTCAGGGAAGGCCGATGCTGCTCGCGATCAACGGCTGGTTATTGTCGTTCTCCCTGGCGATGGGATGCACGCTGCTGCTTCACGCGGTAGGGCTGATCCATGCTCCGCCGGTACTGGCTGCGGTCGCCCTTTCGACCACTGCGCTCGGAATCGTGATTCCGATTCTCAAAGACAAGGGAACTTTGGACTCCAATTTCGGCAAATACATGCTGGCTGCAGCCGCGATGGGTGAGTTCGGTCCCCTGGTCGTGATTTCGCTCATCCTGATTCCAAGCCACAGCACGGTCGTGCATTCGCTGTTCATCGTCGGCTTTACGGTCGTCGCGTTTCTCGCTGCCTATGTGGCATTGGTGGTTCGGTCGTCCGCGCTGATCGAGCGGCTCGCCCACACGATGCAAAGCAGCGGTCAGCTTCCGGTGCGGCTCTGTATCGTGTTACAGGCGCTGCTCGTGGCTTTGGCCGAGAAGTTCGGCCTCAATATCGTCATCGGAGCGTTCGCCGCCGGTATGGTCGTGGGTCTGGCCACGAAAGGCGAAAAGGGAGAAATATTGCGTCAGAAGCTCGACGCGGTGGGCTTCGGCTTCCTGATACCGATCTTCTTCATCACGGTTGGCATGCGCTTCGATGTCTCGGCGCTCTGGTCCGGCCCGCTCGCACCGATACAGATCATCATCTTGCTATGCCTGTTCGTGCTGATTCGCGGCATACCGGTCTTGCTGTACCGCAACGACCTTGACCGACACGAGAAGTTGGCATTTACCTTTTACTCGGCGACAGGGCTGCCTCTGATCGTCGTCATTTCCGAGTTGGGCCTGTCTTCGGGCGTGTTGAGTTCCGATCGCGCCGCCGTTCTCGTGAGCGCCGCGATGATTTCCGTGCTGCTGTTTCCGCTATTGGCGGATCGATGGCGGTCGGATGGACGGGCAGCGGAGAAATGATGGGTCCAACCGGCGCCAAGCTGGATAGTGCTCACCGCGACACCGCAGCCGTTTCTGGTGAGGAGATACTTTCGATGGCGAGGCCGAGGGCAATAGCATGAAGATCGAACAGCGCAACCTCCTGAAATCCTGGCGGCAAGAGTTGCGGACGATGATGGAGACGCACTACCAGTTGTCGACGCGAATCAGGCGTCTGAATTACATTCTCGGCGTGCCCATGATCGTGTTCGCGGTGGTGGTCGCGTCCTACGTGTTCGCAACCATCGAGCATCACTCGAATTTTTGGCTGCAGATGACAATCGGACTGATAGCGGTGGTCACCGCCATCCTCGGCGCTTTGCAGACATTCCTGAAGTATTCTGAGCAGGCCGAGAACCATCGGAATGCCAGTGCCCGCTATCAAGCCTTGTTCAACGCGATGGATCAGTCGCTCGCCTTTCCGCCGCAAAAGGAGCAGGATCTGAGCGATTGGTGCGATAAACTGAGGGACCGTTGGGATGAGCTCAATCTGGAAGCGCCCAGTGTACCGAGCAAATTGACCAGGGTGCCGCTTCGGTCATCGAATCACGTGCCAGCAGAATCCGAGCCGGAACCTCCATCCGGCGTGGACGAGGGCTGAGTGATCTGCGAGGGTAGTGGACGCGGGACCGTTGCAGAAGCAGCGCTGACGGTGCGGCGCAACACACGGCCAGATGCGGGTTGCCGGGCATGAGGGATGCTCGGGGGTAAAGCGGCTCAGGCCGCCAATCGTGCCGTAGCCGTAGTTATGGAAGCCTGTTCCCGCAGCCGCGCCAATGGTGCCGCTGCGGCTGCCTCTGCCCTCAAGGGCCGAATGAAAGCTCTTGACCGGGACGAATCAGGTCGCGGTTGCGGACGGATTCCATCAGGCAAACGGGCTATCAAGGGCACGTCGGATTCGGCGGGTCACTAGCCGCCGCCGGATCGCTCGCGCCCGGCGGGCGAAAACTCCGAGCCTGCGCGCTAAGGGACTCCGCCAAAGCAATGTCGAGCATTCGTGCGACCAGACACAGTACCGCCGAGCCCCGACTCCCCAGGAGGGTTCCCGTGGCCAACGCCGCCAGTATCGCCTGCCACGGGGAACGTCTCACCCAGTCGCCCAACTGCTGCACCGCGATTCGTTCCGCAACCGATCCGCCGTAATAGCCGGTCAGCAATTGAGCGGCGCTGCGCAAATCCTCCTTGGCTTGTGCCACGTTCCGGTCCCGGGGCGTGTCATGCCGGCCCGAGTGCCCGGCGGTCCTTAGCCGCCGCTTGGCGGCACTCAGCTCGTCGGTCAAGACCGGGGCCGCCGGTTCGCGAGCCACAGAAAAAGCCAGCCGCCACCGCCAGCCAACAAACCGGTCAGCAGCAAGGCTTCAGGGACACCGATCGAACGGGCAGCAAGCAGATAAAAGCCGGTCAGTAGACAGCCCAGACCGAGCAGCATCAGCAGCGCCGCGCAGCCCAGGAACGCTACGGAGCGCCCCAGCCCGAGCGCGGATTCCCGCAGCAGGCGACCTTCGGCTTCGAGCAGTTCGACGAAGGCGATCAGGAACTCCGCCAAGGGATTCAGCGCGATCGCCCCAAGTCGAGTAGTTTTGCGAGAATGAACCCGATGCCGAAAGCGGTCACCAAGCTGGTGTAGGGATGCTCGCCGACCTTTTGCTCGGCGGTATCGACGTACTGCTTGCCGCGGCCACGAATTTCTTCCAGCCGTTCCCTCAGCCCGGCAACGCTGTCGTCGAAGCCGGACTTGGCTTTCTCTCCGCTGTCCTTCACCTCGGCAGCGAGGAGGCTCCTGACGTCGCGCGAGAGTTCGGCGACGGTTTGGTTCAGCGCGGCAAAGTCGGACTTGAGGGTTTCCAGATCGGTTTCGGTCGAAGATGCCATGATGGTCACCTCAAGGACACGAAAGTGTAGGCGCGGTTACAATATGCCATCGCGGCTTCATGGCGCAAGCGCCCCTGTCCGAATAGGTTTGCTGGTTTGCGCGGGAATGCCTATTTCGAGCCGCGCTGAAGTCATGCCCCTGCCGGAGTCCGGATTTCGCCCTCTCGATCCAAAAGGAGGCAGTTTGAGACGACGCCACGAAAAGCCCTTCGGCTGCGAATTGACGGATCGCGGTGCTCATTTCAACCTGTGGGCGCCGTCGGTCGCCGAGGTCAGGCTGCTCATTGAGCACGATGCCCCTGTAGAGCATCCGATGCGCGCCTGTGCTGGAGGATGGCACCGCCTGGTGCTGCCTGATGTCGGAGCCGGCTGCCGCTATCGATTCCGGCTGCCCGACGGATTGCTTGTGCCCGATCCGGCATCCCGTTTCAATCCCGACGATGTGCATGGACCCTCGGAGGTGATCGATCCGCTGGCCTTCGACTGGGTGGACCCTGATTGGCAGGGTCGGCCTTGGGAAGAAGCGGTGATTTACGAGCTGCATGTCGGAACCTTTTCGCCCGAGGGCACCTACCGCGGCGTCGAGGACCGCCTGGATGATCTGGCCAGACTCGGCGTCACGGCAATCGAGATCATGCCCGTCGCGGACTTCCCCGGACGCCGCAACTGGGGATACGACGGCGTGTTGCCTTATGCCCCCGATGCGAGCTATGGCCGGCCGGAGGATTTCAAACGGCTGATTGGGGCCGCGCACCGTCGCGGTCTGATGGTTCTGCTGGACGTCGTCTACAACCATTTCGGTCCCGAAGGCAATTACTTGCACCGCTACGCGCCGGACTTCTTCAATCCGAAGCGCCACACGCCTTGGGGGGCGGCGATCAATTTCGACGGCACAGCCAGCCGTACCGTGCGGGAATTCTTTCTCCAAAACGCACTATTCTGGCTGCGGGAATATCATCTCGACGGATTGCGGCTAGACGCCGTGCATGCGATCTGTGACGACAGTTCACCGCACATCATCGAGGAACTGGCAGCGGTCGTGCGCGCGGGTCCTGGTCGCGAACGTCCCATCCACCTGATCGTAGAGAACGACCGCAATCAGTCGCACTACCTCCGTCGCGATGCGCAAGGCGCTTGCCGGCAAGCGACTGCCCAGTGGAATGATGACATCCACCATGCGCTGCATGTCATCGCGACCGGCGAGACTGACGGCTATTATGCCGACTACTGCGATGATCCGCTGTATCGGCTGGCCCGCTGCTTGGGGGAGGGTTTCGCCTATCAGGGCGAACCCTCGGAGTTCCGGGGAGGCGCGGTACGCGGTGAACCGAGCGCCGCCTTGCCGCCAACGGCATTCGTGAATTTCCTACAGACCCACGACCAGGTGGGCAATCGGGCATTCGGTGAACGGCTCTGCCGTCTGGCTTCACCGGCAGCCTTGCGAGCCGTGACCGCGGTGCTACTGCTCGCACCGTCACCGCCGCTGCTGTTCATGGGCGAAGAATTCGCGGCGCGGCAGCCGTTCCTATACTTCTGCGACTTCGGTCCGGATCTGGCGAATGCCGTGGCCGATGGCCGACGACGGGAATTTGCGTCGTTCGCGCGTTTTGCCGACTCCGCTGAGCGGGACCTGATACCCGACCCGAATGCGGCTGAAACGTTCGTACAGTGTGTGCTCGACTGGAGTGCAGCCGATCACGCTCCGCACCGGGAGATGTTAGCCCTTTATAGGCGATTACTGGCCGTACGCCATGCGCAACTCATTCCGCGCCTTAGTGGCATCCGTGGTGGAAAGGCGCGGTTCTTGCGGCCCGCCGCCGGGGTCATTGCGGTGACTTGGCGGCTGGCCGATGATTCGGAATGGCAGTTGCTGGCGAACCTCTGTCCGAAGTCCGCGGAGAACGTCGAGCGACCGGATGGCTCGATCCTTTTTGCGTTGCCGGGAGGCGTGGAATTGTCATCGGTTTGCACGCTTCCGGCGTGGTCAGTCCTCTGGATGCTTCGCTTGCCGGTTCGATGAATCCTCTGAACGCTCTCGCCGCGCTTGCGCGCCGGTGTGGCATCGCCACCAATTGGCTGGATCGACGCGGGCAGCGCCATGTCGTGACGCCGGAGACCCTTCGGTCCATGCTGACAGCCATGCGGCTACCGGTCGGGGTCGAACCGCCGGGTCTGATCGCCAGTCTTGATGCGGAAGAGGCAACACGGCTAATGCCGGCCGTACAGGTCGTCCGCCGCGGCGCGCCGATTCGAGTCGAGTTGTCGATTCCGGCCGAGATGGCAGGCCGAACGCATCGTTGGAAGATATACCTGGAAAACGGAGCTTCACAGATCGGTGAATTCGTTCCGGCCGAGTTGAACCCGGCCCGCGCCGCCAGCAACGGCAGCGACGGTTTCCAGCGCATGCTGCTGGAAGTTCCGGCGGTTGGCGATCTCGGCTATCACCGTGTTGAGCTGGACCGGCCAGCCGGAACGGAACCGGACAGCATGGCGCTTATCGTCACGCCGCTGGCTTGTTATCAGCCGGAAGCGATTCAGCAGGACCGTCGCGCGTGGGGGCCCGGTACGGATGTCTTCGCAGTACGCTCGCGTCACAACTGGGGTGGCGGCGATTTCACGGATATTTGCTCTCTCGTCGATCTAACCGCCGAGGCGGGCGGCGGAATTGTCGGACTGCACTCGCTACATGCGTGGTCGTGCGCCGATACGGTGCACGCCGACCCCTATCTCCCGTCGAGCCGGGCTTTTCTGAATACGCTGTGTCTGGACGTCGAGGCACTGCCCGAGTTCCGCAGTTGTGGCGCAGCGCGGGAGTTGGTCTCGGCTCCTGGATTCCAGGCCCGTCTGCGCAGTCTCCGGGCCGAGGAATGGGTCAATGAGACGGTTCTCTCTACCGCCAAGGCCGAGGTGCTTGAACTGCTGTACCGGCATTTCAGGGAACGTGACTTGTCGCGGAGCAGCGGGCGCGCGGTGGATTTTCAGCGTTTCGTCGAATCCGGCGGCGATGCGCTCCGTGCGTATGCCCGTTTCGAGGCCCTGCGACTTCATTTCGGGCGGCCGGGCCAGGCCGACGTCGACTGGCGGACTTGGCCCGATCCGTTCCGCGATCCGGGATCGCCGGCCGTCGCGGAATTCGCCACGGATCGGTCGAACGATGTGGAGTTTGCTCTTTGGCTGCAGTGGGCGGCCGCAAACCAACTGGCAGAGGCCGGGGTGCGGTCCCGGCGGCGAGGTTTGGGCATCGGCCTGTGCCTGGACCTCGCCGAATCGGTCGACCCGGCGGGCGCGGATGTCTGGCGCTGGCAGTCGGTCTTTGCGAATGGGGCACGGATCGGCGTGCCGCCGGGCTGTGCCGGACGCTCCACGGGAGGTGTGCCGTTTATTCCAGACACGCTGCGACGAGCCGCCTACCGGCCGTACATCGAAGCGGTGACCGCCAACATGAAATATGCGGGCGCACTGCGCATTCTCGGTGCCAACGGCCTAAAGCGTGCCTTTTGGATTCCGGAGGGCGGGAGCCCGGACGACGGCACTTACGTGGATTTTCCATTCGAGGATCTGCTCGGTATCATCGCGTTGGAGAGCCATCGCAACCGCTGCCTCGTCATTGCCGAGCATTGCGAGTCGTCCCCCGTCGCCTTCCACGAGGAGGTGGCCACTGTCGGTATGCTGTCCCAGCGATCCTTCTTTTTCGAGCGAACCGAGGCGGGCGCATTCCGCCCGCCGGCCGAATATCCGGGAGCATCGATGGTTGCCGTGTCGAGTCCTGGCCACCCCGGCCTACATGGCTTTTGGCGCGGGTGCGATCTCGACACACGCGCCACAGCGGGGCGGTTCCGTACCGAAGCGGAACGCGAGGCCATGGTCGTCGAGCGTGCGTGCGATTGCGCACGACTGCTGCTGGCTTTGGAAAAGGAGCGTCTGCTGCCAGAGGGTGCCTCGACCCATCCCGTTGCGGTGCCGGAACTGACGTCCGAATTCGTGACTGCCGTTCATGCCTATCTGGCACGGACACCGGCGCGGGTGTTGATCGTCCAACCGGAGGACATCCTCGGCATGCCCGAACTTTCGGATCCGTCAGGCTGCGGCGGTGATCCGGGTTCCAGTTGGCGGCGGCGCCTGACGCTTGATCTGGAGGATTGGCGTAACGACGAACGGTTATGGAGAGTCGGAGAGATGCTGCGGAGCGAGCGTGGCGTCTCGGTGACGCCCAAGGTTTCGGGCACCGCCGAGTTTCCTGCTGCGATCATTCCCCGTGCGACTTATCGTCTTCAATTCAATCGCGGCTTCACCTTCGCAGACGCCACCGAACTCGTTCCATACCTGGCAGAACTCGGCGTCAGCCATTGCTATGCCTCGCCCTATCTGAAAGCCCGTCCCGGCAGCATGCACGGATACGACATCGTGGATCATGGCGCCTTGAATTCGGAGATCGGCACGCGGGAAGACTATGATCGTTGGATCGATGCACTGGAGCGACACGGCATGGGCCATATCCTCGATGTGGTTCCGAACCATATGGGCGTGATGGGGGCCGACAATGCCTGGTGGTTGGATGTCCTCGAGAACGGTCCCGCATCGCTCTACGGACGTTTTTTCGATATTGACTGGGAGTCTCTGAACCCGGGATTGCAGGGCAAGGTGTTGCTGCCGCTGCTGGGCGAGCATTACGGCGTGGTCTTGAATCGCGGGGAACTGCGCCTGACGTTCGACCCGGAACGGGGCGAATTCAGTCTGTTCTATTACCAGCATCGGCTGCCCATCGATCCGGCGACCTATCCCAGAATCATCTCGCGTCGGCAGGAACATTTGGCCGAGGTGATGGGTAAGGACCACCCGCAGCTTTTCGAACTGCAGGCCCTATCGACCGCGTTCGGCCATCTGCCGCCGCGGTTAACGGCGGATCCGGCACAGCAGGCGGAGCGTCAGCGCGACAAGGAGGTGCACAAGCGTCGCTTGGCAACACTGTATGTGTCGAACAGCGATGTGGCGCACCACGTAGCCGAAAATCTGCGGGAACTCAACGGCCGGCCCGGCGACGCACCCAGCTTCGACACGCTGCATGAGTTGATTCAGGCACAGAGTTATCGGCTGGCGTTTTGGCGCGTTGCCTCGGATGAGATCAACTACCGTCGGTTTTTCGACATCAACGATCTGGCCGCCTTGCGGATGGAAGAATCGGCCGTGTTCGAGGCCACTCACCGGTTCGTACTGGATCTCGTCGCCGCGGGCAAGATTCAAGGCTTGCGGATCGATCATCCGGATGGGCTTTATGATCCCGGACAGTACTTCCGTCGCATCCAGGAAGCCGTACGCGGCGGTGTATCGGAGCCGGGTTCCCCGCTGGCGGTGTACCTGGTCATCGAGAAGATTCTCGCTGACCATGAACGACTGCTCGACGACTGGATGATCCACGGCGCGACCGGTTACCGCTTTGCCAATCTGACCAATGCCTTGTTCGTGAACGCGGACGCCGAGGCTGCGTTGACACGAATCTATGGCGATTTCATCGGGGAAAGCGAGGATTTCGATACCTTGGGCTATCGCGCCAAGAAACTGATCGTGGACACCTCCCTGGCCAGCGGGTTGAACGTGCTGGCCAACCGCCTGGCTCGGATCGCTGCGGCGAGCCGGAATACCTGCGACTTCACGCTGAACAATCTGCGCGACGCGCTGGCGGAGATTGTCGCCTGCTTTCCGGTGTACCGCAGTTACGTGAGCGCAGCCGGACTATCCTCGGATGACCGGCGTCACATCGACTGGGCCGTGGCGGTAGCGAAAAAGCGCAGTCCGGCCGCCGATGTCAGTATCTTCGATTTCGTGCACGACGTGCTGACCGGCGATATCGCGCAATACGCCGCAGATTCCTACCGAGAAGCCGTGCTCGAGGTCGCGATGACGTTCCAGCAATTCTCCGCCCCGGTGATGGCCAAAGGTGTCGAGGATACGGCCTTTTACCGCTACCACCGACTTGTCTCCCTGAACGATGTCGGCGGCGAGCCGCGCCGGTTCGGCATCTCGGTCACCGCCTACCACGCGGCGACACGGAATCGCGCCCTGCGGTGGCCGCATAATCAACTGGCCACATCCACGCACGACAGCAAGCGCTCGGAAGACGTGCGGGCCAGGATCAACGCGCTATCGGAAATGGCCGAAGCCTGGGGGCAGATGGTCGAACGCTGGTCGCGGATGAATCGGGGCCGTAAGCGGGAATCGGACGGCCAACCCATCCCTGCCTCGAACGACGAGTATCTGCTCTACCAGACCCTGGTCGGAACTTGGCCGCCGGGTGACCCGGCCGAGGTCGATCTCGACGCCTACCGCGGCCGCATCCAAGCCTACATGATCAAGGCGGTGCGCGAAGCCAAGGAACACACCAGTTGGATCAATATCAATGCCGAATACGAGGATGCGCTGGTGACGTTCATCGCTGCTCTGCTTTCGCCGGGAGAGACGAATCTGTTCCTGGCCGATTTCATTGCGGCGGTCGTTCCCATCATTCGCTTCGGCATGATCAACAGCCTTGCCCAGACTGCGCTTAAATTGACGGCACCGGGGGTGCCGGACATTTACCAGGGCTGCGAGCTCTGGCAGTTCACGCTGGTCGATCCCGACAACCGCTCCCCGGTCGATTTCGATCTTCGTCGGCGATTCCTGCAGCAATTGAAGCCGCTGTCAGCCGCAACGGCCGACGAGCGGCGCGAAATGCTGAAACCGCTGATCGAGAACATCGCGGACGGGCGCATCAAGCTCTATCTGCTTCGGCAGGCGCTGCGACTGCGTGCTGCGTGGCCCGAGGTATTCCGCGACGGTGACTATCTGCCGTTGAGCGTCAGCGGCGGCCGAGACCGGCATGTTTGCTCGTTCGCGCGCCGTGCTGGTGACCGCGCGGTTCTAGTTGCCGTGCCGCGCCTGACCGCTGTCCTGCTGGCTGACGGCCAAACATTGCCGGTGGGAGGCGAAATTTGGCAGGACACCGCGGTCCATCTACCTTCCGCTCTGGCCCGAAACCGTTGGCGCGACGTGTTGAGCGGCG
>CAZXXC010000024.1:0-41087 GCA_964644665.1 uncultured Methylococcaceae bacterium
GAGTAAGACGCTGAAACCAGGAACCGCTGAATAATCAGCGGTTTTGTTTGAACGTAGACCTGATTAAGAAGGGATTAAGACTGCAAAAGACCGTGCGCTGCCGTCAACTTTCCTGCGTTTGAACGTAGACCTGATTAAGAAGGGATTAAGACAGGTAAAATCTTCGGTGCCGAATTCGAAAGAGTTGGTTTGAACGTAGACCTGATTAAGAAGGGATTAAGACGGAAACGTCGCCTTGTGCTGCATCCGTCCACCTACGTTTGAACGTAGACCTGATTAAGAAGGGATTAAGACCTAGGTGAGTCATTCAGACTAGCCGTTGCGGGACTGTTTGAACGTAGACCTGATTAAGAAGGGATTAAGACGTAGCAATTCGTGCAGATGTAGTCGTCGCATCCGTTTGAACGTAGACCTGATTAAGAAGGGATTAAGACGGTTCAGGGTGCACAGTAGAGGCTCATTGGCTTGGTTTGAACGTAGACCTGATTAAGAAGGGATTAAGACGTACATCCAGACGGGTTGTTCATGGCGAATCCCGTGTTTGAACGTAGACCTGATGAAGAAGGGATCAAGACGGAACGCTTCTCCGGCCATCATCGGCCGGCCGGTTTGGAGGCCACCGATGCACTGGCGGTGAGCGGGCCAATCCCCGGACTCTCCGCCAGCTTCCGGCTCGCCGCATTCTCGCGGTGCCACGACTGAATCTGACTCTCCAGTTCCTGGACCTGCCGGTCCCATTCCTGCGGATGCTCGCCCGGTCGTTGCAGTAATCGGCGAAAGTTCCCGGGCCATTCCCTCTCGCCGTCTTCCGGAATCGCCGGTCACCGCCGGGCGATGCCGCCGATGCCTTCGGGACGGCAATGTTCTGCCAGCAGCTCCCGGATTGGGTCGGCCTGGGCTCGAAGCCGCCATGAGGCCAGAGCGGTCGATCAGACCCCTTGTGCTCGGCAAGAGCCCGGGGTATGGTTTCGCGACTTCGGTTCGCCGTACCAAGCAGCTTGCGCCGACCGGATTGCGACGGCACTCGCGGACGGTTCGACTGCTCCGAATCCGCTACCGCGGCATCGACGATACGAGCGTGAAGGATCGACAGCGGGCATACGGCTCTGCCGTTGGGGCCGGTCGACAGCATTCATAACGCACAGTCGAAAAACGGCGAATTACAAGACACTCTGGGGAAACGATGCGCGACACTTTCCTGGTAACGGTTGGCCCCCATGGTCGAGCACCGCACCCGTTCGGTTTCCCGATCACCGTCTCCAGCCGGCGTTCGCAACTGCGGAGTCCATGCGGTCTTGCGGGGCGGACCGGTCATCAGTGGATGATGTCATCCCTCACTCATCGCGGTGTGTGCCGGCCGCGGACCATCGGCCGAGGACCGGTCCATGAATGAAAGCCACATCGATACCCTGCCGCCGGATCCGATGACGATCCCGGTGTTGTTGGCGGAAGCCGCGACACGCCACCCGGACGCCTGCGCGTTGGTCGCTCCCGGACGTGAACCGCTTTGCTACGGGCGACTGTTTGCCGAAGTTCAATCGGCTATCGATGTCCTGAACGGCGCCGGTATCGGACCCGGCGACCGCGTCGCGCTGATACTTCCCAACGGCCCCGAGATGGTCGTCGCTTTCCTGGGGATCTCGGCATGTGCCGCCTGTGCGCCGTTGAATCCCGCCTATCGGGAGGCGGAGTTTCGATTCTACTTCGACGACTTGCAGGCCAAGGCCGTCGTACTGCCGCGTCACGGCATGCCCGAAGCGCGAGCCGCGGCAGCAGCGTCCGGGGTTCCGGTCATCGAACTCGATCCCAAGCCGGATGCGGAGGCCGGCGCACTGACACTGCACGCCCCGACTACAGGCAAGCCGCGAGGCCGCGCAACCGCCTGCGCCGAAGACGTGGCACTGGTTCTGCACACCTCGGGAACGACGTCGCGTCCCAAGATCGTCCCCTTGACCCAGCTCAACCTCCGGCTGTCGGCGACCAACGTGGCCTCTTCGCTGGCGCTGACCCGCTCCGACCGCTGCCTGAACATCATGCCGCTGTTCCACATTCATGGGCTGGTTGCAGGTCTCCTGGCATCGCTCGACGCCGGAGCCAGCGTGGCCTGTGTTCCGCCTTTTTCGCCGGATCACTTTTTCGGGTGGCTGGACGCCCTTCGGCCGACCTGGTTCTCCGCGGTACCGCCGATGCACCAGGCGATCCTGGCCCGGGCGGACACGGCCACGGAGACCATCGCGCGCCGTCCGCTCCGCTTCATCCGATCCTCCTCGTCGGCACTCCCGCCGCAGGTGATGGAGCGCCTGGAGCAGACCTTCGGCGTACCGGTGATCGAGGCTTACGGCATGACCGAAGCGGCCCATCAGATGACCAGCAATCCGTTGCCTCCGCGTCGGCGCAAACCGCGTTCCGTCGGCCTGCCGGCAGGCCCCGAGATCGCGATCATGGATGAGAACGGCAAATTGCTCGGCCCGGAACGATCCGGAGAAGTGGTGATTCGCGGACCGACCGTCACCCACGGCTACGAGAACAATCCGGCGGCGAACGCCGATGCGTTCCGGAACGGCTGGTTCCGGACCGGTGACCTGGGCGAACTGGATGCAGAGGGCTATCTATACCTGACCGGGCGCCTGAAGGAGTTGATCAACCGCGGGGGCGAGAAGGTATCACCGCGCGAGGTGGACGAGGCGCTGATGGATCACCCGGATGTGATCCAGGCGGTCGCCTTCGGCGTGCCGCATGCGACTCTGGGCGAGGACCTGGCCGCCGCCGTCGTGCTTCGGCCGGGCTCCCAAGTCACGCCGCAGGAATTGCGGGAACTTTGCTTCGAGCGCCTGGCCGATTTCAAGGTGCCCAGCCGGATCGTCGTGCTGGACGAAATACCCAAAGGGGCGACCGGCAAACTACAGCGCATCGGGCTCGCCGAGAAACTGGCGTCCCGGCTCGAAGAAGGCTTCGTCGCTCCCCGCGATCCGCTGGAGACCCTGGTGGCGCAAATGATCGAGGAAGTGTTACGGCGCGACCGCGTCGGCATCCACGACAATTTCTTCGCGATCGGCGGAGACTCGCTGAGCGGTACCCGGCTGATGGCCCGTATACGCGCCGCCCTGGGCGTGGACCTTCCGATCGTGACGTTGTTCCGCAAACCCACGGTGGAAGAATTCGCAGCCGAGCTGGGCAACCATGTCGATGAGACACAGAGCGCAGAATTGCTGGCGCTGCTGGAAGAGATCGAAGCCCTTTCGGACGAAGAGGCGGCAGCCCTGCTGGCGCTCGAAACGGATCGCGACGCGGCCGTGCGACAGGGAGGCGAGTAGCGGCATGTCGCGCGCTGACTACGGCAGGCGACTTCGCGAGGCGATCGCGACACGCCCTCCGGTGCCGCTGATCGGAGTGTACGATGTGTTGTCGGCCAGTCTGGCCGCCCGCCATTTCGAAGGCGTTTTCCTGAGCGGCTTCAGCTTCGCGGCCAGTTACTACGGACTGCCCGACATCGGATTCATCGCCTGGTCCGACATGGTTGCCTTTGCGCAACGCACCAGGGCGATCCTGCCGGACCGGCACATCATGGTCGATATCGACGATGGCTACTGCGACACCGAGGTGGCGTGTCATGTCCTGCGTCTACTGGAAGCCGCGGGGGCTTCCGGGGTGGTGCTGGAGGATCAGCAGCGTCCGCGGCGTTGCGGTCATGTGGACGGAAAGCAGATCATGAGTCTGGAAGGCTATCTCTCCAAACTCGAACGCGTCCTCGCCGCACGACGCGAGATGGTGGTCGTCGCCCGCACCGATGCGACGGAGCCGGAGGAAGCGCTCGCCAGAGCGCGCGCCTTCGCGGCCGCGGGCGCCGACGCGATACTGATCGAAGCGGTTAGCGATCTGCGAATGCTGCAACGGATCGGCCGGGAAATCGATCGGCCGCTGGTGTTCAATCAACTGGCCGGCGGCAAGAGCGCACCCGTCAGCCTCACCGAGCTCGCGAACGCCGGCGTTTCCCTGGTGCACTACAGCACGCCATGTCTGTTTGCCGCGCAGCGGGCCGTGGACGAAGCACTGGCGCAACTCCGGGCCGATGACGGGCGCCTCCCGACCGGCCCCGTGATGCTGCAGCAGTGCAATGCCCTGCTGCACGACAACCTGGCACACAGCGCCGGCCGGAACGAGACCCCCGCTTGACCGGTCCTCGGCCATCACTCGCTTCACGGATCGCCGCGCTGAGCCCCGAACAGCATCGCTTGCTTCGGAAACGGCGCGCATTGAACAACGGCCACGGCATCGTCGCCGAGACACTCCACCGGCTGGGCGTCAGCCATGTCTACGGCATTCCCGGCACCCCCGTCGACGAAACCCTCTCGGCCTGCGTGCGGGCCGACATCCGCGTGCTCGGTACACGCCATCAGCAGGCCGCCTGCCTGATGTCGGCAGCGCACAACTACGCCGCCGGACGGCTGACCAGCGCGGTGGTGGTTTCCGCCGGCCCGGCCGTCACCAATACGGCGACCGGAATCCTGGTCGCCCGCGACAACGCCTGGCCGCTGCTCGTGCTGGGCGGACGCAGGCCTCTCGCGCTGCGCGCACTGGGCAGTTTTCAGGAACTGGATGGCGCAGCGGCGTTGGCGGCGCTCACCAAGCACGCATCGGTGGTGGACCGGCCCGGCAGGCTCGGTACGGCGCTGGCCGAAGCTTACGAAATCGCGACCGTCGGGCGGCCCGGTCCGGTCTATCTGGATCTGCCGGAGGACGTGCTCGCGGCATGTTGTCGACCGCCGACTGCCGTTGCGCCGGCCGAGAGGCTGCAACCTGCGCCGACAGCCGACTCACTGGCCGATGCGGTCTGCCTGCTGACTCGGGCACGCCGGCCGTTGCTGGTGTTCGGCAAGGGACTGCGCTGGTCGGAACCGTGGGCTGCCCTGCACAAATTGGCCGACGATCATCGGATGCCTTTCATCGCCTCGCCGATGGCGCGCGGTTTTCTTCCCGATGATCATCCGCAGAATTACAGCGCGATCCAGAGCTTCGCGTTGCGCAGTGCCGATGTGCTGCTGGTCGCAGGGGCGCGATTCGACTGGACATTCCGCTTCGGCAGCGAGCTGGCGAGCGATGCGCGCGCGATCCACATCGATATCGAGCCGGATGAACTCGGACGCAACCTGCCCGACGGTGTGCGACTGGCAACCGATGCGGGTCGCGGTCTGAATACACTGGTCGAACGACTCCCGGCTCGCCTCGAAAGTCCGGACACGAACTGGCTGGCCCGGCTGGGCCGCGCCCGTCGTCGGCGCAAGGCGGTTTGGGAACGGACGGCGGCCTCGCCGTCGCTACCGATGCCGCCGCAGCGTCTCTATACCGAGTTGCGTAAGGTGCTGCCCCGCGACACGGTTTGCGTGCTGGACGGGAATGTTTGCATGGCGGCAGGACAACAACTGTTGCCGGCCCGGAGTCCGGTGAGCCGCTATACGGCCGCTTCCAACGGCTGCATGGGAACCGGCATTCCGTTTGCGATCGGCGCGAAAATCGCAGACCCGACGCGCCCGGTCGTCGCCGTTTGCGGCGACTTTGCGTTCGGTTTGGCGGCATTGGAGATGGAAACCGCCGCGCGGCATGATGTGCCGGTCGTCGTGGTCGTGGCCAACAACGATGGTAACGGCGGTGCCGTCCGACAACGTCAGTTCTTTCCCGATCACTCCGAGCGGGTGAGCCAGTTCCAATCGGGGCTCCGCTACGATCTGCTGGCTCAGGCGCTGGGCGTCGCCGGTTGGCACGTCGATCGGCCGGAGCAACTCGGCCCGGCGGTACGCGCCGCGCTCGGTTCCGGGCGGCCGGCTTGCATCAACGTGGTCCTGGACCCGGATGCCACGTATCCGGCGCCGCCCGCGGAGGTCGTTTCGCGCGTGGAGGACCTGGCATGAGGCCGGACCAAGCCGGCGATCGGGCCCGGAAACGGACCGATCTGACCGCCGAAAAACGGGCTCTGTTGATGCGCCGGCTGCAGCAACGGCGGGCCGAAACGTCGATTCCACGCCGCCCCGTCGATCGACCCGCTCCGCTGTCGCACACCCAGGAGCGGATGTGGCTGCTCGATCAGATCGAGCCGGAAGGATGCGCTTACAACGTGGTCGTCGGCCTGTCGCTGATCGGTCCCCTCGACCCGACCGCCTTGCTGGAGGCGCTGACCGCTCTCGTGACCCGACACGAGATACTGCGCACCACCTTCCAGGTCGTGGACGAGCAGCCGCGTCAGATCAGCGGCGATCCCTACACTCCCCCGATCGAGCGGCAGGACCTTTCCGACCTCGGGCCCGACGATCAGGAAGCCGCCATCCGGGAGATCGCTCGATCCCATGGGCGCCGGCCGTTCGATCTGTCGCGAGGACCGCTTGTGACGGGGCTGCTGCTGTGTCTCGGCCCTCACCGTCATGCCCTGCTGTTACGCACCCATCACATCGCGTTCGACGGCTGGTCGCACCAGGTGCTGATCCAGGATTTGGCCGCCCTGTACGGCGTGGCGCGCGGCGAAACGGCGAGTGCGCCGCGGCAGCCGGCTTTGCAATATGCCGACTTCGCCTGCTGGCAACGCAGCGATCAATGCGCGAGCGCGCCGGCGTCACAGATCGACTATTGGAAGGCTCAGCTCGCCGGCATGACCCTGCTGGAACTGCCCTGCGATCGCCCCGACGGGACGCGATGGACCTATTGGAGCGCCCTCCATCGTTGCTCCGTCACGCTTGGTCAGACGGCGCTGAAACGCTTGGCGCAGGAAGAGAACACGACGCCGTTCACCGTTCTGCTCACCGCCTACCTGATCCTGCTGCACCGGTACACCGGTGCCGACGATGTCTGCGTCGGTGTACCGGTCGCCGGTCGCTCTCACGTCGAACTGGAACCGCTGATCGGCGCATTCATCAATACCGTCGCGATCCGCTCCGGCATCGAAGCGCATCGGACTGTAAGGCAGCAACTGCGGTGCGTGAACGACGCCGTGACGGCGGCGCTGGCAAACCAGGACACCCCATTCGAGGAGGTCGTCCACGCGTTGGGCCTGCCGCGCGACCACTCGCGGCCACAAGTGTTCCAGACCATGTTCCAGTTGCGCAATTTTCCGCGCAGCGAAGCGCTGGCCGGAGGGCTGACTTTTGAAGAGTACCCGGTGGATTCCGGGGTGTCGCCGATCGAACTGGCGTTGGAATTGGCCGAGAATCTCGACGGCTATGCGCTCGCGATCCGCTATCACACCGATCGTTACTCGGCCGCCCAAGTGGCAAGGCTGGCGACCCATTACCAAGTGGTGCTGCGAGGAATGCTCGATGATCCGGACGCTGCGATGGCACACCTGCCGTTATTGACGCCGGAAGAACATCGGCGGGTGATCGTGGAGTGGAACCGGACTTCGGTCGCCCATCCGCGAGATCGCTGCTTGCACCATCTGGTCGAGGAACAGGCACGGCGTCACCCGGACGCCATCGCCCTGCACCACCGGGAACGCACTCTGAGCTATCGCACGCTCGACGCCGACGCCAACCGTCTGGCGCACTGGCTCCGCGCACAGCGGGTCGGCCCGGATTGCCTGGTCGGGCTGCTGGTGGAACGCTCCATCGAAATGATCGTGGCGATGGTCGCCATACACAAGGCGGGAGGCGCCTATCTGCCGCTGGACCCCGCGTATCCGACCGAGCGGCTGCGATTCATGCTCGACGATGCGGCCGCAGTGGCGCTGTTGTATCACACGGCCACCAGGGACCGGCTTCCGCATCGCGATGTCCCGATGCTGAGCCTGGATGCGGATTGGGATTCATCGGTCGCCGAGCTGCCCGCTCACGCACCCGACGCACCGGTCGGACCGGAGCACCTGGCCTATGCGATCTACACATCGGGCTCCACCGGCACGCCGAAAGGGGTGCTGGTGGAGCATGGCTCCGCGGTGAACTTCGTGCTCGCCGCGATCGGCCACCAGGGACTGAGTGCGGACGAACGTTTGTTGCAGTTGTCCACCATGGCATTCGACGCATCGGTCGAGGAAATCCAGTGCGCACTGGGTTGCGGCGCCACACTGGTGCTGTACCCCGACCGCGATATCGATGCCAATCGGCTCTTGGACTGCTGCGCCGATTATGCGGTGACCTCGCTCTATATGACCCAATCCTTGTGGAGCCTGCTGACCGACGAGGCCGTTCGCTCCGGACAGCGCGCTCCGCAATGTCTGCGCCGCTGCGTGCTGGGCGGGGAAGCCTTGCGGGGAAGCGATCTGCGGCTCTGGCTGGAGCATGTCGGACCCCATGTGACCGTGTTCAACACCTATGGGCCGACCGAGATCACCGTCTACGCGACACAGTGGCATTCCCGCACTCCGCCGGATACGACGGCTCCGCCTCCGATTGGACGCCCGATCGACAATACCCGTTGCTATGTTCTCGACCGCCAGCGGAACCCTTTGCCGATCGGTCTGGCCGGAGAGTTGTACATCGGCGGTGCCGGCGTCGCCCGCGGCTACCTGAATCGGCCGGAACTCACGGCCGAGCGCTTTCTCGACGACCCGTTCAGCGAGGAACCCGCAGCGCGGATGTACCGCACCGGTGACCGGGTACGCTGGCGCGCCGACGGCGAAATCGAATTCCTGGGCCGGATCGACGAGCAGTTCAAGATTCGCGGCTACCGCGTTGAACCGGGCGAAGTGGAAGCAGCCTTGCTGCAACATCCCGGCATTTGCGGCGCCGCCGTCGTGGGGCGTAACGGTCAGTTGCTCGCCTATGTGGTACCCGGCGAGCAGCCCGGCCCTGGCGCCGACGAACTCCGGCGATATCTGGCGCAAAGCTTGCCGCCGTATCTCGTTCCCTCGCTGTTCGTGCCGATCGCGGCGCTGCCCATGACGCCCAGCGGCAAGGTGGATCGCCGCGCGCTGCCCGATCCCGATCGGTCCACGCGGAAGACCGACTCCGAATTCGCGGCGCCGCGCAGTGCCACGGAACGAGCACTGGCGGACATCTGGGCCGAAATTTTGGGCATCGGGCAGGTGGGGATCCATGACGATTTCTTTGCCCTGGGCGGACACTCGCTGCTGGCCACGCAGATGCTGTCCCGAATCCGTTCGCGGCTGGGTGTCGATCTGCCATTCCGATCATTGTTCGAACATCCCAATGTCGCCGGCTTGGCCAAGGTTGTAGATGCAGCCTTGAGCGAACCCTGCCCTGCCGGTGCCGTCACCGATCGTCCCATCCCGCGGCGTTCCCGGTCCGGCGACGCGGCACAAACGGCTCCGCAGCGTTAGGCGCGGGGTTGGACGGCTTCGCCGATGCCCGCGAAACGCCGGCAGCGCACGTCGCGAGCCGAACTCCCAAACGCCCCGCTACGACGGAGGCGGCCGATCGCCCGCTGCCGGGAACGTCTCATCGATGCACGGCTTCATCCATGGCATCCCGAATTCGGCTGGCGATCTGCGCGCCATTGTGATCGAGCAGGAAGGTGTAATGATTTCCGGGAATCTCCCGGATCTCGAGATCCGGGCCGACCAACCTGACCCATTCGGCCCTGGGCGCACTTCGGCTTTCCAGCGCCTTGAACAGGATGACCTTTCCGCTGTAGGCAGCCGGGCGATAGCGCCGGATCACCGGATAGATGGCCTCCGCGTCAAATTCATCCAGCCGATAGTGCCGGCCGGTCCGACCCGCTCGCAGCCTCTTGTTGAGTCCCTTCGTGAACTCCCTGGCAAATTCCACCGGATTGAGCGACAGGAAATAAGCGAGGCGCCTTCGCCAGACCTGCAGGGGATGAAAGGTGCCGGGCAGAAAGGTGTCCAACAGCGCCACAAGCCCGACGCTGCATCCCGACGCGCGCAATTGCTGCGCGACCTCGTACGCGACCAGCCCCCCCCAGGAGTAGCCGACGAGAAAATACGGGCCTTCAGGCTGTACCGAGCGCAACTCCTGAATGTAATGGGCTGCCAGGTCCGCCATCTGCGGAATCGTGAGTTCGGTTCCCGGCGGCGATCCCACACCGTAACGGAGTGCATAGACCGGCTGATCCGCCCCCATGTTGTGAGCGAGCTTCTCTCCCTCGTGCTGAATCCAGAACAAAGGCGGTCGCTGCCCGGCCGACCGTAACGGAATCAGGGAGTACCAACAGACGATCGGTTCCTGGCCGGACAGCACCTGAGCCAAGCCGGCGATGGTGGGAGAATGGAACAACGTCGCGAGCGGCAGATGGCTATCGAACGCCTTGTCGATCCTGGCGAGTAGCTGGATCGCCAGCAGCGAGTGCCCGCCGAGATCGAAGAAGTTGTCATGAATTCCCGGCGCGTCGAGCTTCAGAACCTCCGCCCAAATCTGCGCCAGCCGAACTTCGGTCGGCGTACGGGGAAAGGCCTCGGTCCGCGTCTCCTGCGGCATCGCTTCCGGGGCTGGCAGCGCCTTGCGATCCACCTTGCCGCTCGGCGTCAGCGGCAGATGTTCCAGCAGCACGAAGCGCGCCGGCACCATATAATCCGGCAACTTCGCTTTGAGGTAGCCGCGCAGTTCCTCCGCCGACAGTGGCTCACCGGCATTCTGCACGACGTAGCACACCAGCCGCCGGTCCGTCGATGTTTCGTCCCGAACCGCGACCACGGCTTCACGAACACTCGGGTGCTCGGCCAGCACCGCCTCGATCTCGCCCAACTCGATGCGGTAACCCCGAAGCTTGACCTGATGGTCCAGCCGCCCGAGAAACTCGAGGTTGCCGTCGGGCCGCCAGCGTGCCCGGTCACCGGTGCGGTAAAGCCGAACGGGTTGGCCGTCGGCTCGGCCGAGGCAGACGGAGGGAACTTCAACGAAGCGCTCGGCCGTCAGTTCGGGGCGGTTCAGATACCCGCGTGCCAGGCCGTCACCGCCGATGTACAGCTCACCCGGGATGCCGACGGGCACCGGGTGCAGGGTGCCGGCATCACGGTCGGTACCGGACTCCAACAGGTAGATCTGCGTGTTCGCGATCACTTCGCCGATCGGGACGGGACTCGTGCCGGCGGTCACCCGGCAGCCGGCGGAATAGACCGTCGTCTCGGTCGGACCGTAGAGGTTCCAGAGTTCACGCCCACGTGACAGCAGTTGATCGGCCAATTCCCGGGGCATCGCCTCGCCGCCGCTCAGCATCGTCAGGTTCGGTCGACCTTGCCACCCGGCATTCAACAGCATGCGCCACGTCGCGGGCGTGGCCTGCATCACGGTCGCTCCGCTCCGGTCCATCGCCGCCGCCAGCCGGGTGGCATCACGGGCGACATCGCGCGGCACCATGACCACGGTGGCCCCGGTGATCAGCGGAAGATGGATTTCGAACACCGCGATGTCGAAAGTCATCGTCGTGATCGCGAGCACGACATCCCGGTCGGTCAGCCCCGGCCTGTCGCGCATCGCATGCAGAAAGTTGACGACTGCACGGTGGCCGATTTGCACGCCTTTCGGCTTCCCGGTCGAACCGGAGGTATAGATCACATAGGCGAGGTTTTCCGCGGCCGCTCCGGACTGCGGATCGTCGGGACTCTGCCCGGCGATCCGATCAGCATCCCGGTCGAGGCAGACCAGCACGCCCGTGTAGTCCTTGAAGTTTGCCGCCAGCGCGGACTGCGTCACGACGACCGGAGCTGCGCTGTCCTCCAGCATGAACGCCAGCCGTTCCTGCGGGTAGCTCGGATCAGTGGGCAGATAGGCGCCGCCTGCCTTGAGGATGCCCAGCATGGCGACCACCAGCTCCGGAGAACGATCCACGCACAGGCCGACCACCACCTCCGGACCGACACCCAGCGCGCGAAGGTGGTGTGCCAGTCGATTGGCGCGGGTATTCAGTTCTCCGTAGCTCAGGGACCGGTCCTCGAACACCAGCGCCGTGGATCGCGGCGTTCGCGCGACCTGTGCCTCGAACAACTGCTGAATACATCGATCGCTCGGATAAGGCCGGTCCGTTACGTTCCATTCCCGCAGCACCTGGCTTCGCTCTGCCTCCGTCAGCAGCGGCAACTCCGACAGCCGCGCATCGGGATTGTCCAGGATACCTTCCAGCAGCGTGTGAAAGTGACCGGCCAGACGACCGATGGTCGCCGCCTCGAACAGGTCGGCGGCGAATTCCCAAACCCCCTCCAGCTCACCGGCGGACTCCCGTAGCGAAAGGCTGAGGTCGAACTTGGCAGTGCCGGTATCGCACGGTACCCGCGTTGCGGCCAGCCCGGCCAGTTCGAACTCCGCGGGGGGCGTGTTATGCAGCGTCAGCATGACCTGAAACAGAGGGTTCCGGCTCAGATCCCGCTCCGGCTGCAGTTCCTCCACCAGCTTCTCGAACGGCAATTCCTGATGGCCATAGGCGCCCAACGCCACCTCACGAGTCCGCCGCAGCGCGCTCCTGAAACTCGGGTTGCCCGACAGATCGCTCCGCAGCACCAGCGTGTTGACGAAAAGCCCGATCAGACCATCGAGTTCCGGTCGGGTGCGGCCGGCGATCGGCGTGCCGACGGCGAAGTCGTTCTGGCCGGAATAGCGGTGCAACAGCACCTGTAATGTGGTCAGCAGGATCATGAACAAGGTCACGCCCTCGGCGCGGCCCAGGGCCTTGAGCTTGTCCGTCACGATCGGCGAGAGCACGAACGGCTGCTGCCCCCCCCGATAACTCGGCGTCGCCGGCCGCGGCCGATCCAGCGGCAGTTCGAGTGCGTGCAAACCCGCCAACTGCGTTCTCCAGTACGCCAGTTGCCGCTCGAGCGCCTCGCCTTGCAGCCAGTCTCGCTGCCACACCGCGTAGTCGGCGTACTGCACCGGCAAGTCCGGCAGAGCCGCCTGGCTCCCGGCAACGGCAGCGTTGTAAAGCGCGCTGATCTCCCGCGCCAGCACCCCCATCGACCAGCCGTCCGCAATGATGTGATGCAGGTTCAGCAGCAGAACGTGATCGTCGTCGGCCAGATGCAGCAGTTTCGCCCTTAGCAACGGCGCCTGCTGCAGATCGAACGGGGACGCCGCCTCCTGCCGGACGTGTTCGTCGATCACTGCCGGATCCTTCAGTTCAATCACCGGCAGCCGAAGCTCCAGTTCCGGCAGGATCACCTGTTCCGGCTGACCGTCCTGCTCGACAAAACGGGTACGCAGGATCTCGTGGCGACGGACCAGTTCGTTGATGCAGCGCTCGAGCTTCGGCACATCCAGGGGGCCCTTCAGTCGCAGGACCCGCAGGATGTTGTAGACCTCGCTCGATGTCATCAGCCGGTCCAGAAACCACAACCGCTGCTGGGCGAAGGACGCCGGGAAAACGGATACTTCGGGTACAGGCGGACTTGTCGGCTCCATGGGATCGCTCATCGTGTTCGGTCAATCTCGGATCTTAAGCCCTTTCCGAACCGGACATCAGGGTTCGAAACGCTGGACCGGAAGAGTCTCGCGGGGCGGCCGGAACACTGCACACCCAGCCGGGCGGCAAGACCGATCCGCGGATGCAGAATTCTTGATCAGGCCCGCGCAATACCCTCCCGGGACCTCTCCGGTCGCCCAAAGCCGGTACGCGCCCGGCATCGGCTGACGCGGGTCGTCGTCGCGCTGCGGGATCCCTGCCCGGGATTGACTCCGCCTATTGATGGATCCGGAAATCGGCAGAGACGGATGGCCGACCGGCGGTACCGCCGGCACCCGGCGAACCGGAAGGAATGCAGCCTCGAGCGCCTGTCACTGTTCTGTAGCCGGCGACTGCTTTGCTCTGTCTTCGATGCTCTTGCCGAGGTGCTGCAGATCCTTACCGAGGCCCGCCCATGTATTGCAGGCAGATGTTGCACAGCACAAGGTCAGAAGAACGGCGATGTGGGTGACGATTCGGCTCATGTCGGTGGCGATGAACTCGCTCGCACAGCGTTCCATTCGGAACGCGATTCTCCCAAGGGCGCAAGCTGGCACAGTAGCCGTGCCAAAGCTCCGCGTTGAGTGGCGTCCCCAGGGGGAGTCGAACCCCCGTCGCCGCCGTGAAAGGGCGGTGTCCTAGGCCTCTAGACGATGGGGACGTAGACGGGTTGCTACGTGCCGTGATTTGGTGGAGCCAGCGAGGATCGAACTCGCGACCTCAACAATGCCATTGTTGCGCTCTCCCAGCTGAGCTATGGCCCCACGTTTGCAGAGCGCGCATTATAGGGAACACAGTTGGTGGTGTCTAGCCCATTGCCGCGATGAGCTTTCTGGCGCGCACGATTCGCGCCAGGGTCGCCTCTCGACCCAGCAATTCCACCGTCAGGTCGATCGGAGGCGATACCGTCGTGCCGGTCAATGCCAGCCGCAACGGCTGTGCCACATTCCCGAGCGGTACGGCCGTCTCCTCGGCCGTCCGAACCACTTCGGCATGGATCGCTTCCTTCTGCCACTGATCCAGCCCGGTCAATTTCCGCTGCAAGGTGTCGAGGATGACGGCCGCCCCCGGATGAAAATGTTTCCGCACGGCCTTTGCGTCATATTCCGAGAATTCCCGGTAAAAGAATGCGCTTTGCCGGGCCATGTCGACCAGCGTCTTGCAGCGCTCGCGTTGTGCCTTGACCACGTCGACCGGATCAGGCCCTTCGGTCGGATCGATGCCCAGTTGTCCGAGGTGCCAGCGCAGGTGATGCGCAACGTGAACCGGGTCGGAGTTCATCAAATAGTGATGGTTGAGCCACAGCAGCTTGGCCGGGTTGAAGCTCGATGCGGAGTGATTCACGTCGGTGATGTCGAAATACTCGATCATCTCGTCGATCGAAAACACTTCCTGGTCGCCCCGCGACCAGCCGAGCCGAACCAGGTAATTCAGCACCGCCTCGGGCAGGTAGCCGTCGTCGCGATACTGCATCACGCTGACGGCACCATGCCTCTTGGACAGTCGGGCACCATCGGCGCCGAGGATCATCGGCACGTGCGCGTAGCGGGGTGGCATGGCACCCAACGCCGCCAGAATGTTCATCTGCCGAGGCGTATTGTTCAGATGATCATCGCCGCGGATCACGTGCGTGATGTTCATGTCGAGATCGTCGACCACCACGGTGAAGTTGTAAGTGGGCGTTCCGTCCGAACGGGCGATGATCAGGTCGTCCAGTTCTTCGTTACCGACCACGACCCGGCCGCGGACCATGTCATCGATCACCACTTCGCCGTGGTCCGGGTTGCGGAACCGCACGACCGGCTGAATCCCCGGCCTCGGCTCACGTCGACTGCGACAGCGCCCGTCGTATCGTGGTTTCTCCTTGCGCGCCATCTGCTCCGCACGCATTTCATCGAGTTCGTCCTTGGTGCAGTAACAGCGGTAAGCCTTGCCCTCGTCGAGCAACTGCTGCAGGACCTCGGTATAGCGGTCGAAACGTTTGGTCTGATAGAACGGGCCCTCGTCGTACTCGAGCCCCAGCCAGGTCATTCCTTCCAAGATGGCATTGACCGATTCCGCCGTGGATCGCTCCAAGTCGGTATCCTCGATCCGAAGGATGAAAGTACCGCCGTGCTTGCGCGCATGCAGCCAGGAAAACAAAGCGGTGCGCGCCCCCCCGACATGCAGGTAGCCGGTCGGGCTGGGGGCGAATCGGGTGCGGATGATCATGAACAAATCCTGTATGGCGGTAACTCGAAACGGCGGGCTGCCCGTTCGGTACACGGTGCCCGCTGAAAGGGATCGATCGGCGATCGGCTACGAGAGATCGTACCGGATCGCAGTAACCCCGGGCGGAGCGAACGCCCCGCGGGGCGACCGCGGTCGCAAACGGCTAACGGCCTTCCTGCTGCATGCGTTCCAGCCGCTTTTCAGCCAGTTTTGCAGCGCTGGAACCGGGATACCGCTTCACCACTTCGGCCAACTGTGTTCGCGCGTCCGCGTACAGACCGCGGTCGTAGTCGATGAAACCGATTTTCAGCATCGCGTCGGCGACTTTTGCGCTTTGCGGAAACGACTTGACCACTTGATCGAACGCCATCCGGGACGCGCCGTAATCCTTGGTCACGTAATGCGCCTCCGCCAACCAGTACTGCGCATTGTCGGAAAACTCCCCGGTCGGATAGGCGCTCAAGAAGCTCTTGAACTCCTTGATGGCGTCGCCGTACTTGCCGTCTTTCAGCGTGGCGAACGCCTTTTGATAAGCGGCTTCGCGCGGTGGCGGAGGCGCCGGCACGGGTTCCACCACCGCGGCCGGCGCGGCCGGATTCTGCGGGACGGCCTCGCTTCCCGAGGCCGGCGGCGCTGCTGTTCCGTCCGGAACCGGAGCCGCGGGATTCGCGCTCGGCGGCGCCGCCGCCTGCATCTGGGCCTGCAGGACCGACTGGTTCGCGGTGACTTGCTGCAAGCGTTGGTCCATGCCCGCATAATCCTCCTTGTGCTGCTTCCTGAGCCGTTCCAGCTCATTCTCGGCTTTCTCCAGTTCGCCGCGCAGTTTCAATACTTCGGCTTGCAGTCGGTCCATGTCGCCGACCAGCTTGGCCAATGCCTGTGCGGAGAATTTCTTCTCAAGTTTTTCCACCCGGTTCTCGAGGGTGTCCACGCCATAGCCCGCAGCCTGGTCATAGGCACTGTCGTAAGGCGCGGCAGAAGTCGCTGTCACGGTGGCCGCCAACAGCACCGAAATCGCCGGATTGCGCAATACCTGTTTCATCGATTCATTCACTCGCATAACTGATTTCCACGCGCCGATTCTGACGCCAGGCAGATTCATCGTGTCCTCCGACCGCAGGCTTTTCCTCGCCGTAGCTGACGATCTGGATCTGATCATCGGCGACTCCCTGCAGCGTCATCAACTTCGCCACCGACCGGGCACGCTGTTCACCCAGTGCGATGTTGTATTCCGAAGACCCTCTCTCGTCGGCGTGCCCCTCCAGCGTGACCGAGCGCTTGGGATGCTCCGCGAGATAGCCGGCGTGGGCTGCAACCACCGGAACATATTCCGGCAGCACATCGAAACTGTCGTATTCGAAATAAATCACCCGGCGCCCCAGCGGGCCGGACGGATCGTTCAGATCGCCGCGGCCGGGTCCGCCAACAGCCCTTGCCCCCCCTGCCCCGTAGCGCCCGATCTCGGCACCGTCCGCTGCAGCGCGGCCCTTCCCGCCGGCCGCCGCTCCGCCGGCGTCGGTCGATTTCACGTCGCCGGTCGAACTGCACCCGGCAACGGCCAGCACCGCCGCCAGCATGAATGCCCCAGATGTCGATCGATTCATCTCAATTCCCCGTTGCATGCGACTACAGGCTTTCCCTCTGCAGGTGCTCCGTTCAATCCCTCGGCGACCATGCCGGCTGACGCACCTCGGCGCCGCCGACTTTCAACACCTGTCGCGGTCCGCCGTTGACGGGAACCGCAATCAACTGGGCGGCGCCTCCGGTTCGGGCGGAGTACAGCACCAGCCTGCCGTTCGGCGAAAAACCCGGTGATTCGTCCAGCGGACCGTCACTCAGCACCCGCAGCGAGTGGCTCGCCAGATCCAGCAACGCGATACGGTACGAGCCCCCGACGGCGTGCACCAGCGCGACCGAACGGCCATCCGGCGAAAACACGCCACGCGCATTGTATTCGCCCTGGAACGTCAGGCGTTGGGCTTCGCCGCCCGCAGCCGGCATCAGGTACAACTGCGGTCGACCGCCGCGGTCGGAAGTGAAGACGATCGTGCGACCATCGGGCGACCAGTTGGGCTCGGTATCGATGCCTCGGTGATCGGTCAGCCGGCGCTGCCTCCGTGAATCCAGTTCCATCACGTAGATGTCCGGATCGCCGTCCTTCGACAGTGTCAATGCCAATGCGTCGCCGTCGGGAGACCACGCCGGCGCTCCGTTGATTCCCCGGGTGGCGGATACCTTGATGCGAGACCCGTCGGCCAGATCCTGAATGAAGATCGCGGAAGCCTTGTTCTCGAACGAGACGTACGCGATCCGCTTGCCGTCCGGCGACCAGGCCGGAGACATGATCGGTTCCCGCGAAGTCAGGATACTTTCCGGACTCAAGCCGTCTGCGTCGGCAATCTGCAGCATGTAGCGCCTGTCCTTCGGGCCGGTTCCGGTCGTCGTCACGAACGCGACCGGCGCAGCGAACCCTGCCGACTCCCCGATGATCTGCCGATAGATCAGATCGGCGATGCGATGCGCCGTTCTTCGCTGCTCGGACGCCGCAAACGGGATCCGGTATTCGAGCATCGAGGTTCCGCGGACCACGTCGAACAGCGAGAACTCGGCGACGGATCGACCGCCTGCCGTCGGCTGCACCTGACCGATCGCCAGATACTCCTGCCCAAGCGATTGCCAGGATTGCAGGCGCACCTGATTCGGCACGGTCGGCTGCTCCAGCATGTCACCTTCGGGCAGGGCGCTGAAATGTCCGGTCCGCTCCAGATCGCGGGCAACGATGGCGGCGATGTTTTCGCCACCCTGCGGACCGCCGAACGGCACGATCGCGATCGGGATATTGCCCAGCACGCCCCTCTTGATCTCACCGACCAACTCGGCACTGGCGGCGCCGGCGCAGGCCACAGCCAGCAGCAAGAAAAGGCGACAACACACGACTGAGGACCGGAGACCGGACATTTAGGGCTTGAATCTCAGGCTGAAGGAGAGAAATTGTTCGGCCACTTTGGGATCGGGCGGCATCGGCAAGGGCGATGCCTTCCGGACTGCAGCTTCCGCGGATCGGTCAAACGCCTCGTCCCCGCTGCTCTTGGTGACGGTCGCGCCGATCACTTGACCGGTCGCCGTGGTCCGGATCGCGATTATACAAGTCATACCGCCTTGCGCGGAGAGAGGGCGTAGCCAGCGTCCCTCGACGCGCGGCTCGATCCGGCTGTTGAGCCAGCGGCGCGCGGCATCTTCGATCCGCAACTTGAATTCGGCTTCCTGTTGCTCGGCATCCAATTGCTGCTTCAATGACTTTTCGCGCTCCGCCTGCGCCAGTCTTTCCTGCTCAGCCTTTCGCTTCGCCGCGACTTTGGCTTCAGCCTCCTTGTCCGCCCGGGCCTTGGCCTCGGCCTCCGCTTTCGCCCTAGCGGCCTTCTCCGCTTCTGCGCGCATGCGCGCCTCCTGGTCGGCTTTCGCCTTCGCTTCACGCTCTGCCTTGGCCTTCGCTGCGTTTTCGGCCGCAACCTTCGCCGCCTGATCCGCCTTGCGCTTCGCTTCGGCTTCCGCCCGGGCTCGCGCGAGCTTGTCGGCATCGGCACGCGCGCGCGCAGCCTGCTCTTCCGCGGCCTGATCCTCGGCCCTTCTGCGCGCCTCCGCCTGCAGCCTGGCCTGCTGCGCTACCGCATCGGCCTGCACCCGGGCCTGAGCTTCGGCCACCGCCTTGGCTTCCGCCGCGGCCTTTTGTCGTTCCGCCCTGCGTTCCGCTTCCAGGCGCGATTGTTGTTCGGCCCTATCGCGAGCTTTCCACTCCGCCGCGCGTCTCTCTTCGATTTGCTGGCGTTGCCTGAGTTCCTGCAACGCCCGATCGTGTTCGAGCTGGGCTTGGCGCCTGGCCGTCTCTTCGCTCGCCTGGCGCTGCGGATCTTCCGGGGACGAACGTGGCGCCTCCCCGGCATCGCCAGCCTCGTTCCGGCTCGCGTCCGCTACCGACGGCGGCGGCACAGGCGATCGCGGTTCCGCGCCGCTCCCCCTGCCCGTCCCTGGCTCCGCCGCCTGCTCCTCGACGATGTGTGCCTGGACGATCTCCGCTTCGGGCCGCGGTCTCTCCACCCGAGCACCCGCGAAGCCGATCAGCATCAGCACCAGCAGCGCGGCATGCAGCAACAGGGACAACCCGAACGGACCGCCCAGTCGGTGCCATGGAGTACTCCTCATTCCTCGACCGGGCGGGTCATCAAACCGACGTTGGATACTCCTGCTGTTTTCAGTGAGGCCATCACTGCAATTACACGACCGTAGTCCACGGCCTGATCCCCCCGAATCAGAACCGATAAGCCGGGGCTCTTCTGCAACACCTTGCCGACTTCGACGGCGAGCTGATCCTGGGACACCGGCCGATCTCCACGGTTGCCGACATCCACGAACAACTGTCCGGCGGCATCCACGGTCACGACGATCGGCAACTCCTTACTGGCGTCCAGACTCTTGGCCTCGGCCTGAGGCAGGTCGACTTCCACTCCGGTCTGCAGCATCGGCGCGGTCACCATGAAGATGATCAGCAACACCAGCGTGACGTCGATGTACGGTACGACATTGATTTCCGATATCGGCCTGCGGCGCTGTTCGCGCCCGCGCCAGCCCGAGGTGTTCATCGGGCGTGTGCCTGCCGGTGCAGCAGGCTCAGGAATTCCTCGGCGAAGGCTTCGTAGCGATTCGCCAGCCGGTCGATGTTGGTCGCGTAGCGGTTGTAAGCCATCACCGCCGGGATCGCGGCAAACAGCCCCATCGCCGTGGCGATCAGCGCCTCGGAAATACCGGGAGCCACCATCGCCAGCGTGGCCTGCTTGACATGGCCCAGCGCCCGAAACGAATTCATGATGCCCCAGACGGTACCGAACAGACCGATATAGGGGCTGGTCGAGCCGACCGTGGCCAGGAACGGCAGACGCTCATCCAGCGACTCCAGCTCACGATTCAACGCCACCCGCATCGCCCGTTGCGCACCGGATACCACCGCCTCCGGCGTGATGCCGGGTTGCTGGCTGAGACGCGCGAATTCCTTGAACCCGCCCAGAAAAATGTTCTCCATCCCTTCCGTTTCGTAGTCTTCCCTGACCAACTGCCGGTACAGATCGGTCAGATCGATCCCGGACCAGAAACGTTCTTCGAACTCCTCGGACGTTTCTTCCGCCCTCGCAATCTCCCGATATTTCGAAAAGATGAAGGTCCACGACACCACCGAGGCGAGCAGCAGGATGAACAGGACCGACTGCACCACCAGACCGGCGTCCCTGATCAGCGCGAAAATCGATAACTCAGACGTCATTTCGGATCCGTTGCATCAAGTGTTCGGGAATCGGACACGGGCTGAAGTGGCCGACGTTCAGGCAAGCCACGCGCACCTGTCCGGCACAGATCACGATGCCCGGCTCGGCCTCGCGATAAATCCGCTGATCGAACGTCAGACTGGCGCGTCTGACATCGGTTGCGTCGGCGGTGACGCGCAGCGCGTCATTGAAGCGCGCCGGTTTGATGAATTGCACCTCCATCGAGCGGACGACGAATACGATGCCTTCCTTTTCCCGCAGATCGTCCTGTTCGAAGCCCAGTGCCCGCAGCCGTTCGGTCCTTGCCCGTTCGAAGAACTTCAGATAATTCCCGTGGTAGACGACGCCGCCGGCATCGGTGTCCTCGTAATAGACGCGCACCGGCCAGGTGAAGCCGGCCGGCGCGGCCTCCGGCCGCGGCGTCAGAACAGCTCCTCCTGCGGACTGGCCACTCGCGGCGGCTCCAACCCGAAGTGCAGGTAGGCGTTGCGGGTGGCCAAACGCCCTCGGGGCGTCCTCATGATGAAGCCCTGCTGGATCAGATACGGCTCGAGTACGTCCTCGATCGTGCCCTTCTCCTCTCCGATCGCTGCGGCCAGATTGTCCAGCCCGACCGGTCCGCCGTCGAACTTGTCGATCATGGTCTTCAGCAGGGTCCGGTCCAGCGGATCGAAGCCGTGCGGATCGACCTTCAGCATGTCCAGCGCGCGGTCGGCGATCTCCCTGCTGACGACACCGTCCGCCATCACCTGCGCGAAGTCGCGGACCCGACGCAACAAACGGTTCGCAATCCGCGGCGTGCCGCGCGAGCGCCGCGCGACCTCAAGGCAACCGTCGGGTGTCATCGTCAGGCCGAGGATGCGTGCGGATCGGGCGACGATCAGGCTCAACTCTTCGACGCTGTAGAATTCCAGCCGATGCACGATACCGAAGCGGTCGCGCAGCGGCGACGTCAACAGCCCGGCGCGGGTGGTCGCGCCGATCAGCGTGAACGGCGGCACGTCCAGCTTGATCGACCGTGCGGCCGGTCCCTCGCCGATCATGATGTCGATCTGGAAGTCTTCCATCGCCGGGTACAGCACCTCCTCGACCATCGGACTCAGCCGGTGGATCTCGTCGATGAACAGGACATCGCGTGGTTCGAGATTGGTCAACAACGCAGCGACATCACCGGCCTTCTCCAGCACCGGTCCGGAGGTATGGCGGATGGTGACGCCGAGTTCATTGGCGACGATGTTGGCCAGCGTGGTCTTGCCCAGCCCCGGCGGACCGAAAATCAGCACGTGATCGAGCGCCTCGCGGCGTCCCAGCGCGGCCTGCACGAATATGGCCATCTGCTCGCGCATCGCGGCCTGGCCGATGTAATCGGCCAGTCGCCGGGGCCGGATCGCCCGGTCCACGGCCTCGTCGTCGCTGTCCGCGGTCGCGGTGATCAAGCGTCGTTCCGACATCGCTCGCAGTGCTTACCTGGCGGACGCCTGCAGCGCGAGCCGGATCAGCTCCTCGCTGGTCTTCCCCTCGGCCGGAACGCCGCGCACCAGGGAAGTCGCCTCCGGAACCTTGAAGCCCAGCGAGATCAATGCGCTGATCGCATCCTGCACCGGGGTGTCAGCCGCCACCGCGGCGACCCCGCCGACCAGGCCGTCGGCCGGTAGCGAGTCGCTGAGCCGGCCTCGCAATTCGACGATCAGACGCTCCGCGGTCCGCTTGCCGACTCCCGGCAGCCGGACGAGTCGCGCCGTATCCTGATTCTGGATACTGCGCTGAAATTCCTCGGCGCTCATTCCGGACAGGATGCCGAGCGCCAGCTTCGCACCGATGCCGCTGATCCGAATCAGCGTGCGAAACAGGCTGCGTTCGTCTTCGGACAGAAAGCCATACAGTGCGTGCGCATCCTCCCGTACCATCAGGTGGGTGTGCAGCACGACTTCCGAACCGACGTCCGGCAGCTTGAAGAAGGTCGACATCGGCGCATCCACTTCGTAGCCGACTCCCTGCACATCGACCAGCAGCGACGGGGCCTTCTTGGCCAGCAGAATGCCACGCAGGAAACCGATCACGGCTGCCGGACCGCCAGCCGGCGAATCCGCCGTTCCGTCTGTTGATGATGCAGATGGCACAACGCCACCGCGAGTGCATCGCTGGCGTCGAGCGCCAGTTCTTCCGGGGGATTCAACAGAAATCGCACCATATGCTGGACCTGTTGCTTGTCGGCACCGCCCTTGCCGACCAGCGCCAGCTTCACCGCGCGGGCCGCGTACTCGAACACCGGTAGACCGGCGGCGACGCCGCCGCAGATCGCCGCACCGCGCGCGTGTCCCAGCTTCAGCGCCGAATCGATGTTCTTGTGCGCGAACACTTGCTCGATCGCGAATTCGGTGGGCTGATACTGCTTGGCAATCCGGAAGACGCCCTCGTAGATCTGCCGCAGACGCTCGGAAAACATGTCGGTCTCCGTGCGGATACAGCCCGAGGCGACCCAGGTCGTCCTGCCGGAGGTATCGTCGACGATCCCGTAGCCTGTGGTGCGAGAACCCGGATCGATTCCCAGGACCCTGGTCAAGACCACCCCGATTCAGACGATGGACGCGAGGATGTCCTCGCTGATGTCGGCGTTCGAATAGACGCTTTGTACGTCGTCCAGATCCTCCAGTCGTTCCAGCAAGCGGATCATCTTCTCGCCATCTTCGGAATTCAACACGGTATTCGTGCTCGCACGCATCGTGACTTCCGCATTTTCGGGAATCAGGTCCGATTGCACCAGGGCCGCCTTGACCGTGTCGAAGTGCTCGGGAGCCGTCAACACGTCGACGGAACCGTCGTCATTGGTGCTCACGTCCTCGGCTCCGGCCTCCAACGCGGCCTCCATCAGCCGATCTTCGTCCAATCCGGCCGGATAGCTCAGCAGGCCCACCTTGGTAAACAGATAAGCGACCGACCCGTCGGTCCCCAGGTTTCCGCCGGCCTTGGAAAACGCATGCCGTACCTCGGACACGGTGCGGTTGCGGTTATCGGTCAGACAATCCACCATCACCGCAACGCCGCCGGGGCCGTAACCTTCGTAGCGGACCTCCTCATAGCTGTCGCCGTCGCCGGCGCCGGTGCCCTTCTTGATCGCGCGCTCGATCGTGTCCTTGGACATATTGGCGGTCAGCGCCTTGTCCATCGCCGCCCGCAGGCGGGGATTGTTGGAAGGATCGGGCCCGCCCTGGCGCGACGACACGGTGATCTCACGGATCAGCTTCGTGAACAGCTTCCCGCGTTTGGCGTCCTGTGCACCCTTGCGATGCTGGATATTCGCCCATTTGCTGTGACCGGCCATGTATCTCGTATATTGCTGGAACGACTTGAAACAGCACACATTGTACCAACTTTGGCCAGTTCTGAACCGCCCGGCGCGCACCCAAACAAGCTATGCTATCGTCGCTCCAGTTCAGTCTGATTTTTGGCCGTAAGAGTTTGCCGCCATGCTGAAACACCAACCCAGCTTCATCAGCGAAGACACCTACCTGGAAAACGAAGCCACATCGCCGGTCCGGCACGAATACATCGACGGCGCCGTCCACGCGATGACCGGCGGCTCCCTGCGGCACAATCTGATCACCTTGAATCTGGCAACGCTGATCCGGGCGCATCTTCGCAGCACCCCATGCCGGGTGTTCATGAGCGATGCCAAGCTGCGCGTCGCCAAACAGAACGCCTATTACTATCCGGACGTCATGGTGTCGTGCGCACCTTCGTTGCAGGCGCTGAGCGCAAGCGAAGCCGTCGTCGAGGCCCCGGTACTGTTGATCGAAGTGACTTCACCGACGACCGACGGAATCGACCGGCGCGAAAAACTGATGGCTTATCGGACCTTGCCGACCCTCAAGGAATATGTTCTGGTCGCCCAGGACCAGCCCGAAATCGAAATCCACGCGCGCCTGAGCGACACCTCCTGGGAAATCACGACGCTGGCTCCCGGCGATCCGGTCTTCTTCGGCAGCATCGATTTCACCACCGGCTTCGGAGCGGTGTACGAGGAATCCGGTCTGGACCTCTGAGTTCCGAGTCTCGCCAACCCGGTGCAGGGAAGCCGCGGCGCGGCGGCAAACCGCGTGAACCAAGGCCGGGCGTGTGCCGCCCTTGGAGGCGACCGAAAATACCAGGAGGGTGGTGCCTGGCCCGATGAATCGATCCGACGCGCAATTCCTTCCACCCCCCATCCCGACCTTTCCACCGACAGGGAAGTCGACGCGGGCCGTATGGCCGCTTCCAACAACAGCCGCTGCCGACTCCGTGCCGCAACCGCTGAGGAGTATCCGGCCCGGCGCTACTCGCGTCGCCAGGTACAGCCGTTGGCACCATCTTCCAGCAGGATGCCTCGTGCCTTCAACTGATCACGAATGCGATCGGCCGTCGCCCAATCCTTGGTCTTGCGGGCCGCGAGCCGCGCGTCGATCAGTTGCTGGATCGTTTCGGCGCTCAGACCGTCGACTTCGGACGCACTGCCGGAGCCTTGCAGAAACGTGTCCGCGTCGGCCTGCAGCAAGCCCAGCACGCCACCCAAGTCACGCAGTTCCGCCGCCAGGCAGGCGGCTTCCGACGCGTTCGTATCGCGTCGACGGTTTACCTCACGGGCCAGTTCGAACAACGCCGCGATCGCTTCCGGGGTATTGAAATCATCGTCCATCGCCTGTTCGAAGCGTTGCCGATAGGCCGGATTGGCATCGTTGACCGGCGGATACGCCGAAAATCCGCGCAGCGCGTTGTATAGCCGGGTCAATGCCGCGTTCGCTTCCTGCAAATGTTCCTCCGAGTAGTTCAGCGGGCTGCGATAGTGGCTGTTCAGGATGAAGAAGCGTACGACCTCCGGCCGGTAGTGCCGGAGCACCTCGCGAACCGTGAAGAAATTGCCCAGGGACTTGGACATCTTTTCCTCATTCACCCTCACGAATCCGTTGTGCATCCAGACGTTCACGAACGTCTGGCCGGTCGCGCCCTCGGATTGAGCGATCTCGTTCTCGTGATGGGGAAACTGAAGGTCCATGCCGCCGCCGTGGATGTCGAAATGCGGGCCCAGACAGCGCGTCGACATCGCCGAACATTCGATGTGCCAGCCGGGACGGCCAGCCCCCCAGGGCGACTCCCAACTCGGCTCGCCGGGTTTGACCCTTTTCCACAGCACGAAATCGAGCGGATCACGCTTGGCTTCTTCCACGGCCACGCGCTCGCCGGCGCGCAGTTCGTCGATGTTCTTGCCCGACAGACGGCCGTAGCCGGCAAACTTCTGCACCGCATAAAACACGTCGCCGTTGCCGCCGACGTAGGCGTATCCCTTGTCGACCAGGGTCTGGATCATCGCGATGATGTCCGGGATCGACTGCCGCGCGCGCGGTTCGATGTCCGGCGGCAACACCGCCAGCGTGGCCTCGTCCTCGTGCATCGCGGCGATGAACCGCTCCGTCAGCTGATCCAGCGACTCGCCGTTCTCGGCCGCCCGCTTGATGATCTTGTCATCGACATCGGTGATGTTGCGCACATAGGTCACTTGATAGCCGCGATGACGCAGATAGCGCACCACGGCATCGAACACCACCATGACCCGCGCATGCCCCAGATGGCAGTAGTCGTAAACCGTCATCCCGCAGACATAGAGCCGCACCCTGCCGGGCTCGATCGTCACGAACGGTTCCTTGCGGCGGGTCAAGCTGTTGTAAATGGTCAGCGCCATATCATTCGGAAACGTAGGTGAATTCGGCCAGGCGGCGCTGGATTCTCGGTGCGTCCAGCAACTCGTAGATTCTGGCCAGCTCGGGACCGTCCAAGCGCCCGGTCAGTGCCGCGCGCAGCGGCATGAAGAGATGTTTACCCTTGGCCCCGGACCGCATTTTCAGATCGTCGAGAAACGCCTTGCAGTCGCCGGGGTGCGCCTCGGCGGCATCGATTGCCGCCAGGAAGAACCGCTCGCCCGCCTGCTCTGCGACGGCCGCCGCCTCTTCGCCGCGCGGCACCTCATCGCCGAACAGCAGCTTGGCCCATCGTTCCGCATCGTGAGGAAAAACGCAGTTGCTTCGGACGATCTCCAGAAATTCGGATCGCCGTGCGTTCGGTACGATCGCTCGAGCATCGGCATGCAGCCAGTCCCACAGCGCATCGTCATCCGCGTGTCGGACCGCAAGTTCCTGCCAGTGCGTCAGATGCGCAGGATCAAATCGCGCCGGCGACTTGCCGAGCCGGGCGAGGTCGAAGTCCTCCGCCAGGCGCGACAGCGGCAACAGCTCATCGCTGTCGTAATGGTGCCCGAGGCGGGCCAGCATGTTGACCAAGGCCAGCGGAAAATAGCCCTCGGAGCGTAGCTGGTTGATGCTGCGACTGCCGTTCCGCTTGGACAGCGGCGCTCCGTCGTCGCCGACGATCAGTGAAATGTGCGCATACGACGGCGTGGGCAGGCCCAACGCATTCAGGATCATCAGTTGCCGCGGTGTATTGGCCAGATGATCTTCACCGCGCAGCACCAGCGTCACGCCCATCAGCGCATCGTCCACCGCATTGCAGAAGAAGAAAGCCGGCGAGCCGTCGGCGCGGCGGATGATGAAGTCGCCGATGTCGTCGGAAAGAAAGCGCTGTGGCCCCCGGACACCATCCTCGAACTCGATTGCCTCGTTCTTTGGAACACGGAACCGCAGCGTCGGCCGAGCACCTCGCTGCCGACGTGCCGCGGCCTCCTCCGGCGTCAGGCCGGCACACTTGCCGCTGTAACGCGGCGGCCGCCCCGAACCCAGTTGCACCTTGCGCGAGATCTCCAGTTCCTGTGGTGAACAAAAGCACGGGTAGGCCAAGTCTCGCTGCTCCAGAGCCGTGTAGTAGCGCTGATAGACGTCGCCGCGCCGACTCTGAAAATAACCTGGCTCGGCCTCGGCGTCGACCGGGCCTTCATGCCAGTGCAGGCCCATCCAGCGCAAATCTTCCAGCAATTCGGCAACAAATTCCTCCCGGCTCCGTTCGCGATCCGTGTCCTCGATGCGCAGCAGGAATCGGTCGCCGGCCAGCGCGCTGAGCAGCGCAGTGCGGGCATTTCCGAGGTGCATCAGTCCGGTCGGACTGGGTGCGAAACGTGTCTTGATGGAGGTCATGAAACCGGGCGTGAACAGCGGGCGGAGCAGGCGACGTATTCCAGCGGAATTCAAACTATGGCACTTTAACAAGGGCATTCAAAGTACCGCAAGCGGTGCCCCGAAACGCTCGGCATGCGAGAACCGACCGGGCGCCGTGCATCCTGCTTCGCTGCGCCGACCACCCTGCGTGCATGACCGGGGTTCCCGACTGGCGCTCCGACCCCCACGATCGCGACACCTTAGCCACGCACGATGTTTGAAACTGCAAATCGCATTCCCCTGCGCGATTTCGCCTTTCGCCTCCGACGACTGGCGGCCGCGGCGCTTCTGGCCGCCGCACTTGTCGGCATTTTCGGGGCTTTCGCACGGCGGGCGCTGTACGCTGACGGCGCACATTTCCTGCTCAAGATGATCGAAACCGGTGAAATGACTTTTCCGGAGGCTCCACGCCGGACCATCCACAGGCTGCAGCAATGGCCTGCCGATTTTCTGCTGCAGACGGGAACGGTGGATTTCGACACGTTAAGTATCGCTTACGGGCTGACCGTCTTTCTCCTGCCGATACTCCTCACGGCGGCATGCTACCTGCTGCTACCGCGCGCGCGACGTGCATGGATGTTCTTTCCGCTGGTGAATTACCTGGCCGGCTCGCTAGCTGCCGGTTTCCCTGGCATCGTGGAAGGACCGGTGGCGACCGGCTACTTTTGGTTACTGCTGTATGCCGTCGCCTTCCTGCCCGAAACCGTCCCGTGGCAATTGACGACCATCGCGTTTGCCATCCCTGCGATGCACACCCACGAAGTCTTTGGCTTCCTGGCACCGTTGCTGGCAGTCGCCGCTGCCGCTCGAGCCAGACGCGCCAAATCCAGTTGGGGGGCGAATCTTTATTACATCATGATGATGTGGTTCGTGATGGTCGGCGCGGTCCAGGTCCGGTTCGTACTGGCACCGGTCGTCCCCAGCGCGCGGACCAGTTTTTTCGATGACCTCATCGATCTCGTTTGGCTCGTGGGTCGTGACGGCGGGATCAATGTCCCGGCACTTCTCGGCCTGTGGGCTGTCGCGACGATGGCGTTGGGAGCATTCGCGACTTGTCCGGCAGCGCCCGCACTCCGCACCCAGCGTGTGGCCGGTTTTTTGTTATGGGCGACCGCCGGCCTGGCCATCATGACTGCGGCGGTTCCATGGATCAGCGATCGTGCTCTCGGCGTCGGCGCGCAGTTTGCCGCCAGAAACCATCCGGCCCTGATGGCGGTTCCGTTGGCCGTGCTGGCATGGGCTTCGATCCGCCATCCTGGAATCCGACGGTATTGGATACAGCCCCGGCACCTGACCGTGCTGGCGTTTCTGGCCTTCGGCACCCTCGGCTGGCAAGCCGCGGCGACGGTACGGTGGGCGCAGTTCACCGCCGACTTCAGGACCGTACTTCAGGAAAACCGCGGGCTGGTTCCCTGGACCGCCGCGCGGAACTCGCTGCCCGAACCCCGCCGGGAACTGTGGCGCGTCTTCAGCTGGCCTTGGACTAACCCGACGCTGAGCATCATGCTCGCACCCGGCCGCCGGATCCGGACGCTGATCGCCAACCCGGAACCGGTCATCTGGCAGCCGTTCGACCCGACCGACCCGCAATCGTTGCCGCGTTCCGATCTGTTCGATACCAGTGACTACCTGAACGCCTCGGCGCCGCGCCCGGATTGACTCAGCGGACTGACGCGGGCCGGACCGCGCGGGCGTTTTCGTGAAACCGCCACGTAGCGACACCCTACCCTTCGAGCGCGACTCCGCAGTGCCGTTCGCTTTTCCGTGATCATTGGCGGGTTCGAGCGGTAACGGTCGCAGCAGGTACGGCCTGGGATCCGCCCGCGACTCGTTCACGCCGAACAGACGATGGCCGGACAGGCCTCGAACGGCGGATAGCCACGCCGATCGAGCCAGTGCCGCAGCACGGCCAACTCATGGATCTCGCGACCCCAGCAGGCGTTCCAGTAACCGAAGCGGCTCAGCAACTCGGCAGTTTCGACACCTGGATGGACCATGATCTCCACGGATTCGCCCCGCCGCAAGGCCCGCTCCAATCTCGCTTCAATTCGGTCGCAACGAAACGCACAGCTCTCGAGGACTCCCAAGGTCCGTACCCGCGGCGTGACCATCAGGTAACGCGGGAAGGCCAGAAGCTGCATCGCGGCATAGGCGGGTTTGGCCTGCAGAACCGCGCGCGGCAACGAATCATAGCCGCAGCGTATTCTCGGGATATCGTAGCATCGGGCCAAAGCCCGGTAGACTGCCCACAGACCCGGCAACAGATGGACGTGTTGATGGCTGTCGAGGTGCGACAGCCGGAGGCCTGCGTCCAGCGCACGATCGATCTGCGCACGCCATTCGACCGTGATTTCATCCCCCTTCAACCGGCCGCCAAAGGCTCGCGAGGCCAACTGTCGACTGTGCAGCAGAAAGCGCCCGTCATCGCCTCTGCAACATGCGCAGCCGGTCAGTGGTGACGACTCCGTCAGCATCAAATGCACGCCGACGTCGAGGTGTGCAAAACGGTTCTGCAGCCGCACGAGCGACCGCAGCTCTTCCCGATCTGCGGCCTCGCCACAGAGGCCCACCGAAACGCTGTTGACCCAGCCTTGCTCGACACAGTGCCGGATACCGCGGTTGATGTCCCGATGTAGACCGTAGTCGTCAGCCGTAACCGCGAGCCGGGCACTCGATCTGGGTCCGACCGAATTTCGGAGAGACCCGGCATCCTCGACAACTTCCGCCATCTGCCGTCCAGAAACGCGTGCGGGTTCCAGATTCACGCGCGGGCACTCGCCGCAGATGGCTTCAAAAGTCGCTTTTCCTGCGGTCGATGATGTATTCGGGATGCTGCTTCAGATGCTCCATCGCCACTTGAATGTACTTGGCGACCGTGGCGAGCATCGCGAGATTCAGGCCGCCAAGGAACAGCACCGATGCGATGATGTCCGTGAACCCCGGTACATTCCAGTCGGTGAATATCTTCGCAAAAACGTGAAACAAGCCGTAGATGAACGCCAGACCGGCCGCCGTCACGCCGAGATTGAAGCAGACCCGGATTGGTAGGGTCGAGTAATTGAACAGCGAGCTTTCAGCCATCTGAAACGACTTGGCGAACGAAAACGAAGCCGTGCCGGAACGTCTTGGCTCCAATTCGTACGCAAGAGACTTTTGCGGAAATCCCAGCTCGGGAATCAGCACCCGAAAGAAAAGATTTCGTTCCGGCAACTGTCGGATGATGTTCTGTACCGTTCTGGTGATCAAGCGAAAATCCGAGGCGCCCGGCTCGATGTGTACGCCGGAAATCAGAGTAAAAATCCGATAAAAACACCAGGACAGCAGATTTTTTGCCCAACCCCGCTGCCGACCGCGGCGCACCATTGTGACGACGTCGTAACCCCGCTCCGCAGTTTCGACCATCTGCGGGATATAGCGAGGCGGATGCTGCAGATCGGCGTCCAGCATGACCAGATAGTCACCCGTCGCATGGGTGATACCGGCGCGCAACGCAATCTGGTGGCCCCGGTTCCGAACGAAGGAAATCAGGCCGATCCGGTCATCAGCGGACTTGAGTTCGCAGATCACGTTCACGGTTTCGTCCGAGCTGCCGTCGTCAATGAACAGGATTCGGGTATCGAGGTCGCAGCAAGCACTGCGGATTTCCCGGTAAAGTATCGGAATGTTTTCCGCCTCGTTGAAGCAGGGGACGATGATCGTGATCTTCTTGTCGGACATGGCGAGCCCTTCATCAGGTTGCCGGCTCCGGGACGGCCAGCACCGTGCGTGCGACTGGATTCTAATGCGGACAGGAGCCCATTGCGAGCCGCCTGTCCGCGCCCTTCAAGCCGGGTGCACGCCCGCTTCGGCGCCGTCACCTTTTTTGCGCGCCGTGTCGGGTCATGAACACGCCGCACTACGCCGTACCGGAAAGCTCCGAAGTGATGCCGGAGCGCGTAGAATCGTCAACTTGCTGCGGTACAACAGGATGCCGTCGAGCGCACCCTACAGACATGCTCGGTTAGAATGGCAAACCTTCCGTCGGAATTGACCCCGAAAGGCCGGGGAGCCGGCATGGTGAAACATTCCGGACATTCGTTGGTTACGGCAACTCAAAACGGCGCCATCACGCTTCGGCAAGCGCTGGACCATGCCATTCGCGTCCTGCGCGCGACCAGTCCCAGCCCGGCCCTGGATGCCGAGGTGCTGCTGATGCATATCCTGAAGCGCGGCCGGGCCTTCCTGCGCGCCTGGCCCGAAACCCGATTGACGCAAGACCAAACCGACGCCTACGAAGCCTTGGTCGTCGCCCGCAAAACAGGAAGACCGGTCGCCTATCTGACCGGCTGCCGGGAATTCTGGTCGCGCGAGTTCCTGGTCACGCCGGACGTGCTGATCCCGCGTCCGGAAACCGAGGTCCTGATCGAGCGGATCCTGACGCTTCGTTCCCAACTTGGGTCCGCGGCTTTGCTGGACCTCGCGACCGGTAGCGGTGCGATCGCGGTGACGCTGGCCGCCGAGTGGCCCGAAGCGACGATTTACGCATCCGATGTGAGTGCGGCCGCGCTCGCTGTCGCGCGCCGGAATGCCGAGCACCACGGTGTGATCGATCGCATCCGCTTTCTATCGAGCGCCTGGTTCGACAGGATTCCGCCGGACCTCCGCTTCGACCTGATCGTCAGCAATCCGCCTTACATCGCCGCGTCCGACCCGCACCTGCAGCAAGGCGACGTGCGCTTCGAACCACGCCTCGCGCTGACGGCCGGCGAGGACGGTTACCAGGCGTTCCGGATCATCGCCGCACAGGCTGGAGACCGGCTGGCGCCCGGCGGCCGGTTGCTGTTGGAACACGGCTTCGACCAGGCCGATGGCGTCCGGGCGCTGCTCGCCCGGCACGGTTTCATCGCCATCATCCACCATCAGGACCTGCAAGGTCAGGTCCGCGCAACCGAAGCAATCCGGCCCGCCGGCAACCCCTAGGAAGCAACGGACTCCGCGGTCCAGCAGGTGCTACTTCACGCGCATGCCGGGCTGCGCACCGTCATCGGGCTGCAGCACGAAGATGTCACGCCCGCCGGGTCCGGCTGCCAAGACCATCCCCTCGGACACGCCGAATTTCATTTTGCGCGGAGCGAGGTTTGCGACCATCACGGTCAGACGGCCCACCAGACGTTCCGGGCTATACGCCGACTTGATGCCGGCGAACACCGTCCGCGTCTCGCTTCCGAGATCGAGCGTCAATTTCAGCAGCTTGTCCGCGCCGTCGACCGATTCGGCGGCGGCGATGCGCGCGATGCGCAGGTCGATCTTCGCAAAGTCGTCGATCGAGATGGTTTCTGCGATCGGGTGGATTTCGTGCACCTGACGCTCGGCGTGCCGTGCCGGCGACGGTGTCTCCGGCATCAGACTGATCTTGTTGGCTTCGACCAATGCGGCGACCTGTTGGCCATCGATCCGGGTCATCAAATGCTGATACGGGCGGATCGCATGGCCTTCAGCCAGCGGTTCGGCAAGCTCATTCCAGGTCAGCGCGGATTGCAACAACTCCTCCGCCCGTCCGGCCAGATGCGGAAGGATCGGCTTGAGATACAGCGCCAGCACCCGGAACAGTTGAACCGCGGTCGTGCAAACCGCATGCAGTTCGGCGTCCCGCCCGGGCGCCTTCGCGATCTCCCACGGCTTGTGGGTATCGACGTACTGATTGACCAGATCCGCCAACCGCATGATTTCCCGCACCGCGCGTCCGTATTCGCGGTTTTCGTAGGCATCCGCTACCAACTCGGCCGATCCGACGAACTCCCGGAACACCTCGATGTGGCGATCGAACGCTCCGAGCCGGCCGCCGAACCGCTTGGTGATGAACCCCGCCGAACGGCTCGCGATGTTGACGAACTTGCCCACTAGGTCGCTGTTCACCCGTGCGACGAAGTCCTCGAGGTTCAGGTCGATGTCTTCCATCGAGCCGTTCAACTTGCAGGCGTAGTAGTAGCGCAGCCATTCCGGGTTCATGCTCTGCTGCAGGTAGCTCTCGGCGGTGATGAACGTACCACGCGACTTCGACATCTTCTCGCCGTTCACGGTCAGGAAGCCGTGCGCGAACACCTTGGTGGGTGTCCGGAAGCCCGCGAAGTGCAGCATGGCCGGCCAGAACAGGGCGTGGAAATACAGGATGTCCTTGCCGATGAAGTGATACAGCTCGGCCGACGAATCGGCGCCCCAATAGGCGTCGAAATCCAGGCCGATACGGTCGCAAAGGTGCTGGAAGCTGCCCATGTAGCCGATCGGCGCATCCAGCCAGACGTAGAAATACTTGCCCGGTGCGTCGGGAATCTCGAAGCCGAAGTACGGCGCATCGCGCGAAATGTCCCAGTCGTTCAGACCCGCACGAAACCACTCGTCCAGCTTGTTGGCGGCCTCCGGCTGCAGATGCCCGGCCTTGGTCCAGTCCTTCAGGAAGGCGGCACATTCGCCGAGTTTGAAGAAATAATGGACCGATTCCTTGCGGATCGGCACGGTGCCGGAGATCGCCGAATACGGCTCGATCAGTTCGGTCGGCTGGTAGGTCGCGCCACAGGCCTCGCAGCTATCGCCATACTGGTGCTTGGCATGGCAGCGCGGACATTCGCCCTTGATGAACCGGTCCGGCAGGAACATTTCCTTGACCGGATCGTAGAACTGCTCGATCGAGCGCGCCTCGATCAGATCCTTCTGCTGCAGCGCTGAATAGATCCGCTCCGCATGGCGTCGGGTTTCGTCGGAATGCGTGCTGTAGTAATTGTCGAACGCCACATGGAACCCCGCGAAGTCCCGGGTATGTTCGCCATGCACGCGGCGGATCAGTTCCGCCGGCGCGATCCCCTCTTTCTCGGCCCGCAGCATGATCGGCGTGCCGTGGGTGTCATCGGCACAGACGTACCAGCATTCATGCCCGCGCATCCGCTGAAAGCGGACCCAGATGTCGGTCTGGATGTATTCCACCAGATGCCCCAGGTGGATCGGGCCGTTGGCGTAGGGTAAGGCGCTGGTGACGAGGATCTGGCGAGTTTGGCTCATGGGACGAACAATCGGACGGGCAAAGCGACATTATTTCATATCGCACCCCGGCGCTGATGCGCTCGGCAGACCGCGGCCGGTCAGCACCTGCGCTGCCTCGAGATCATCCACGGCCTGCGATACCAGCGAACAGCCTCGGCTTGCAGCCGCTCAGTGCTCATACAGCACCCTGCCCTCCGCCAGCACCCGGCGCATGAACGGTGTATGCCGGCGCGGCGCCAGCTCCTCCGGCGCGTAGGCGATCACTTCGACCGGCAGCGGACTGTCGGCCAGCACATTCAGCACCCGCCCGATGCGGTCCAGAGGACATTCCTCGGTCGGCCAGACGACCAGCAAGTCCAGGTCGGAATGGCGCGTCGCGGTGCCGCGCGCGCAAGACCCGAACAGCAGGATCAGCACCGGATGCAGATCGTTCGTGAGTCGCGCCATGGCTTGCTGCAGCCAAGGCTCCAGTTGGCGCGCATCGGAATCGGATTGCAGGATCATCAACCACCCTCAGATGGCATCTCCCATGCTAACTCAAGCTGCGAAACGCGCCAAACGACGATCGCTCCGATCGTTTACTGGCGAGCGCTGCGGTGGGCTATCGGTTCAGGCGTGTCACGCCGGCTCGGCGGCATGCAATCGAATCAACGCGGTCGGCAGCGTGTAAAATGTGTCCTCCGAATACCACCGCCGCTGACGTTTCAACCCATGTCTTTCACGCAAGCCGACGTCGAACAAGCTCTGCGCACCCTGATCGATCCCCACCTCGGTACCGACCTGGTTTCCGCCAGAACGGTCAAGCACATCGCTGTCGACGGCTCCGTCGTCCGGCTCCGTATCGCTCTGGGTTACCCGGCCGCAAGCTTCCATCCGGCGCTGCGGGAATCGATCACGACGAAGCTGACCCAGGAACTCGGCGCCGGCGAGGTTCACGTCGAACTGAAGACCGAGATCGTCTCGCACGCGGTGCAGAAGAATCTTAAGCCGATGCCGGGCGTCAAGAACATCATCGCGATCGCCTCGGGCAAGGGCGGTGTCGGTAAGTCGACCACGGCCGTCAATCTGGCCTTGGCGTTGTCGGCGGAAGGGGTGCGCGTCGGCCTGCTCGATGCCGATATCTACGGCCCCAGTCTGCCATTGATGCTGGGCGTCGGCGGGAGGCCAGAAACCGACGGCAAGTCGATCCAGCCGATCGAAGCGCACGGCCTGCAGTCGATGTCGATCGGCTATCTGATCGAGGAAGATACGCCGATGATCTGGCGCGGTCCGATGGTCACCGGTGCGCTGCAGCAACTGTTGAACGACACCCGCTGGAACGATCTCGACTACCTGATCATCGATCTGCCGCCGGGCACCGGCGACGTTCAACTGACACTGGCCCAGCAGATTCCGGTGTCCGGCGCGGTGATCGTCACGACGCCGCAGGACATCGCGTTGCTGGACGCCCAGAAGGGCTTGAAGATGTTCGAGAAGGTCGGCGTGCCGGTGCTCGGCATCGTCGAGAACATGAGCGTTCACATCTGCAGTCACTGCGGTCATGCGGAACCTATCTTCGGTACCGGCGGCGGCCAGAAGATGGCACAGAAATACGGCGTCGAACTGCTGGGCTCGCTGCCGCTGGACATCCGTATCCGCGAGCAGGCCGACGGCGGTCATCCGACCGTGATCGCCGATCCGGACAGCACCGCGGCTCAGATGTACCGTTCGATCGCGCGCAGGATGGCGGCGCGGCTGGCGCTGAAGGCCAAGGATTACAGCAGCCGCTTCCCGACCATCTCGGTCGTCAACACCTGAGCCCGGCACGATGGGCATCAAATCCGATCAATGGATCCGCCGGATGGCGGCGCAGCACGGCATGATCGAACCGTTTGAGCCGTTCCAGGTCCGCGAGGTCGACGAGGCCCGCGTGATTTCATACGGCACGTCGAGCTACGGCTACGACATCCGCTGCTCGAACGAATTCAAGATCTTCACCAACATCAACTCGGCCATCGTCGACCCGAAGAACTTCGACGAAACCAGCTTCGTCGATCTGCATTCGGACGTCTGCATCATCCCGCCGAATTCGTTCGCACTCGCCCGTACCGTCGAATATTTCCGCATTCCGCGCGATGTTCTGACCATTTGCCTGGGAAAATCCACGTATGCCCGTTGCGGCATCATAGTGAACGTAACGCCTTTGGAACCGGAGTGGGAGGGCCATGTGACGCTGGAGTTCTCCAACACGACGCCGCTGCCGGCCAAGATCTATGCCAACGAAGGCGTGGCCCAAGTGCTGTTCATCGGCGCCGACGAAGTGTGCGAGACCTCGTACCGCGACCGCGGCGGCAAGTACCAGGGCCAGCGCGGTGTGACGCTGCCGAAGGCCTGAGCGCGATTCACGATTTCCCCGACCAACCTTGCCATGAACGATTCCAGCCGTTGCTACGAAGAGGCTTGCCGCTATATCCCCGGCGGCGTGAATTCCCCGGTCCGTGCGTTCCGCGGCGTCGGCGGAATCCCGGTGTTCATCGATCGCGCCTCGGGCGCCTGGCTGTACGACACCGAAGGTAAGGCCTACATCGACTATGTCGGGTCGTGGGGACCGATGATCCTCGGCCATGCTCATCCGGAGGTGCTGCGGTCCGTGCATGCCGCGGTGGATCGAGGCTTGAGCTACGGCGCACCCACGCCGACGGAAACCGCAATGGCCCGTAAGCTGTGCGAACTGGTGCCGTCGATGGACCTGGTCCGGATGGTCAGTTCCGGAACCGAGGCGACCATGAGCGCGATCCGTCTGGCACGCGGATTCACCGGGCGCGACAAGATCGTCAAGTTCGAAGGCTGCTATCACGGTCATTCGGATTCGCTGCTGGTCAAGGCCGGATCCGGCGCACTGACCTTGGGCGTGCCGAGTTCTCCCGGCGTCCCGGCCGCGCTGGCCGAGCACACGATCACGCTGAGTTACAACGATCTCGAAGGCGTGCGCACCGCGTTCCACGAACTGGGTACACAGATCGCCGGCGTCATCGTCGAGCCGGTCGCCGGCAACATGAACTGCGTGCCGCCGGTTGCCGGTTTCCTCGAAACCTTGCGGGAGTTCTGCAGCCGCTTTGGCGCGGTGCTGATCTTCGATGAAGTGATGACCGGCTTCCGGGTCGCGCTGGGCGGCGCGCAGGCGCATTTCGGCGTGACGCCGGACCTGACCACGCTCGGCAAGGTGGTCGGCGGCGGCATGCCGGTCGGCGCCTTCGGCGGCCGACGCGACATCATGGAACAGATCGCGCCGCTCGGTCCCGTATACCAAGCCGGCACGCTGTCCGGAAACCCGGTGGCGATGGCGGCCGGCCTGACGACGCTGGAACTGGTCTCGGCTCCCGGATTCTTCGAGAACCTGAGCGCGCGCACGGAGCGACTGGTCGCGGGTTTGTCCGAGCGGGCGGCTCGCGCCGGTATTCCGCTGACCACCCATCGGGTCGGCGGCATGTTCGGATTCTTTTTCACCGATCAGTCGCCGATCGAGCGCTTCGACCAGGTCATGCGCTGCGATCAGGAGCGCTTCAAGCGATTCTTCCACGGCATGCTCGGCGAAGGCGTGTATCTCGCGCCGTCCGCGTTCGAAGCCGGCTTCGTGTCCGCGGCCCACGATGATGCGCTGATCAACCAGACTCTGGCCGCAGCCGAGCGGGTGTTCGCCCGCCTGTAAGGCGTGGAAGCACTCGGCCACTGGTTCACCGCGCATCCTCAGATTGCCGGTCTCGCGGTCTTCCTGATCGCACTGGCTGAATCGCTCGCCGTCGTCGGCCTGCTGGTCCCGGGGGTTGCGATGATGTTCGCGGCCGGCACCCTGATCGGCTCTGGCGCGTTGGAGTTTGCACCGATCTGTGCCTGGGCTGTCGCCGGCGCGGTCGCCGGCGACAGCCTCAGTTTCTGGCTCGGGCAGCATTTCCGCGACCGCCTGCCGGAACTGCCGCCGTTCCGCCGCCGGCCAGAGGTTCTCGAACGCGGCGTCGCGTTCTTTCGCCGCTATGGCGGGCGCAGCATCCTGTTCGGCCGCTTCGTCGGGCCGATCCGCGCGGTCATCCCGCTGATCGCCGGCATGCTGGCGATGCCGGCCGGGCGCTTTCTGGCCGTCAACATCTTCTCGGCCGCACTTTGGGCGCCCGCTTACCTGCTACCGGGCATGGCCTTCGGCGCCTCGCTGGATGTCGCATCCCAAGTCACCGGCCGGCTGGTCACGCTGCTGGTGGTGGTATTGGCGGGGCTGTGGTTCACGACCTGGATGACCAAGCACCTGTATCTGTTCCTGCAGCCCCGGACCCATTCGCTGATCCTCTGGAGTTTCGATCTCTGCAAGCGCCATCCGCTGATCGGCCGTCTGGCCGCGCCGCTGATCGATCCCCGGCAGCGCGATTACCCCGGACTTGCCATCTGGGCGGCGATGCTGCTCGCGCTCTGCCTGATCGTCGGACCGCTGATCGTGCCGGATCTGCTGCCGATTTCGCTGCAGGCGCTCAGAACGCCCTGGTCGGATCACGTCTTCACCTGGGTCGAGGCGCTCGGCCGGCTCCCCGCACTGGCCGCGCTGGCCGCGATGATCGGCTGCTGGTTGGCGATCGTCGGCCGGCCGATCGCGCTGGCGCACTGGCTGGCGGCCCTGGGCTTCGGCGTGATGCTGTGGGCAGCGGCTCTGCTGCCGCCCGGAAGCCAGTCGCCGATCGACCGCACGACCTTGTGGAGTACGCTCGCCTACGGCTTCCTGGCCGTGCTGATCGCCGATGGGGTCGAGAAGACGCAGTGGCGGCGCTGGTCGGTGTACACCCTTACCGCCGCGTTGGTGGGAGCGCTCGCCTTCTCGCGCCTGTATCTGGGTGGCGCGACGATGGCGACGCTTGCCTTCTCGGGATCGATCGCCTTGATCTGGCTGAGCCTCGTGGGAATCGCCTACCGCCGCCATCGCGACCGTCGGGTGCCGGCGCGCGGACTCGCCTGGATCGCGGTGACGGTGTTGGCGGCGGTGGGATCGATGGAATCCGGCCGCCACTCGGTCGCCGACTTCGAACATCATCAAACCGTGATGGCCGTATCGCGCGACGACTGGCTGCGCTCCGGCTGGATCGAACTACCGGAAATGCGGACGAAGCTGTTCGGTGCCCCGACCCAGGAACTGCAGATCCAGTGGGCCGCCTCGATCGATGAATTGCGCCGAGCGCTGCCGGAGGCGGGCTGGAGAGACGCGGCAACGTTCACCCCGGCCACGTTCTTCAACGGCTTGAACCCCCGTTCCACACCGGATCAACTGCCGGTGCTGCCACACTTCAATCAGGACCAGATCGATCGTCTCCGGATGATCCGCCGCACCGCCGAAGGCCGATGGCTGATCCTGCGTTTTTGGCACAGCGGCTACCGGCTCCGTGACGACGCGCGACCGATCTGGCTGGGAAGCTGCGGCCGACTGACGGAGCGACAACTGGTCTGGACCCTGCGCTACACCCGGCAGCGCAATCTCAGCCCGGAAAACTGCGGACGTATTGCCCGGGAGATCGCCGCCGCCAACCCGAGCTACCGGCTGATCCACCAAGGCTCCGAGGAGCGCTCGGCCTGGCTGTTCTACTTGCCCGAAGCGGGCGGAAGCCGCGATTCTGCCGAGCCGGGACGCCCGAAACCTTGAGTGCGCCGGAAAGCCCATCCAGTCGATATCGCGGGTCGCAGACCCCCATGTTCCCCGCACTGTCCTCTTATGCTGCCCTCGCGGGCGGCCCTGAACGGCAAGGTGCGAAGCGTCGCACCCGTTGACAGCAATATTCGCCACTTGGGTGCCGAGTGCGAGAACCGATGCATGGCGCAGGTAATTAGCCCAAGTTCCGGCACCGTCCGGCCAATTCAAGGGCAGCCTTCGGCCAAGAGCAGTCATAGGCATGGCCCTTTGGTTGGCGCTAAGATCGGCTGTTGACGCCGTTCTGATTGTGAGAGGCACGACACCCCGATTTTCACCCCGGCCGGTTCATGACATTAACAGGATGGTGAAAAACACCTCTGAAATTCCCCTTACCCATCCCGCCAAAGCGAAAGTCGGTTTGGTCCGGCGGCGCTGCGGTCGCCT
>CAZXXC010000025.1:0-4374 GCA_964644665.1 uncultured Methylococcaceae bacterium
CGGTTGGCCGGGATTCGTTCAAGCGGCAATGGAGACGGAAAAGAGGCAATCGTGGCGATTGAAGTATCTGTTATCGTGCCGGCCTACAATGCCGACGCGTACATCGTACAGGCGGTGGAATCCGCCTTGATACAAACATTGGGCGATATCGAGGTGATCGTCGTCGACGACGCTTCCACTGACGGCACGTTGGTGAAGCTGCGAGAGTATCCGGATGCCCGATTGAGGGTGGTCGTCAATGATGTCAATCGGGGGGTCAGTCATTGTCGCAATCGCGCGCTCGCCCTGGCACGAGGGAAGTGGGTGGCGGTGCTGGATGCTGACGATTGGTATGCGCCGGAACGGTTGGAAAAACTTCTGCAGGTTGCCTCGGCCGAACAGGCGGATATCGTTGCCGACGATTTGTATTTCGTTGATGACGGTCAGAGCGTTCCCTGGGGTACCCTGATCTCGGAGAGCGGACAGTCGATTGATTCGGTGTCGATTGTCGATGCGGTCGCTTTCGTGGAAGGCAACACTTACGGCAAGCCGGGACTGCGGCTGGGCTTCTCGAAGCCGATATTCAACAGGGATTTCTTGATGCGTCATGCGATTCGATATGACGAACGAATGTCCAAGCATGAGGACTATTTCTTTTATTTGGAATGCCTGTTAAATGGTGCGAAGTTTGTTGTGGTTCCTAAGCCGTATTATTTTTATCGGACCCGTCCAGGCTCTTTGACATTGTCGGCGGTGACGGGCTCGCTCGAGCTTTTTTGCGGCAAGTTGAAGGAATTTCTGGGCCTGCAAACGGCAGCGCAGCGGAACCCTCGTCTGGTGCGGGCGCTTGCGGTGAGCTTGGACCAGGCAATGAGGAGCCTGCAATACCAGCGAGTCGTTGAGCCGTTCAAACAGAAACGATACGTGGACGCTTTTCTTCAGATTTTGAAGAGCCCGCGATTTCTGGCATATTTTCTTCCAGAAATACCAGGCATTCTTCGGAGGAGAATCAGTTATTATTTCTTGGGCGATGATTCCGCTTTTACCCGGGGTCATCTGAAGGGGAGAAACTAGAGCGGGGTCCGCGGCCGGTTGCTTCCTGTCGCCGGACAGGTCTTCTGCGATTCGGCTCTGCGTAGGCGCGTAGCGGCGCAATGCAGCGGGCGGGTAGGGAAGCCCGGGGCGCCCATCACCGCCGAACCGGCCGGACCTCGCGTGGTCTGGGTCGACTACCGCCGATCCATCAGTGAGCGGACCAGTGCCGCCAGATCGGCGACCGCCGGAGACTGCAGAATGGACACATGATCGGCTTCGATCCAGTGGACCTCCACGGGTCGCCCCGCCCAGCGGCTCCAGCCCCAGTCGGGCAGATGGCCGACGAAGGTGGAATCGAGAGGGGTCGGGACGCGTATTTCAACGCCCTGGGTTTCCCGCATCAAATGCACCTCGACCGGCGGCCCACCGACCGGGCGGTAAGCTTCGTCCAGGGCCATCAGGTGTGGTGCGATCGGACCGCTCGCCCAGTCCTCGTCGGGTACCGCGTCGGGAATCTCAGCCGGGTCCCGCACCAAGAAGTGCAGGAACCGCCGCGCCATCTGCCCGGGGGTGCCCCGCAGGCCGCCGCGCGCAGTGCGTTCGATCCAGGCCGGAAGCCAGCGGAGGAAATGCCAGATTCGAGCGAGCAGGGAGGCTCGCTGGCGAGGCGGCGGAGAGCCCACGAGCATCACCAGCGGCGCGGGTCGGCCGGACCGCAGCCATTGGCGCGCCAGTTCGAAGGCCAGGATGCCGCCCCATGAGTAGCCGATCAGTACCGGGGTGCAGTCCGGGTAGGATTCCAGAAGCCAGCGCATCGCGCGCGCAGCGGCTTCCTCCATGGATTTCGGCAGAAGTGCCGGGTCATCGAGGGCCAGCGATCGGATGCCGATGACGGGCTGATCGGGCCCGAGGGCCCGTGCAAGTTCGTAATAGTGGTAAATGTCCCCTTGCAATCCATAGATGCAAAAGAGCGGCGGGCGATGGCCATCTGCTCGGATGGGGACTAGCGCTTCACCCTTCGTTACCGAATTGCCGACAGCCAACCGGAACAATTCCGGAAGAGTGGGGTTGATCATGAAGTCGGACATCGGAATGCGACGCCCGACGATCTTTTCGACACCGGCCAGCAATTTGACCGCCTGCAGCGAGTCACCGCCCAGCGCGTCGATGGGCTCGTGAATTTCGGCCTGATGTGCCTGAGGGAACAGCCGGAACCAGAGTTCGGCGATTGCCTTTTGTGGACTTCCCTCGGGCAGACTGGTTTCGAACTCATTGCCGTGGGGCGCCACCGCAGCGCGGAGCGAAGAGCGGTCCACTTTGCCGCGCGAAGTCAGCGGGAGTTGGTCGTGAAACACGAAACTGCTGGGCACCATGTAGCTCGGCAGGCGAGCCGCCAGGTAGGTGCGCAGAGCGGTCTCCAGGCGAGGCTGTTGGTCATCCATCACGACATGGGCCACTAGGCGGGTGGCCGCGCCGTCGGCCAGGACCGGTTCACAGCATGCTTGCCGAACAGCGGGGTGCTGGCGTAAGGTCTGCTCGATTTCACCCAGCTCGACCCGCCTTCCGTGCAGTTGCACCTGGCTATCCAGTCTGCCAATGAAGTACAGCATCCCATCCGGGCCTTCGCGAACCCAGTCACCGGTCCGGTACATCCGTCCGCCGGATTGGGCGGAGAACGGATCGGGCAAAAAACGCTCGGCAGTGAGATCCGACTGGTGCAGGTAGCCGCGCGCCACCTGCTCTCCGCCCAAATACAGCTCGCCAGCCTGGCCGGGTGTTACCGATTGCCCGCGATCATCGAGCACGTAAGCGGTCACATTTGGCAACGGGTATCCGATCGGAGGCGGGTCCGTCTCGCTGCCCGGAGGGACCACGGCCCAGATGCTGTCCACGGTATTTTCCGTGGGCCCGTATTGGTTGATGAGTTGAAACGGCAGACCTTGCGGGGGACGTCCGTGCAGCTGATCTCCACCCACACCCAGGAGGCGCAGGCACATATCGGCTGGCCATTCCTGCGTCAGCATGACCTCGGCCAAGCCAGTCGGAATGAAAGCGGCCGTCACGCCGGTATCCGCCAGCCAATGAATCAGCTTGTCCAGTTCCAGCAACAATCCGTCCGGCGGGATCATGATCGTGCCTCCCGCACACAGGCACGGCCAAAGATCGGCGACCGAAGCGTCGAAGGCCACATTGGCGATCAACGGAACCCGGTCGCTCGGACCGAGGCCCAGCACCTGATGGTAAGTCCAGATCAGGTTGGTCAGAGAATGGTGTTCAATTTCGGCCCCTTTGGGTTTGCCAGTAGAGCCGGAAGTGAAAATGATGTACGCTCGGCGCGCTGGTTCCACCGGAACTTCAGGCGCGGCCTCCGACACGCCGGCGAACGCGGAGGCATCGTCGTCAAGTCCGAACACCTCGGCATGAACCGCGCGGAAACGCCTCGTCGCCCGCGGCTCGGTCAGTACGAATTTTGCACCGCTTTCCGCCATCAGCAACTCGAGGCGACGGTCCGGTGTCTTCAGATCCAGCGGCAGATACGAGCCGCCGGCCTTGAGTACGCCAAGCGTCGCAATGATGTATGCGCAGGATACATCGAGCGGCAGTGCTACCACGTCTTCCGGTTTGATTCCCCACTGAAGCAGGTGGTTGGCCACCCGGTTCGACAATCGGTTGATCGTCGCAAAATCCAACCGGCGGGTGCCGTCATCGACCGCGACTGCGTTTGGGCGACGCGTGACTTGATCCCGAAAGAAGTCAACCACGGTGCGCTCGCGTGGAAATGCTACCATCTGCCCGCGGCATGCCGCCAAAGCGTCCGCAAGATCGACTGATCGTTTGCGCGTTGCCGTCGTCGGGTTTCCGGATGCTGCGACCGAATCGCTTGTCGGCGATTCTTCTGCCATGGTTGGCGTTCTTGCGTTCGCTGTTCTTACGGGGATTCTCTGGTTCATATCCGCCAATTTTAGCGGCTCATATGAGCCATCATGGTGTCGGTGCCAACACGGCGTCATCCGCCCTCAGTCTTAGGTAAGAACGTGGCAGGCGATGATAGACGCGGATAACCGGCTTGTCCAGCCGCGATTTCTGTGGGTCTGGCACACATCGCCGGTATCTGTCTGGGGAGCGACCATCGGCTCGTAGGGCCCCGGCCCGCTCTGGTTGAAATGACCCGGCTGTCCGGTACGCTCTCGCAAGACAGTAATCCGGCATGCTTCACAACAGTAGGACGTGATCCGCGGCGGTTCGTTCACGGCGAGCCAGCCGATTCGAGGTCTGGTCGCCGCTTGGGAGGCAATGGAACTCGACCGGAACCAAACGACCCGCCGCTCGCGCGGGTTGCCGAGACCGAATTGACCGGTT
>CAZXXC010000025.1:4474-40256 GCA_964644665.1 uncultured Methylococcaceae bacterium
CGCTCCGCGCATCGTTCGACCGGGAGACCGTGATGCTATGAAGGCGCCAATCGTGATCGTCGGAATGGGCGAGATGGGCCAGCTTTTCGCTCGGGGGTTCTTGAAGCTGGGATACGGGGTTCAACCGGTACTTCGCGACATGGCGGCGTCGGAAGCGGCTGCGGCGATGCCTGACCCCGAGTTGGTTGTGGTGGCTGTCGGAGAAGACGACCTGCATCCCGTGCTCGAACTCATGCCATCAGCCTGGAGCGGGCGGTTGGCGTTGTTGCAGAACGAATTGCTACCGCGCGACTGGCGGCGTCACGGTATTGCGGACCCGACCGTGATCGTGGTGTGGTTCGATCAGAAGAAGGGGCGCCCGCCCAAGGCCGTCCTGCCGAGTCATGTCTGCGGTCCGCATGCCCATCTGATCGGTCGGGCGCTTCGGGCCGCCGATGTACCCTGTGACGAAATCCCTGCAGATCAGCTCCTTTTCGAGCTGGTGAAGAAGAGCCTCTACATCCTCACGATCAACATCGCCGGGCTACGGTTGCGTCCCGGCGGTACCGTTCGTGAGTTATGGGATGGCCATCGTCACTTGGTCGAAGCGCTGGCCGCCGAAATCCTGAATGTTCAGGAGTGGCTCACCCAGACTCCGCTTCCACGAGAGCGTCTGTTGGCCGGCATGCTCGAAGGATTCGGCGGTGATTGGGATCACGTGTGTACCGGCCGGACGGCGCAAAAGCGCCTGCAGCGGGCACTGCGTGTCGCGGATGAAGCGGGGTTGGCAGTTCCGGTGCTGCGCCGAATCGCCACTACGGGGCGCAATGACCGCGTCGGCGATGTCGCCGGTCGCGATGGGGGCCGCTGACCGGCCCGCACCGAGGCAAATGGAAAACATCTCGTTTCGGCGGTCATGACCGAATCAATCGAACGTTCGCTAGTTGCTGTTCCGCTGTTCGCCTGCCTGGCCGAGGAGGACCGCGCGCGAATCGCGGGCAGACTGACCGAAATCGAGCTGGCCGCCGGGGACATCCTGTTTCGGGAAGGCGATGCCAGCGACGATTTTTTCATCGTACTCGACGGGCAATTGGAGATCGTCAAGGCGGCGGGTACCGGCCAGGAATCCGTCGTCGGATCTTCCCGGTCGGGTGAATTCATCGGGGAGATGGGACTTCTGAACTGTAACGGCCTGCGCACCGCGACCGTTCGCGCCGTGACGGCCGGCCGTCTGTTGAAGGTGCCGAGCAGGGAATTCAAGGACTTCGCTTCGCAAAGCCCGATATTTTCCTGTCATTTGGCCAGCGTGCTCAGCGCCCGTCTCACCGCGGCCCGAGACAGTACCATCGAGCGGCTGGCCGACAAGAACAGGCAATTGCAACAAGCTTATCAGGAGCTCCAGGCCGCTCAGGGTGAATTGATCGAGAAGCGCGCGATGGAGCATGAGTTGGCGCTGGCAGGAGACATTCAGCGCGGTATTCTCCCCACCAGCTTTCCCCGATTTCCCGGTTACGAGTTCGACGCGCGGATGGTGCCGGCCAGGTCCGTCGGTGGTGATTTCTACGGCATCTTCCCGCTGGACGAAGCACGAATGGCGCTGGTTGTCGGCGACGTCATGGGAAAGGGCGTACCGGCGGCCATCTTCATGGCGCAGGTCTACGCGCTGTTGCGCGCCAATGCCGGCCCTGAACGCGGCCCGGCGGAGACCCTGCAGCGGGTCAACCGATTGCTGCTGAACATCAGCGACAGCGGCATCTTCGCGACCCTGGTCTACGGCGTTTTGTACGGCGAGACTGGTGTCTGGCGGTATGTCCGCGCCGGGCATGAATTGCCGCTGGTGCTGAAGATGTCCGGCGCCGTGCAATCGGCACCGATGACGGAGGGAATGCCGTTGGGGATCGTCGAGGAACCGGTATTGGACGAAGCTTGCCTGCAGCTGCAGCCCGGTGACCTTCTTCTACTCTATACCGATGGCGTGACCGACGGCACTGCACCGGACGGTCGCCATTTCGATCGAGTCCGACTGGAAGCGACTTTGCGGGCTGCCGCCGGGCCGTCCGCGGCAAACGCGTGCCGTTGCGTGCTCGATGCCGTTCGGGATTTTCAGGCCGGCGTGCCGCAGTACGACGACATCACGTTGCTGGCCGTGAAGCGGAGCGCTGCGCGGGGCTGACAGCAGCTTCCAACAGTCTCCGGCCCCTCGCTGAACCGGCGTTACGGCGTATCGTGGCGGGCAGCCTTCCGCGGGAAATTCCGTCTACCCGGGTGACATCAGGCAGTCGCCCGGGAAAACCCTGCGACATCCTTTCCGAATCGACGCCGTAGTCGTCCCCCGTGAACACGGTACCGACCGAAAAAGGGTCTTCCCGCGCTCCATAGCGACACGGCTGCCGGCCGAGCGGATCCACTTCTGCGGCACCCGCACTATCGTGCCGCTGCACGGCACACATGCCCCGAAAAGTACAGACCGTGCGGCTCGTCGTCATCCGCGAACCTTGGCGTGGATGCGGGATGGTTCACCCATCGCCAGTGCACCGGCCGCCCCGACGGTTTCGGACTCATTTGCCTCCGTGGAGTGCCAGGTTGTCCGCAGAGAATGGTGGCGACACCGACGTTGCATCTGGTGATATTCCCATTATGGCTGTGAATAGATCACAGCGGCTGGAGTGGTGTCCCCATAGTATGTCAGCCACTCAAGGGCCTGAGATATTCCCCGGTCAGGACGTTATTTCTTTCGTCTCTTGGCAGACGGGCTCATGGTCCTGCGAGAGGCCGAATTGCGTAAACGGCATATCGTTGTTCGTTATGGCAGTTTTTGTGGATTTCTGTTTCCTTCAGTCCTATAAGGAGAGAGCTATGATTCTCGGAAAGCGAGATTACTTGAGCCTTCTGGCGCTTTTCTGGCTCGGTATGGGCCTCAGCTTCAACGCGGAAGCGGCACGTTTCGGAACCGGTTGTCAATCGGACTACCAAAATGGTTGGCAGGACGAATTGCCGAATGTCTGGAAACGCTGCGGCTGGTTCAATGACGAGTTGGACGATACCGATACCAAAGTCTTTTACTACAACCTGCATAATGCAAAATGGTGGTGGGAGGAGGGCGGTGATCAGACTACGCTGGACAACGTCAATCTGTTCTATTCGAGTACCCATGGCGGCGGCTGGTCGGACCGGTCGGTGTGGGCGATGTGGGATCAGAATCTGCTCGCCGATTCCACCAAAATGCGGCTTGGCGATGACTCCTACGGACTCAGCATACTGGCCACTTATGCTTGCGAAACCCTCAAATTCAACGATGGCAAAATGTGGACGCGCATGGGCCCGATCTTTCGAGGTGGCTTGAGAATTGCGCTTGGTAGCCACGACAAGCTGTACGATTCCATCACGACCGACGAAACCGGTGAAGATTTTGCCGATAACCTGCAAAAGCAGCAGACCATCCAGTACGCATGGAAGGACGCCAACTCCGATTGGGCGACCAGTCAAGACGTTACGGTAATGGCGACCGGCAATAGTTCCGCTAATTGTGCGAGTCGGCGGGACAACATGAAGTGGCAGAACTATACGAGCTATGCCCGTCTGCGCGACGGTGCGATCACAAACTACTGCTACCGCTATTGGAACGATCTCTGACAAGGCGTCCTTTTGTCTACGAACGAATACAGGTGACCGATACCATGAAAACGATGTACGACTTCAAGCGCAAGACTGTTGCTCCGCTGCTGGCTGCGGTGGGATGTTCACTGATCTCCGGCACTCTGCTGGCTGCCGACTATCCGGAACGGATCGCATCAGAGGAACGCTCCCGGCGCGTCGGGGTGGGATTGACGGAACTGCCGCTGCTGAGCCGCGCTCAGGGCCCGGGGGCCGAGATGGTGGCGCAGGAATTGGTAAAGCGTTTCCATTCGCTGCCGAGCGCCGTGCATACGTCCGACCGTTACCGCAAGGAGGTGACCCCGAAGCAGGTCGCTTTCATCAGTGACGAGGGATGGAACCTCGAGGTCTACGGGGACGGCACCAGCGTGCGCTATCGCAATTACCGCTATCTGGACGAGAGCGACGCGAAGTTGGCGCGCCCCGTGGGGCAGCGTTTCTCCCAAGAGGAACTGGAGAAGATGGGGCTCCGCTTCATCGCAGAGCATCTGGACGGTCTGGTCGCAGTAGGCGACGACGAAGCGCTGATGCCGTTCTTCAGTGAGTTCGAGGTCACCGGCGGCGGTTCCACCAAGCCGGGCGCCCGGATGGAAAAGGAATTGGTGCATGCCAGCACCGTGGTGTTCACCCGCACCGTGAACGGGCTCCCGATCATCGGAGGTGGTTCCAAGATCGCCGTCATCTTCGCCAACGATGGTCAACCGGTGGGATTCGACGTCGACTGGCCGAGCTATCAGAAGACCGGCCAGACCCAGAAACTGGTTCCGGTCGACGAGATCTCGAAGCGCGGGCAGAAGTATTCCGCTCTGCAGGTCGGCGATCCGGATGTGAAGGAGCTTCACTTCGACTGCGGGTATGTGGACTTCGGTGCCCGTAAGCGCGATGCGAAAGCGCCCGTTCAGGCCGGATGTCTGCGCCAGGCGGAGCGGAGGTCGGTGATCGACAGTGTGGTCCACGCGCGCGACAAGAACTCCGGCCACATCGTGAGTGCGAGTCTGGACTACTTGCCGGCGGGCGAGAACGTGCAACCGGATGCGGTGTGGGAACGAGCGTTGAAGCCGGAAGGCGCAGCGCCTTCTACCGGTACGCGCTAAGCCTCTTTACTTAATCAGGCACGGAACCGCTTTCCTGGTGTTTCCGGCCGCCGCCAAGGCCGGTACACGGCCGGCCTTGGTTCACGCCGCTCATCGCCATACCCAGGCTCACCGCCCCAACCGCTGGGCTGTTCATGATCATCCCGAAACGGGCGCCGAGCCGCGGCCGAAGCCTGCGCCAAACGGCCGATGAGTCGCTGTGGATTGCTGCGGACGAGTACTTCTCTGATGAACAAGAACATTTTGCTTCCGTTGATGGTCGTGGCGGCGGGCGTGGTCTCGCGCTGGGGACTGATGGGACCCGGCGAGTCCACTGTCGTTGCAGTCCTTCGCGAGCCGGATGATATCCGGGGCGGGAAACTGCAATTCCAGCAACGGCCGGCTCTGGCGCCGGTCGCGGTTTCCGCTCTCCAACCCGATTTCGCCTTGCCGATGACCGATGCCGTTGTGGAGGCAGCGGTAGACCGGCCCGCACCAGCGGCCGTAGTCGCAACGGCTGACGAGCGCCCGGTGGAGGTTCCGGGAGCGCTGGTGGCGGAGGAACCGGAGTGGCAGGAGTTTGAGTCCGTGGAAGAAACGGCCGGGGCGGATGCAACGGACTGGGAAGACCCCTACGGCGGCGACTGGCACGATCAGGGCGGTGGTTGAGTTTTTCCCTGTCGCGGGAACAGCGCGGAGCACCAGCCTATGTGCGTTCACGCCGTGTACCACAGTCCGACTCCAAGAACGATATCGCCGGCCCACGCAGTCGCCTCCCTGTCTACCGGATACGCGTCTGCAGGAGGGGTTGCCGCTGCCGAGGCACAACGACACCGCATTGAAATCCGTTCGGGTTTGAATGGCGTCCGCGCTCATCCGAGGTCGGAGGGCCTCGACGAATTCGGATGGCCGTACAGGCCGCAACGCTCTTGCCGCCGTGAGAAAGCTCCGTCACTTGAGGCCCGAAGGCAAAAGTTTCTCTCCGCCATGCCCGACTCGACCGATGGATGACGGCGACAACGGATTCAGCGGGTGTAGAAGATCTCCACGCGTTCGGGGAGGCGCGCGGGGCGAGGGCGTACCAGCGACCTGATGAAGAGGTCCAGGTCGCTCAACAACGTTCGGTCGCTGTCGCGGATCAAACGGCCCTTGTCCGTGAACCGCTTTCCAGGCGCGGGTCGGTCCAAGCCGCTGGCGGCCAGCCACACGATGAAATCTCGCAGCGCCCGGCCGACTAGCCGCACGATCTTCGCTTCGGCGGATACCAGGTCGTCTGTCGGCTCCAGGGCGGGATAGACTCGCGACAAAACCGGACCGGTGTCGATGCCGGCGTTGATGTAATGCAAAGTCGCGCCGATGTGGGCGTAGTCTCCGCACTGCCAGGGCCAGAACAGCGTGTGGATTCCCCGGTAATCCGGACTGATGCCGAAATGCAGGTTGACCGTGCCCAGCCGCGGAATTTCGTAGATTGCGGGCTTCAGCAGCGGAGCACCGCAAACGATCATCAAGTCCGGGGCCAGGGACCGAATGCGGTCTCTGGTTTCCGCCCCGTTCATGGCCCAACTTGGCACGGTCCAGACCGGAGCCGTCGGGCTCGGTAGCGGCGAACCTGGAAACAGCGCCTCACCCAACCGGCGCCCGAATCGCCGATCGCGCAACTGGAAGTACCGCTGTCGCGCGCGGCGGGCCAGATCGCCCAACGTCGACTTCAACGAGGGTTGCGGCCGGGTGCCCGTCGCTGGCCGCGCCGGGTTCGGCGACTGCCAGTCCGGACGAATCACCGCCTGAAGCGGAAATTCCTGCTCCAATGCGCGAATCAGCCAGGCATTGCCCGCCCCTTCGTCCATGATGATCAGCAGCTTGATCTTCAGGAATGGATCGATACGCGAGAGTCTTTTCATGGCGGGAAACCGGGTGAACGCGGCTGCCCCTTGCGGGGCAGGATGCGCCTGTGATCGCTTTTTCTCCAAGCATAAGACAAGGAATCCCATGCGCGGTGCCGCCCATTGCCGGAAAAGTTGAGTTCGCTGTGGATGAGCCGCGCAAGACACGGGGCGGCCAGATCGACCAGTGAATCCGCTGCATCCGGATGCAGCGCCGCGGGGCTGGTCAATGCGTACCGTGCGGCACCCATACCTTTGCGCCGGTGTCGGCCGTGGGGCTCGCGCCAGGATCCCGGAATCTGCTGGTGCCGGCGCTTCGGGAAACGCCGTTGCTGCGCTACCCTATTGCCTTTCTCGTCAAACCAACAAGGAGACAGCCATGTCCGACAAGATCGTCTTCAAGGCCGGCGAAGCGACCGTACTTGCCAAAGAAGGCCAGGCGACCGATGCCATGCCCGAGATCCTGATCGGTGCCGTAGACGGTCCCGTCGGTGCCGCCTTCGCCAATCTGATGGCGCAGTCACGCGGGCACACGGCGATGTTCGCGATACGCGCCTGCAATCAGATGGTGCGTCCGGCCACGATGATCGTGCCCAAGGTCACGCTGAAGGATTTCGGCAACATCGACCTGTTCGGCGGTGTGGTGCAGGCCGCCACCGCCGATGCGGTGCTCGACTGCGTGATCGAGGGCATCATTCCACGCGAACGGGTCAACGAGTTGTGCATCATCAGCCTGGTTTGGATCGATCCGCGCTGCGCCAAGGATCCCGATCTGGACAAGGCCGACATGTACCGCACCAACTACGAAGCCACCAAATTGGCGATCAAGCGGGCCCTGAACGACGAGCCCAAGATCGAGGAATTGATCGCAAACCGCCACACGATCCGGCATGACATGTGGGAAGAGGACTGGGAGCCGAAGTGATCTGTCGCCGGAACGTCATCTGGCGCATGACGGGTTGCCGTCGGCCCAGGCCGAGCTTCGTCGCATGATCTCGGGAGCGGTGAGGGCAGAAACCGGCGCAGGGCGGCCCCTCGTCCGCCACGGCACTCGTACCATGAGCGGATTCCCGACCGTGGCCCCCGCACCAGCCTTCGCCGATCGGCTGTCGCGCTTCGGTCGCGTTCGAGCGACTGCACCGCGAAGTCGAGCCGCTTTCCCGGTTCCGGTCGATCGAGGCCGATGGCCCCCACCGGAATGTGCCGAACGGCCTACGTAACCTTCTCCCGGTAGATCAGGTAGTACACCACCGGCACCACCAGCAGCGAGAACGCGGTCGACGCGAAGATGCCGAAGATGAAGCTCCAGGCGAGGCCGGAGAAGATCGGGTCGAGCGTGATCACGAACGAGCCGAACATTGCCGCGCCCGCGGTCAGGAAGATCGGGCGCAGCCGCGTCGCGCCTGCTTCGATCAGCGCTTCGGTGAGCGTACGGCCCTCTTCGCGCAATCGCTCGATGAAATCGATCAGGATGATCGAGTTACGCACCACGATGCCGGCCAGCGCAATCATGCCGATCATGCCGGTCGCGGTGAACAGGATCGGGTTGTCGAACCCGGCGACCGGTTCGGTGAATAGCGCATTCAGCAGCCAGAATCCCGGCATGATGCCGATGATCGTCAGCGGGATCGCGACCATGATGATCAACGGCATGCCGAGCGATCCGGTCTGCGCGACCAGCAGCACATAGATCATCAGCAGGGCCGCACCGAACGCCAGGCCGAGATCGCGGAACACATCGACGGTGATCTTCCATTCCCCTTCTCCGGCCAGATCGACGCTGTAGCCGGGCGGCAAGGGATGAGCCTCTTCGATGTCCCAGTAGTCGAATACCGCTTCGACCGGGCTGCGCCCCGCCATCTCGGCGATCGCATAGTTCATCCGCTTGAGGTCTTTGTGGAAGATGGTCAGTTCGGCCGGCTCCTCGGTCAGCGTGCCGAGTTCCCGCAGCGGCACCAGTTGACCGGCGTGCCCGCGTACCCGCAGGGCCAGCAAATCCGCCATCGTCGAACGCTCGGGGCGGGTCAGCCGCACGGTGATTTCGATCGGGTCGCGCTCGCTCGCGATGTGCACGGTGCCGGGCGCGCCGCCGGCCATCGCGATCCGCAGCGTCTCGGTGATGTCGGCGACGGTGATGCCCAGCAGCGCGGCCTTGGTCGGATCGGCCCGAAAAGTCAGCTTGGTTTGAGGATCGTCCACATAATCGTCGACATCGACGACGCCTTCGATCGACTTGAAGTCGTCCCGTACCCGCTCGGTGACCTTGGCCAGATCCCGGTAATCGGCATCCAGCGGTCCGTAGACCTCGGCCACGAACGTGGACAGTACCGGGGGCCCCGGCGGCATTTCGACGATCTTGACCACGGCGCCGTGCGCTTGGCCGATGCGCTCGATCTCGGGGCGGAGGCGCAATGCGATCTGGTGCGACTGCTGCTCGCGCCGCTCCTTCGGCAGCAGGCTGATGCGGATCTCTCCCTGATGCGCCTCCCGCCGCAGATAGTAATGGCGGACCATGCCATTGAAATCCATCGGCGAGGCGAGGCCGATATACGTTTGGAAGTCGGTGATCTCGTTGATCGTGGACAGATACCTGCCGAGGTCGCGCGCCAGCGCGTCGGTCTGTTCCAGCGTCGCAGCGCGCGGCAAATCCAGCACCAACTGCAGTTCGTTCTTGTTGTCGAACGGCAGCAGCTTCAGCGGTACCGCGCGGGTCACGGCCAGAAGGCTTGAGGCGACGAACGCCGCGAACATCGCCCACAGAAACCAGCGCGCGCGGCCGGGTGCCCGAACCAGCGGTTCCAGCATACGCTGATAGAGTCGGTAGATGCCGGTCTGCCGGACGTCCAGCGCTTCGTGCCCGCCCTTGCCATACTCGCTCTGCAGCAGATGAAAGCTGGCCCACGGCGTCACCGTGAACGCCACCAGCAGCGACATCAGCATCGCGATCGGCACGTTGAACGCCATTGGACCCATGTAAGGGCCCATCATGCCGGTGATGAAGAACAGCGGAAGGAACGAGACGATCACCGCGAAGGTCGCGAAAATCGTCGGCGGACGCACCTCGTCGACCGCGGTCAAGGTCGCTTCCAGCGGTGGTTCCCGGCGCAACTGGAAGTGCCGGAAAATGTTCTCGACATCGACGATCGGGTCGTCGACCAGCAGGCCCAGCGACAGGATCAGCGCGAACAGGGTCACGCGGTTGATCGTATAGCCGAACACCAGATCGAACAGCAGCGTGATGCCGAGCGTCATCGGCACGGCCAGTGCCACGATGAAGGCCTCCTTCGGTCCGAGGGCCAGGGCCAGCAGCACGATGATGGTCGCGATCGCGATGAACAGGTGCTTCACCAGCTCATTGACCTTGTGATTGGCCGTCTCACCGTAATCGCGCGTGAGCGTGACGCTGACCTCTTCCGGAATCAGCGTGCCGGACAGTCCGTCCATCGTTTCGATCAGCGCCTCGGCCACATGCACCGCATTGGCGCCTTTGCGCTTCGCGATCGCCAAGGTAACCGCCTGCCGTTCCTCGAGCGGCCGGGCCGCTTCGGGCTCACCGACGTGGCGGCTTTCCGCGGCCGCCTGGCCGAAGCCGATCCGGGTGTAGGTCTCCGGCTCTTCCGCGCCGTCGAGCACCGCGGCGACGTCACGGAGGTAAACGGGGCGACCGTCGACATTCGCCACCGTGGTTGCCGCCACGTCGCCCGCCGACGCGAGGTCCGGACCCACCTCGAATTGCGCCCGCTGTCCGGCATAATCGAAGGTACCGGCCTGCACCGCGACGTTGGCCGCCTTCAATGCGCCCGCCAGTTCCGGCAGCGTCAGGCCTTTCGCCGCGAGCTTGGACGGATCGGGGTACACCAGCACGCGCCGGCGCTCACCGCCGAACACGGTCACCCGGCCCGTGTCATGCACCGTATTCAACTTGTCGCGCAGTTCATCGGCCAGACGGCGCAGGGCCGCGGTGTCATAGTCCGGATTGCGTGACGACAGCGTAAACGTCACGATCGGCACATCGTCGATCTCCACTGGCTTGACGGTCCACTGGCTGACGATCGACGGGATGATGTCGCGGTTCGACATCAGCTTGTTCCAGACCTTGACCAGGCTGTCCTCGCGGTCTTCGCCGACGTAGAAGCGGACCGTGACGACCGCTTCGCCCGGCCGCGAAATCGAGTACAGATATTCGACGCCGTCGATCTCGCGCAGTTTCGTTTCCAGAGGCGTTGCGACCAGCTTCTCGACTTCCTCGACGGATGCCCCCGGCGCGCTGACGAAAACATCGGCCACCGGCACGATGATCTGCGGTTCCTCTTCGCGCGGCGTCAGCAGCAGAGCGGCGACCCCCAGCAGCAGCGATGCGATCAACAGCAGCATCGACAGCTTGGAAGTGATGAACAGATGGACGATCTGCGCGGTGAACCCGCGGTCCGGCGTCTCCGTCATCACCGGGCTCCCATCAGGATCGTGTCACCCTCCTGCAAGCCGGATAGCACCTCGACCCGGTCCTCGAAGCGTTTGCCGGTCCGCACGTGGCGCAACTGGACATGGCCATCGCGGACCAGCCTGACGCTTTCGATCTGGCCGCTGCGGCTGACGGCCGAATCCGGGATCATCAGACTGCGCTGCAGCCCGCAGGTCTGTTCGACGTGCACGAAGGCGCCCGGCAGCAGCGAAGTGTCCCGCGGCAGCCGCGCCTTGATCAGCAGCGTGTGGGTCTTCGGATCGGCGCTCGGTGCGATTTCCTCGACCGTCGCCGACTGACGGTGCGAGGCGTCGAGTACGGTCAACGCTTGGCCTTCCCGAATGCTGCCGGCACAGCTCAGCGGAATCGCCGCCTCGACCCGCAGCCAGCCCGGCTCGAGTATCGTCAATATCGGTGTTCCGGGCATCGCGGTATCGCCCGGTTCCCGCTGGCGCTGCAGCACGACGCCGTCGAACGGCGCGCGCAGTGCGGTTTCCGAAAACAGCGCCTCGACTTCCTGGATCGCGCTCTGCGCCTCGTGTACCCTGGCCTCCGCGGCCCGTGCCGCGGCCACGGCATGATCCAGTGTCTGCTGCGTCGCCGCTTCGCGGCGGTACAGGTTCTCGATGCGCTGGGCATCGGTGCGGCTGCGGGCCGCCTCGGCCTGCGCCGCAGTGAGGCCCGCACGGGCCTGGGCCAGCCGTGCCTTGACGCTGCGTTCGTCGAGTCGAACCAGGATTTGTCCCCGCTGCACCCGGTCGCCCGCGCGGACCAGGATATCTTCGATCCGCGAGGCGATCTTCGGCGAAATCTGGGCTTCGGTGCGGGAACTGACGGTGCCGGGCCAGGCCATCACGACACGGCTGTCTTCCGCGACGACCCGGATCGTCGGTCCGATGTCGCGCGGCGCGTCGTCGGCCTGCGCGCTGCCTGGCCCGACCTTGTCGGCGAAGCCGCCCTCGAGCCAGAACAGCAGCAGGATCAGTGCGGCGGTGGAGACGACCGGCGGCATGAACTGCCGGTAGCCGGACGAAGGGGATGGGTCGTTCATGGCATTCCTGTCGGTTCAGCGCCAGAATCCGGTCGCTTTCTTGAGGTTCGCCTCGGCCACCAGGGCCTGATAGCGCGCGGCCAGCGCTCGAGTCTGCGCATCGGCGCGCGCCGTCTCCGCTTCCAGATAACGGGTGACGGTCGAAGTGCCGCCGCGGTACTGTTCATGCACCAGCCGCAACGCTTCTTCGGCGGATCGCAGCGCCGCTTGGGCGACCTTCAGGCGCTCGAGCGCCTCCTTCAGCGAGATGTGCGCCTGCCGGACTTCATTCTCGACGTCGAGGAGATAACGTTCCCGCTCGGCCTCGGCTTCGGCGACACGGCGTTCGGCCGCTTCGATTCGGGCGGTCACCGCGCCGCCGGCGAACAAGTCCAGCTCGGCATTGATGCCGATGCTGGTGTTCTGGCGGGCGGTCGAAAAACTCGGCGTTCTGCTGTTTTGCCCGTATGCGGCGTACGCGTTGATCCGCGGCAATCGGGCCCCGCGTTCGCTCTGCAGTTCGTTTCGCCGCAACTCGACCAGGTGCTCCGCAGCCTGGACTTCGGGGCGTTGCGCGCGGGCTTCCTGCAGGACTTTGGCCAGTTCGACACCGACCACTTCCGGTGGCGCGGTATCGGTTTCGGCCGCATCCACCGGCTTTCCGTCGTTGCCGCCGATCAGGGTGACGAGGCCGGATCGAGCCAGTTCGATCGCGTTGCTGGCCTTGACCTGAGACTCTCTTGCTTCGGCGAGCCGAACCTCCAGCGACAGGACATCCGATTTCAATCCCGTGCCTTCCTGGTAACGACCGCGCGCCTGATCGAGTTCGCTTTCGACCGATGCGATGGATCGCTCGGCGACTTGCACCTGCCGCGGCGAGATCGCGAGCGCGTAGTAGGCGGAAGTGACTGCGGCCGCGAGGTGGTTATGCAGTGCCGAACGTTCCAGTTCCGCTTGCTCGACGCCCAGTTCGGCCGCCTTCTTGCGATAAAAGTCCTGTCCGCCTCGGAACAGGGACCAGGTGCCGACGACTTCAGGGCGGAAGTTTTCGACCCAGCCGGGGTCGTTGATGTTGACGAAGTCGCTCTCATTGAACCGCCGTTGAGAGACGATATACGAGAATGCCTCGGCGGGATTGTCCGTGTAGTTGTACGCGACTCGTGCAGTGACCCGGGGATAGAACGCGGCCACCGCTTCGTCGACTTTCGCCTGAGCGATGCCGTAGCGCTCCGCCGCCGCCTGCAGGCTGGGGTTTTTCTCGAATGCGATGTCGATGGCCTGCTGCAACGTCAGACCGCGATGCGGACCCGGCTGCGCCTGCTGCGCCGATTGTCGCGCGTCGGATTTCGCCTGTTCCAGCAGGTACCCACCGCGAACGCTGCGGGCGCACGCTTCAGGCGGACTCGTGATTGTCCAGAATCCGGCGAAAATCAGGCCTATTGCAGTCCTTGACGGAGTGCGAATCATGGTGGCTTCTTTCGTCTTGTCGATGTCTCGGCGGCACGCCGCGTCCGCCCATCCGGGCGGAAGCCGTTGTGTCGGCACCCCGAGCCGACGCAGTGTTAGGGAATCCTAATATACCGGACAAGCTACGTTGGTGGCCAGTCTAACAAGAACTGTCGCTGCGTGCGCATCGACCGGCGCATGCGGTTCGTGTGCGGCTATGCGTTGATGATTCAGCCGGAAGCGGCGGTTACCGGCTCACAATCGAAATGCGGGGATTGCGCCCATCGGCGCGATGCGGGGGGGGGGCTGCGCCGCTTCGGGCAGCAGTCGGTCTGCGGGTTTCGCGCCATCTCGGCGATCGCCGGTCGGCGATGCTCAGGTTCCCGTCGGAGGATGCGGAACGAGCACCGCCGCCGGTGGGCCGGGGCAAGGCACGTAGGTGCGTGCCTGGCGGCCAGCAAGCGTGGGTCAAACGACGCCGTAGATCCTCGACGCCCACTCCTTGCGTTCGACGTTGTCGATCATTCGATCCACCCATTCTTCCGCACGGACTTTCTCTTCCCGATCCAACGCCGGGTAAAGACGGTGATAGAGGCGGTTGAAATTCCTGATGTGCTGCAACGTATACGGCGGGCGAATGGAAGAAAAGTAGGACTCCAGTTCTACCAGGCCATTTGAGCCTGTTGCGCTTCGATCAATGACTGCCATAGCGGTGACCTCCATCTGTCAACAAAACTAAAGCAAGCGGCATGCCATGATTGGTCGGTGGGCTGTCACGGCGCGTTGCAGAGCTTAACCCTATCACCATTGCGGGAATGGACGCAACACCATTCCGCATTTCACGCAGTTGCGGCTGACGTGGCCGCGGGCCGCCAGCTCATTGACCGGTCAGTTGGGTCTGTTCGTGGCGCGGGAGGGTTCTACCCGCTGCAAGGCGAGTTGTTCGCCGAAGTCGCGGATCATCGCCAGCAGTTCATGTCCCCGCTCCCAGAGCGGAGTCATTAGCGAGTTCAGGCGAAGGTCCTGCTCGGCGAGTTCGATGCTCAGCGTTCCGGTATAGGTCAACAGATAGAACCGGGTGTGTCCTCTCTGCGGGAGCGGAAACTCGCATACCGGATCGCAAGCGTTGCTGAATTCGGTGGCCAGGCCGATCAACCGCTGTGAAGCGTCGTGGATCTGTTCGTAGTCGCCGAGCCCGGTCAGTCCGCCACCGCTGGAGAGGTAGATGCTCACCGTCCCGTCGGCCAGTGCGAGCAGCGTGACGGCGGCCTCCGGAAAGCCCGCTTCCATCACGATGCCCCAGACCCGATCGATCGTGTCGGTTCTGCGCTGGGCCAGATCGGTGAGATCGATGCCGAACACCATCGTGCGCAAATCCGTATAGGTCTGTGCCGGGTTGTAACCGCCTTCCGGGGTGTTGTCCTGTTGCATCGGTTCGGTTTGGGGGGTGGGGCGGATCATGACACTAACTTTCGATGAGGTGTTGCACGCAGGGGGTTGACGGACCGGGCCGGGTGTTGTTGCTGGAACGGCAGACGATCGGCCTTAAACCGAGTATAGACGGGGGGTTCCGGGGACCGTGGTGGGTAGCTCCGGCCGCCTATCATCTGGAACCGAGGCTCGCAGGCTCAGGGCTCCGACGAGAGTCGCTCTAGATCCTCGTCCAGCTCGAGTGTCATTTCGCCGTGCTTCCAGATGGCCCGGCCCACCTCGCGCCAAGGCGCCTGCAGGTTGCGCCGTTGTAAATCCGCCTGCCACTCCATTGGCGCGGCGACCTCCTTGAGCTTCAACGTGAAAATCTGATCGTCGAGGTTCAGTCCCAGCGGTCTTGCGTAGAACGCGGTCACTTTGGTGATGAATTTCCGCAGCCGGCGATGGTCGATCCGGCGGGTGACCGCCACATTGGCCCACATCGAATGAACGCGGCCCCAATTCGGCGGGACCATGCGGCCCTGCTGGTCGATGAATGGCAGCCAGTGTTCGCGCCCCCCTGCATCTCGATAGGTCAGTGCAAGGATATGGTGATAGCCCTCGAAATGATCATGCAGGTAGAGCGGGTGCGGGGTGATGCCGAGGAAGGTGTGGGACAAGCCGATCAGTCCGTTGCTGAATGCAGCCAGCGCCTGGCCGGCCTCGCTGTCCTTCGGACCGATCCCCAGCCGGTAAAGGATGCCGTAATGGACGATACAGTTGATCTGCAGTACCAGCACGATGACCAGAAATTTGGCGATCCGGCTGGCCTGTTGGCGCTCGGTCGGCGCGTAGCGCCGGATCAATCCGGCCAGCGGCGTGGCCGGAGCGCTGTCCGGCGCGGTCGCGCAGGAATCGTCACACACCAACCGCTGCCGCCCGTCGGCGATGCGGCGATAGGCTGTGCGGGCCACTTGGTGGATGCCGGGAACCGTCAGCAGAACCGCAAGCGGCGCCGTATAGCCCATGTGCCACAGGATGCGGATGTAGGTATCGAGGCCGGCATGGAGTTTGCCGTCACCCTCGATGGCGTAAAGGTCTTTCAGCAGTTCGGCATCAGGGACATCGTCCAGTGCCCGATAGCTGCGCGCGTGAGTCTGTAGCCCCTTGAATTCGACAGCCTTCCTGATGTCGAAATGTTCGATGAAGATGACCGTTCGATTGCACAGCGGACACAGTTGATCGTACAGCACGGTCAGGGTCGGCCTTTTCGTCCGCATCGCGGCGCCGATGCACCGCCACCAGCGGAACGGCGCCAGCAGAAAGTAGTGCACCAGCATGCCGAAGCCGAACGGGTAGATGTTGAGTGACACGATGATGCCGCCATGCAACAGTGCGCCGACCACCAGCAAGGGTACTCGGAACGGTCTGAAGTAGCACAGAAAGATGAACAGAAACTGGAATACCAGGATGCTGTAGCCGATCACCCGCTGCAGCGGCTCGATGTTCAGCAACCAGGACAGATCGAGCGGCGACATGTAGTAGGGGAGCGACGACGGCAGCCAGGGGCCAAGACCGTTGCGCCAGAACTCGGCCGAGAGCTTGTGGATCGCGGAATCCAAATAGATCAGACCCAGCGATACGGCGAGCGGAATGAAATACGCGAGCACCGAGACCCGATCGGGCGGCACATAGCGTCGGTCGGGCGTCGACAGCCGCCACTCGAGCCGCAAGCGATCGAGCGACAACGCGCGCTCGGACGGCAGAAAGATCAGCAGGAAGCTGGAGCCGAGCATCAGTTGGTCGAATCCGCCATCGAAATCCTTCCACATCGGCGTGAAGACGGTGAAGACCAGCCAGAACAGGTAGTTGCCGACGGCAGCGCTGCGAGTTCGATAGCCGGCGGCGAGACATGCGGCGACGATGGCCCACAGCACCAGAAACAGATGGATCGACGGCGAGCCCGGATCCAGGAAGGGAACGGGATCGAAAATCAGGTGCCTGAAGTGATAAAGAAACAGCACCTCCTGCAGCACCACGGCTGCAAAAAGGATCCGGAACAGTCCCAGGCCGGTGGCCGGCACCTGTTTGGCAAGCCCCGACTGGACGGTGCGAAGCAGACGGCGATACATGAGTGGGTATTTGGCGTAGGATCGGATTTATGTTTTTGGTCGCCGGTGCGAGCCGGGCTCCATCGTCCGCGGTCGCCCGCCATCCGGAGGTGGTCCGGCAAAGGGATCATGGCTTCGGAAGGGACGCCAGTATGCCGCCGAATGGATCGGATGCCCAGAGTCGTCACGGGGTTCCGCACGATGCGGCGGAAATGGGCTGGTTCGTTCCGGTTGACAACTGGCGCCGGTTCTTGTTTTTTGCCCGCAATCCGGATTGCCGAACCGTCTTCACCATTCACGAACAACGACAGGAGCAGGGACTATGAACCCGCCAACCCAGACGAAGTCCGCGACGATTCTGACGGCGGCCTCCACCGAGCCGCCCTCGGTTCCCTCGGTGCAGCCGGGCGCGACGGGGGAGGGCGTGCTCGATGAACAGACTTTCCGGGTGATCGAAGTTGGCGAGCTGTTTGCGGCGATGAACCACACCACGACCCGGATCGGCCAGGCCGTGCAATACCGATCCCTGGCCTTACCGTTGACTTCGGCAGAGACGATCCGGCAGAAGCAGCATGCGCTGCGGGAGTTGGAGGAGGCCCCGGAGTTGCGGGACGGTCTGGAGCAGTTGCTGAGTGCAGCGGGACGATTGGAGCAAGAGTTTTACAACCTGCTGTTCGGTCGTTTCCTGGGGCTGGTCAGTTCACCCGCGCACCCGCTGGAGTTCGAAGGTTATGGCTACGCCCAGTACAAGAAGGGAACGCAGTTCATGCTCGAACTGGTCGATGCGGCGCATCGGCTGCCGACGCCCGGCAGCCCCTATCTTCGCAGCCTGATCGAGGAAATCCGAGGTTTTGCCGCAACCCGCGCGTACGCGCTGATGAAGGGACCGGTCTATCGCAGCGAGAAGTCTCTGCTGACGAGAGCGGAAAAGAAGTGGTACATCCCGGCGATCAAATTTCGACCTTCGCTGTTCAAACCGGTCGGCCTGACGGTCGCGGCTCTACTGCTTCTGGCTTTCCTGGAATTTGTGCCGCTGGTGCTGGACCTCGCGGCTTCGATCGCGCCGGTCTTTTGGTTGTTCGTGCTGCCGATCAGTTTCGTGTACTTCCCGATCGTCGGCGGCTTCGACCGGGATGGCTGTATCTACCCGCTGCGTGAACTGTTCCGGACGTCCGAAGAGGTGCAGAAGACGCTGGACACGCTCGGCCAGCTGGACGAACTGCTCAGCTTTCACAAATTCCGTGATCATTTCCAGCACCCGGTGTGTCTGCCCGAGATCCTGGAGCGGGAGCGGCACATGCTGCAGGTGGAGAACGTCCGCAACCCGGTCCTCGCGAAGTCTTCGCCGGATTATGTCCCGAACTCCATCGCGCTGGATCACGACCGCCTCTGTTGCGTGACCGGGCCGAACAGCGGCGGCAAGACGGCATTTTGCAAGACGCTGGCGCAGACCCAGTTGCTGGCGCAGGCGGGTGCCTATGTGCCGGCCGAGGCGGCCCGATTGACCGTGGCGGATCACATCTTTTATCAGGTTCCGGAGGTCAGCCATTTGACCGACGGCGAAGGCCGGTTCGGCACGGAACTGAAGCGCACCAAGTCGATTTTCATGGCGTCGACGCCGCACAGTCTGGTGATCATGGATGAACTGTCGGAAGGGACCACCAACGAGGAAAAGATCGAGATTTCGGTCAGCATCCTCGACGGCTTCCGGGAATTGGGCAACACCACGATCCTGATCACACACAACCACGAACTGGTCGACCGCTATCGGCAGCAGGATATCGGCCTTGCCAGGCAAGTGGAATTCGAACAGGACCGGCCCACCTATCGGCTGATCGAAGGGATCTCGCGGGTGAGCCACGCCGATCGGATCGCCCGTAAGATCGGCTTTTCGAAGGACGATATCGCCCAATACCTGGGCGGCAGGAAGTGAGGGTCGCATGCTCGAAGTACTACAAGTTCCAGCCCTCAGCGACAACTACATCTATCTGATCCACGAGCCCGGGGCGGGCGTCACCGCCGTGGTCGATCCGGCCGAAGCGGAACCGGTATTGCGTGCGATCGAGCGCAAAGGCTGGAATCTGACGTTGATCTTGAACACCCATCATCACGGCGACCATGTCGGCGGCAATCTGCGTTTGAAGCAGTGTACCGGATGCGCCATCATCGGATCAGTCTGGGACCGGGATCGCCGTCGGATTCCGGGGATCGATCGCGGCGTCGGGGATGGTGATGTCGTTGCGCTGGGTCGGACTTCGGCGCAGGTGCTGGCGGTCCCGGGGCATACCTTGGGCCATGTCGCCTACTGGTTTCCGCACGACGCCCTGCTGTTCTGCGGGGATACCTTATTCGGTATGGGCTGCGGCCGGTTATTCGAAGGTACCGCGGCGCAGATGTGGGCTTCGCTGAGCCGGCTCAGGGAACTGCCGCCCGCTACGGCGGTCTACTGCGCGCACGAATACACCGAGGCCAATGGGCGCTTCGCGCTGTCGGTCGAACCGGAAAACAGGGATCTGATCGCACGCATGAAAAGAGTCGGCGAGCTTCGGCGAAACGGCTGTCCGACCGTGCCGTTTCGGCTGACGGAAGAATTGGCCACCAACCCGTTCTTGCGTCCCGACAGCGAGGATTTGCGTGCGGCGTTGGCATTGCCGCACGCGACGGATGAGGCGGTGTTTGCGGAGACGCGTCGTCGCAAGGACGAATTTCGCGGTTGAGCGCGCCCGATGCGCGGGCGACGTCAACTCAAGATCCGAACCAGTTGATCCAGAGGCGGAAGCATCAGCATCTTGACCAACTGGATGCCGATGATCGGTATCAGCGGTGACAGGTCGATCCCACCCATCGGCGGCAACCATTTGCGCGCGCGCTTCAGCATCGGATTGGTGAAGCTATATAGAAGGGATACCGCGGGGTTGTACCGGCTGACGTGGATCCAGCTCAACAGTGCCGCGATGATCACCGAGAACAGCAAGACATTCAACATCAAGTCCAGCAGTTGCGACGTCGCGAATACGGTCAGGGCCAGCAGATTCAGGTCGATGCCTTGAAGGGATAGCACGATGTACGAGGCCAGCATCTGCAGCGCCAGCATCAGCACCAGTGTCGCCGAATCGATGCGGCCTAGAGGCGGGATCAATCGCCGCAGCAGTCGGACCGGGAGTTGTGTCATTTTCACGATCACTTGGGTGATCGGATTGTAGTAGTCGGCGTTGAACCACTGGAACAGAAAACGCAGCATCAGCGCGAACAGGTACAGGCCGAAGAGCGTATCGACCAGGAACACCGCCGGCTGCACGAGATAGCCGCTATCCATCAGGTGGCCCCCAATTGTTGTGACAATTCGACGGCGCGTTGGTGGGCCGCGCGCATCGCGGTTTCCACGGTGTCGATCCATCCGGCCCGCTGGAAGGCCGCGATCGCGCGCTCGGTGGTGCCTCCGGGCGAAGTCACACGGACCCGGAGTTCGGCCGGAGTCTCCTCCGATTCGATCGCAATGCGTGCCGCACCCAGCGCGGTCTGCTGCGTCAGCAGACGCGCTGTGGCGGGGTCGAGACCAAGCTTCATCGCGGCATCGGCCATGGCCTCCATCAGCAGGAAGAAGTAGGCCGGCCCACTGCCGGAAAGCGCCGTGACGGCATCCAGCAACTCCTCTCGGTCGACCCACACGCTGATGCCCACCGAACGCATGATCATCTCCGCCCAGTCCTTGTGTTCATCGCTGGCCTGAGCGTTGCCGTGCAACGCGGTGGCGCCGGCGCCGACCAATGCCGGTGTGTTCGGCATACAGCGGACGATGGCCTGACCGCCGCCGAGCCAGCGGTCGATCGCCGACTCGTCGACTCCGGCCGCGATCGAGATGATCAGAGGGCGGCATCGCTGTACCGTGCCGGCGATCTCCCGGCACACCGCAGCCAGCGCCTGCGGTTTCACTGCCAGCACGACGACCTGTGAATGTTCGACCAGGGTCGGATTGTCGGCGCAGCCGAGGACAGCGAAACGGTGCTGTGTGGATTTCGACTTCTCCTCGTCGGTGTCGGAGATTCGGATGCTCGTCGCTGCAAAGCCGTTGGCCAGCAGTCCTCCGATCAGGCTCGCGGCCATGTTGCCGGCGCCGATGAAGCCCAAGGTCGGTAGTTTCATGGCAGTTCTTCGACAGAAATCAGGAATCGCTATGATACTGGACGTTGCCGTGCCGCGCTCACGGTCGATCGCCGGGCGGGGCCTTCGAGCGCTCGCCGAAGATCGCCGAACCGACGCGGACCATCGTCGCGCCTTCCATCACCGCTGCCTCGAGATCGTCGGACATGCCCATGGACAGCGTGTCGAGACGGCCGCCGATCGACTCGATGGCTTCGCGCAGGCGGCGGAATGCGGCGCGTTGCGCATCGAACGCCAGACCGGGCGCCGGAATGCCCATCAGTCCTCGCAAGCTCAGGCGCGGAAGTGGTGCAATCGCATCGACCAGCACCGGGAGTTCGTCGAAGCCGATTCCGGACTTGGAATTCTCGCCGCTGACGTTGACCTGGATGCAGACGTTCAGCGGCGGCAGAGCCGCGGGCCGCTGCTCGTTCAATCGTTCGGCGATCTTCAGACGATCGAGACCGTGCACCCAGTGAAACCGCTCGGCGATCGCACGCGTCTTGTTGGACTGAATCGGTCCGATGAAATGCCAAGTGATGTCGCAGTGACCGAGGGACGACTGCTTGACCAGAGCCTCCTGTAAGTAGCTCTCGCCGAAATCCCGGAGACCGGCCCGATAGGCCGTCAGCAAGGCCACGGATGGAAAAGTCTTGCCGACTGCGATCAGCTTGACCGTACCGGCCCGCCGACCGGCGGCCAACTCCGCCTGCCGGATACGCTCGCGCAGTTTCAGGACCCGTTGCGGTATCGAACACCAGGAGGATGACATCGGTCAGTGCGTCTTCAATTCCGATTCCGTTGCGTCCGGTTCGTCGCCGGGCCGGCACTCTATTATCCACGATGACATGGCGCCACAGAAATCGGGCGCCGGGCGCCGCGCCATCCGCGATCCGAACCCATTGCCGGTGGTCGGAATCGGCACTCGATCGCCGAATAGCTCAGACCCGTCCATCGGCCGGAGGTTCGCCCGGCGTATTCCTGCCGTGACCCATGCCTTGACAGTGGTATCGGTGTGTCCGGCGCGATCCGCGTCCTGTGGAATTTGACCCACCGGGAAGGGTCAGATCACACACTTTGCATGCGACAAAATGTCATATGGGATCAGGTGCTTAGGTGTCGTATCATGATGCCACTCGAAGCGATCCGTCATCGACTTGGCATCGACGCGAGTACTGATACCTCCTCTTGCAAACTGAAGATGCTTCCCGCGGGAAGCATCTTTTTTTTTGGGGCGGGCGTTTGGCGCTCCCGCTTGCGCGTCCGGATCGCGATCCGGCGCTCGGGCCGGGCAACCGCCGGATACTGCGTCGCTGACGGCAGCATTGCGCGAGGCGGAGGTCGTCGATCGCCTGTCTATAATTCAGAACATTCGGACGATGGTCGCTGCGGCCTTCGACACCCTCCCGAAACTCTCGTTGCTGGGCCGAGCGGCCTGCCGACCCGCGCCCAAGATCGTTTGACAGAGACCATCCGATGGACATCACCGAACTCCTCGCTTTTTCGGTCAAGAACAAGTGTTCCGATCTGCACCTCTCGGCGGGTCTTCCGCCGATCATTCGTGTCGACGGCGACATTCGAAGGATCAATCTTCCGGCCCTGGACCATAAGGAAGTGCATGCGCTGATCTACGACATCATGAACGACAAGCAGCGCCGCGATTACGAGGAATTTCTGGAGACCGATTTTTCGTTCGAGTTGCCGGGCGTCGCGCGCTTCCGGGTCAATGCATTCCGTCAGGACCGCGGTGCCGCCGCGGTGTTCCGAACCATTCCGTCCAAGGTCTTGACGCTCGAGGATCTGGGCTGCCCGAAGCTCTTTCAGGACATCACCCAGCAGCCCCGGGGGCTGATTCTGGTGACCGGCCCGACCGGTTCCGGCAAATCGACGACACTCGCGGCGATGATCGATCACATCAACTCCAATGATTATTCGCACATTCTGACGATCGAGGACCCGATCGAGTTCGTCCACCAAAGCAAGAAGTGCCTGATCAACCAACGTGAAGTACATCGTGACACGCTGGGGTTCAACGAGGCGCTGCGCTCGGCGTTGCGCGAAGATCCGGATGTCGTGCTGGTTGGCGAGATGCGCGATCTGGAGACCATTCGGCTGGCGCTGACCGCGGCCGAGACCGGCCATCTGGTCTTCGGAACGCTGCACACCAGTTCGGCGGCGAAAACCATCGATCGCATCGTCGACGTATTCCCGGCGGCCGAGAAGGACATGATTCGGGCGATGCTTTCGGAGTCGCTGCAGGCGGTGATCTCCCAAACCCTGATGAAGAAGGTTGCGGGCGGCCGGACCGCGGCCTGGGAGATCATGGTCGGCACGGCCGCGATCCGCAACCTGATCCGCGAGAACAAGGTCGCCCAGATGTACTCCGCGATCCAGACCGGCCGCCGCGAAGGGATGCAAACCCTCGATCAACACCTGCTCGAGCTGGTCGACCGGAGCGTGATCTCGAAACAGACCGCGCGCGAGTACGCGGTCAACAAGGCGAGCTTCTAGCCGGGAGCCGGCACCATGGATTTCGATTCGTTCCTGAAGGTCATGACGCACAAGAAGGCGTCGGATCTGTTCATCACGGTCGATCGCGAACCGTCGATCAAGGTCGACGGGGCTTTGCAACCGCTGATGAACTCCAAGCTGTCGCGCGAACAGGTCCGGGAGATCGTCCACGGGATCATGACCCAACGGCAGCGAGACGAATTCGAGAACTGCCGGGAATGCAATTTTGCGATCAGTTCCGAGGGCATCGGGCGTTTTCGGGTCAGCGCGTTCTACCAGCAGGATGCTCCCGGCATGGTGCTGCGGCGGATCGAGACACGCATCCCGGACACCGAGGAGTTGCATCTGCCGCCGATCATCCGCGAATTGGCGATGACCAAGCGCGGTCTGATCCTGTTCGTCGGTGCCACCGGCACCGGCAAGTCCACTTCACTCGCGGCGATGATCAAGCACCGTAACGAGAATTCCAGCGGGCACATCATCACGATCGAGGACCCGCTCGAGTATGTGCACCCCCATGCCGGCTGCATCGTGACGCAGCGCGAAGTCGGCATCGATACCGAATCCTACGAGGTGGCGCTGAAGAACACGCTGCGGCAGGCGCCGGACGTGATCCTGATCGGCGAAATCCGCTCCCGCGAAACCATGCAGCACGCGATTACTTTCGCCGAGACCGGCCACCTGTGTCTCAGCACGCTGCATGCCAATAACGCCAACCAGGCACTCGATCGCATCCTGCATTTCTTCCCGGAAGAGATGCACCGTCAACTGTTCATGGATCTGTCGCTGAACCTTCGGGCGATCATCGCGCAGCAACTGATCAAGCGGGCCGACGGTGCCGGCCGCTATCCGGCGGTCGAAATCCTGATCAACACGCCGCTGGCGAGTGATTTGATCCGCAAAGGGGAAGTGCATAAATTGAAGGAACTGATGAAGCAATCCCGGGAGCACGGCATGCAGACCTTCGATCAGGCGATCTACGAATTGTACAAGTCAGGCCGCATCGGCTACGACGATGCGCTCCGGTCCGCCGATTCGCAGAACGAAGTACGCCTGATGATCAAGCTGGGCGAGGATAACGCTTCGGGAAGCTATGGCAGTTCCACCGATACGATCCACATCGTCGAGGATTGAGCATCGGTTCGTCCGTCCGAGACCGTTCTGCAACGGCATCGCGCGGTCCGTCGCGCTTCTTTCGATATAATCCCGCTGTCGCTGCACGAGTTTTCCATTTCCCCCTGTTGGCCGAGTCGACGTCGGCGATTTCGCCAGCCGCGCTAAGTCATGCATTCGCTGATTGTCGTCAGCCTCGGGCTGATCATCGTGATCCCGGTCATCGCAGCCGTGCTGTATCGGCGCCGGCGCCGGCGCCGTGCGGTGAAGTGCGGTTATCAGCGGGCTGCGGTGCTGTTTTCGCCGGAAGAGCGGCACGTGTATGCGCAGTTGCGCGATGCGGTCGGCGACCGATTCGAAATCTTCGGCAGGATTCCGGTCGGCGAAATCATTCGGCCCCGGATCGAAAGCCGCAGACAGAGTCCGCCGGAAGAGTACGAGGAGCTTGCGGCCCACTGTTTCTCTTTCGTGCTGTGCGACCGGCGCACTCTCGCGGTCGAGGCGGCGATGGAGGTGTGGCGTCAAAGTCGCGACGCCGGGCGCTCCGCTTCGCCGGAGGACCGTTTGCGGGTTCTCTGCGATGCGGTCGGATTGCCGCTGATCGTGTTGCACCCCGCGACCTGGCAAGGGGTATCGGAATTACGCGCTGCGGTGCTGGAGGCACTGACGCCGGTTGCGCTGCCTCACTACGATAGGCGGAAAGAACCCCGTATCTCCGGTATCGCGGATCTGGATCTGGATGATCATTAGTCAGGCCGGTCAGGACCCTCTGAACTTTGCGGTTGCCGCGCCGTGGCATCCCCGTCCCGGAAGAACCCGCTCGATCGGTGGGCCGGGTGACTCGCTGCCGCAACGGCTTCCCGACGCACCACCACGACTTCACGAACATTCCCGATGAACGACTCGCTGCAACTGACGATCGATCTGCTGCGCCGCGCGTCCATCACGCCGGATGATGCCGGTTGCATGGACGTTATTGCCGGTCGCCTGGAGCCCCTCGGATTCCGGAGCGAATGGCTGAACTTCGGCGATACCAAGAATATCTGGCTGTGCCGGGGTACCGCCGCGCCGCTGTTCGTCTTCCTGGGTCACACCGACGTGGTGCCGCCGGGGCCTCTGGAAGATTGGGCGTCCCCGCCGTTCGAGCCGGAACTCCGCGACGGCATGCTGTATGGCCGAGGTGCCGCCGACATGAAAAGCAGCATCGCCGCCATGACGACCGCGATCCGGCGTTTCATCGCGGCGCATCCGGATCACCGCGGTTCGATCGCGGTATTGCTGACCAGTGACGAAGAGGGTGCCGCCACCGACGGAGTCGTCAAAGTGGTGGAGGTCCTACAGGCACGGCGGCAGACCATCGACTGGTGCCTGATCGGCGAGCCGTCGAGTTCTCACCGCCTCGGTGACGTCATCCGCGTCGGCCGTCGCGGGTCACTGTGCGGCGTGCTGCGGGTGTACGGCGTACAGGGGCATGTCGCCTATCCGGAACGCGCGGATAATCCGATCCACCGGGCCCTGCCGGCGCTGGCCGAGTTGGCCGCCGAAGTGTGGGATCGAGGCAACCTGTATTTTCCGCCCACCTCGTTCCAGATTTCCAATATCCATGGTGGCACCGGCGCCGAGAACGTGATCCCCGGCCGGATGGAAGTGCAGTTCAACCTGCGCTTTTCCACCGAATCGACCGAATCCTCGATTCGCCGACGGGTGGAGGCGATCCTGGACCGTCACGGGTTGAACTACGAACTGAGCTGGCGACTTTCGGGCGCACCGTTCATGACGAACCGGCCGGAGTTGATCGATGCCGTGCAGGATGCGCTGGATGCGGTGGTCGGCTACCGGGCGAAACCGGATACCGGGGGAGGGACGTCCGACGGCCGTTTCATCGCGCCCACCGGCGCGCAAGTCGTGGAACTCGGACCGTTGAGCGGGAGCATCCACAAGGTCAACGAGCATGTCGCGATCGCCGACATCGACAGGCTATCGGCAATTTACGAGCGGGTATTGGTCAATCTGCTACTCGATTAAGCCGGCGGGCGCCGGGTGGGCAACCCGGTCCGGAGCGGAGCGGTGCCCGATACGACCGGTTTCGGAAGTTCAAGCCGGTTGCTGCAGCGCATGCACGACCCGTTCCATCCGCATGAACCGCGATCCCTTGACCAGTAGCGTCGCGCCTTGCGCGGTTGCGTCGCGTGCGGCGACGATTAGCGCCTCGACCGAGGCGAAATGGCTTCCCGGGCCTGCAGTTCCTCGCTGTTCATTGAACGCGTCCACGGCATGAGCGCACAGCTCGCCGGTGGCCAGCAACCGCTCGATCCGGCGTTCCCGGGCGTAGCGGCCGACCTCGCTATGGAACGCGGGGCCTTCGGTACCGACTTCGCCCATGTCGCCCAGAATCAACACGCGCATACTTGCGGGCCGCCCGGCCAGCAGATCGATGGCGGCGCGGACCGAATCGGGGTTGGCGTTGTAGGTGTCGTCGATGATCACTCCACCGCTGGCGGTGTGCAGCAGCACACCGCGGCCGGAAACCGGGGCGAACGACTCCAGGCCGGTTTGAATGGCCTCCGGCGCGATGCCAATGGCCAGGGCCGCCGTGGCGGCGGCCAGGGCATTGTGGGCGTTGTGTTCTCCGAGTAAAGGCAACGGCAGGGTCATTGGTCCGGCAGGGCTTTGCAGTGACAGCACCGTGCGCTCGGCGCCGGCATGGAAATGCGCGGTGACGGCGGCCGGTCCCCGCAGCGCAAAATCAAGAATACGGCGGCCGCCGGCCAGTCGGCGCCAGATGCCGGCACAAGCGTCGTCGGCCGGGAACACCGCGACGCCGTCCGGCGGCAAGGCTGCGATCACTGCACCGTTCTCGTGCGCAGTGGCTTCCACGCCGGCCATGAATTCCTGGTGCTCGCGTTGGGCATTGTTGACGAGTGCCACGGTCGGGCGGGCAAGCTGTGCCAGGTAAGCGATTTCTCCCGGATGGTTCATGCCGAGTTCCAGAGCTGCGGCGCGATGCCGCTCGTTCAGTTCGAACAACATCAGGGGCAGGCCGATGTCGTTGTTCAGGTTGCCGCGGGTCGCCAGTCTCCCGGTTTCACCGAAGGCGGCGCCCAGAATGGCCCTCAACATCTGGGTCACGGTCGTCTTGCCGTTGCTGCCGGTCACGGCGATCAACGGGAGGTCGAACCGGTTGCGCCAGCCGGCAGCGGCCCGGCCGAGCGCGAGCCTGGTGTTCGGTACCAGCAACTGCGGCACCGCGGCGGGAACCGGATGTTCCACCACCAGCGCCGCCGCTCCCTGCTGCACCGCTTCGGCGGCGAAATCGTGTCCATCGAAGCGCTCGCCGCGCAAGGCGAAGTAGAGTGAACCGCGCTGCATGCTGCGGCTGTCGGTCGAGACCGATGTGAACCGGACGTCGCCGTCTCCCTGCACGGTGGCGTCCGGTAGCCAGCGCGCGAGTTCGGACAGCGTGGTCATGCCGCGCACCGCGAAACCGGCCGCCGGGGACGCTCTAGGCGGTGATTCCAATCGTGGGGGCTGGGGCAGCCCTGGTGTGCAGCCCGGTGGACGGTGTTCGGTCGAGACATGGGTGGCCTTGAGAGAAGGATTTCGATTGGTGCCGGTGGCGACCGACGCGAGTCGTGGCCGGTTCGAGCGTCCTGCCTGCCGGGTCCCGAATCCTGCGGTTCCACTGGGTCAGGGCGGCGCCCGCTATCGACCGGACGCCGCCGGATACGTATTATCCACCCATCGGCGATCGGATTTCAGCACCGGTGGCCAAGGCGGTCGGTCATCCGGTTCCAGCCTGCCGCCGTAAGAATCGTTTGGCACTTGCGAAACCTTCGAAAATTGCCCGTTCATGCAGACGCGACGCAACGAACCGCTGGTGAGCTGCGACTGGCTCGCCGGCAAACTGGCGGATCCGGGACTGGTGATCCTGGACGCGACGTTCTTCCTGCCGGCTCAGGGGCGAAACGCGGCGCAGGAATTTCTCGCCGAGCACTTGCCCGGCGCGCAGTTCTTCGACATCGATGCGATCGCCGATCGGACCGATCCGCTGCCGCACATGCAGCCGTCACCAGCGTTCTTTGCCGCCGCGGCCAGTCGGTTCGGTATCGATGACGATATCCATGTGGTCGTGTACGACAACAACGCCTTCATGGCCGCGGCGCGGGTGTGGTGGACGTTCCGCCTGTTCGGCCACGACTGCGTGTCGGTGTTGGACGGTGGACTGAAACATTGGAAATCCTGTCATCACCCGGTGGCCGCGGGGGCCGCTGCGGCGGTGCCGCCTCGGGAGTTCCGCGCCCGGTATCGGCCCGAATTGGTGCGCGATCTCGATCGGATGCGACAGATCTGCGGCGGCTCGTCCGCCGCGATCGTCGATGCCCGTTCTTCCGGGCGCTTCGCCGGGACCGAGCCGGAGCCGCGGGCCGGCGTTCGTTCCGGACACATTCCGGGCAGCCTGAATCTTCCTTACAAGCGACTGGTCGACGAGTCGACCGGTCTGATGAAAACGCCGGCCGCCATCGCTGCGGAATGGCGCGCCGCGGGGATCGAACCGACGCAACCGGTCGTGACCACTTGCGGCACCGGCGTGACGGCGGCGATACTGGCGCTCAGTCTGTTCCTGCTCGGGCGGGACGATGTCCCGGTCTACGACGGCTCGTGGACCGAGTGGGGCGGGCGCCGCGATACGCCGGTCGCGTGATCCGGTAGATCGTCGGGAACGAGTCGCCGCCATGGCGGTCTGATCACGCGATATCGACACACGATGGGAGAACCGTTTCGATGAAGACACGAGAGCCGCGTTCTGCGGCGGAGTCCAAGTCCCGCAATTGGGTGGCGAAAAATGCGCACCGCTGCAACAGAGCGCAGGCCTTTGCGGACCGCACCGCCTACCGGAGGAAGCCGAAGCACAAACAGCGGCCGGAGTCCTGGCCAGTCGCCGCTTGAACCCGGCGCGACCGGCGAGGGCTTCGGTCGCACCGTTGCTGCGACCGCTCGCTTCGCTCGACCTCAGTGCGGAATCGACTTCGAGAACACGTGGATCGTCACCACCCCGACGATGATGAAGCCGATGCCGATCAGAGCCGGCAGGTCGAGTCTCTGACCGTAAACCACCCAGGCGATGGCCGAAACCAGCACGATCCCGACCGCCGACCAGATCGCGTACGACAGTCCCAGCGGGATCACCTTCAGCGTCAGCGACAGGAAATAAAACGCGACCGCATAACCGGCGACGACGATCAGGCTCGGCCCCGCCCGGGTGAATCCGGCGGCCGACTTCAGCGCCGAGGTGGCGGCGACTTCGCCGAGGATCGCGACAGCGAGATAGAACCAGTGCATGGCGATTTCGCGCGTAGGACGATCGGCAAAGGCAACAGTTTACACCGTGGCGACGGAATGCGGCGGGCCGAAGCGTCGCCGAAGCCGGCTGCGGCCCGGTCGTGCTTTGCGCTAAACTCCCCGGCGCGCCGGCGGATCGAAGCCGCGACCTGCGGTGTTCACCGCGGTCCGAGCCGGCACACCATTCCATCCGGTAGCCCTGATGCCGCAGTCCGACTCTCTGATCGGCACCATCTCCGAGGTCCACGGCCCGGTCGTCGTGATCGACTGCCTGCGGCTGCCGCCGCTGCGCCAGGCGCTGCGCGCGGCGATCGACGGTGAGGCCTATCTGTTCGAGGTGCACCAACACCTCGACGAGACCCACATCCGTGCGATCACGCTCCATGAGACCAGCGGTATCGAACGTGGCCTGCCGGTCTATGATCTCGGCGAACCGCTGCAGGTACCGGTGACCCGGCACTGTCTGGGCCGCTTGCTGAATGTGTTCGGCGAACCGCTGGACGGCGGAGAGCCGCTGCCGCGAGCCGAATTCCGCAACATTCACCGTCCTCCTCTCCCGCTCTCCGAATCGATCGCAGCCGATGCGATCCTGGAAACCGGCATCAAGGTGATCGATCTGTTGTGCCCGTTCGTCCGCGCTGGCAAGACCGGGTTGTTCGGCGGCGCCGGCGTCGGCAAGACGGTGCTGGTCATGGAGTTCATGCACGCGGTGATCGCGCTGCATCGGGGCGTGTCGGTATTCGCGGGAATCGGAGAGCGGATCCGCGAGGGCCATGAACTATGGCATGAACTTCGCGAAACCGGTGTGCTGGACAAATCGGTGCTGGTCTACGGCCAGATGGACGAATCGCCCGGCGTGCGCTTCCGGGTTGGCCTGTCGGCGTTGAGCTACGCCGAGTATCTGCGCGATACGTTGCAGACCGAAGTGCTGCTGCTGATGGACAATGTGTTCCGCTTCGTTCAGGCCGGCAGCGAGATCTCCAGCCTGCTCGGCCGGATGCCGGCGACGGTCGGCTACCAGCCGACGCTGGCGACCGAAGTCGCGGAGTTGCAGGAGCGCATCACCTCCACGCCGGCGGGTGCGATCACTTCGGTGCAGGCGGTCTACGTGCCGGCGGACGATATGACCGATCCGGCGGTCAGCGCGATACTCAGCCATCTCGACACGACCGTGGTGCTGGCGCGCGGTCAGGCGGCGAAAGGCATCTATCCGGCGGTCGATCCGCTGAAGTCGGGCAGCAAGCTGATGGACCGCCACGTGCTGGGGGATCGCCATTATGCGGTCGCAGAGGGCGTTCGCGAACACCTGGCCCGCTACCGGGAACTGGAAGACATCATCACGATGCTGGGGCTCGAAGAGCTGTCCGCCGCCGACCGCAAGATCGTGTTGCGGGCGCGAAAGCTTCAGCGCTATTTGACCCAGCCGTTCTTCGTCACCGCACAGCACACCGGCATTTCCGGTGTCAGCGTTCCGTTGCAGCGCACGCTGGCCGACTGCGAGTCCCTGCTGACCGGCCGTTCCGATCAGCTTACCGAGGACGCGTGCTACATGCGCGGCGGTCTGGAGGACGCATGACCGGCTTCGTGTTGCATCTGAATGAAGCCACCCGTTGCGAGCGGATCGACGGCGTCACCGCGTTCATCGGTGAGGACGATTCCGGTCAATTCGGCATCCATCCGGGACACGAACGCTTCATGACGATCCATGCCTTCGGTCTGGCCCGCTTCCGGGTCGGCCGGCAGCCGATCGAATATCTCGCAGTTCCGGGTGGACTGCTGTATTTTTGCGGTGGCGAGCTGTTCCTCTGCGCGCGCCGGCTGTTCCGGCATCGCGACTACCGGGAAGTCGCGCGCGCGCTGACCGAACAATTGGCGGCCGAGGAACGCGACCTGCACGGATTGAAACAGTCGCTGCGCCGGCTGGAGGACGAGATGTTGAAACGGTTGTGGCGGATCGGGCGCGAGAGCCCGCTGCGATGAATCACGACGAACGGCTGAAGAACAGCATCCGGCGCCGTGCCGAACGGATGCAGAAAGCGGAACGGGAACGCCCGACCTTGCTGGCACAGACCGCTTTCCTCGGCACGCTGGGCCTGGTGTTCGTGCTGCCGATGGTGGCCGGGGCGTTCCTGGGCCTGTGGCTGGATGAGCGGCTGCCCGGCTATTCGATCCGCTGGACTTGCGGTCTGCTGTTCCTCGGGCTGATCATTGGCGCCTTCAGTGTCTACCATCTGATCCAGAGCCACGATTGACGCCGTGGAAAGTCTTTCGCCGTTCGCCCGGCCGCTGCTGCAATGGGGTCCGCTGACCGTCACCGACAGTGTCGTCTACACCTGGCTGATCATGGCCCTGCTGTGGCTGTCTGCGGTGTTGGGCTGCCGCCGCCTGCGCGACGCGCCGGCGCGGGTCCAGGTGATGCTGGAAGGGATCGTCGAAGCGTCGGAGAACGCGGTCCGGGAAGTTTTGCCCGATGATTATCGACGGGTCACGCCGTTCATCCTGAGCCTTTGGGTCTTTCTGGTCGCCGCCAACCTGCTGAGCCTGATTCCGGGCCTGGAATCGCCGACCCGGGACTTGTCGGTGACCTCGGCCTTGGCCATGCTGGTCTACCTGTCGGTTCACTGGTTCGGTGTCACCAGCGAGGGCTGGCGGTCGTACCTGAGGCATTATCTGACCCCGAATCCGGTTCTGTTGCCGTTTCACCTGCTCAGCGAAGTCACCCGCACCGTGGCGTTGGCGATCCGGCTGTTCGGGAACATCATGAGCATGGACATGATCGCCGCGCTGCTGCTGCTGATCGCCGGCCTGCTGGTGCCGATCCCGATCCTGATGCTGCACATCATCGAAGGATTGGTCCAGGCCTACATCTTCGGAACGCTGGCGCTGATCTACATCGCCAGCGGCATCCAGACGCGGCAACACCGTTCCGAGAAAGTCACGAGGCCCCACTCCGATGAATGACATGACCTGGTTCGTGATCGCTTCGACCGTGGCTGCCGTATTCGGCATCGGCATGGCGGTGATGCTGCCCGCGCTGGCGATGGGCCGGGCGATCAGCCAGGCGCTCGATGCGTTGGCGAGACAGCCGGATGCCGAAAAATCGATCATGCGCACGCTGTTCATCGGTCTCGCGATGATCGAATCGCTGGCCATCTATGCCCTGGTGATCGTGCTGATCGTGCTGTTCCGCAATCCGCTGCTCGAGTATCTGGTCCGATAGGGTGCTCGCTCGTGGGATTCGACTGGTCCACCTTCACTCTGGAAGTCGTCAATTTCCTGATCCTGGTCTGGATCCTGACGCATTACTTCTACCGGCCGGTGGCCGCGGTGATCGAGCGGCGGCGGGAGGCCATCGAAAACCGCCTGCAGCGCGCCGAACGGCTGCAGAGTGACGCGGAAGCGATGCGACGGCAGTACGAAGCGAGACTCGCCGATTGGGAACAGGAGAAGCGCCAATTGCGCGAATCCTGGCTCGGCGAACTGGCGGCGGAAAAGGCAAGGCAGATCGACGCGTTGCGTCAGAGCCTGGCCGCGGAGCGGCAACAGGCGGAAGTGCTGGAGCAACGGCGCCTGCGCGCGCGGGAGGCGGAACTGGAACAGGCCGCTCTGTCCTTGGCCGGCGGCTTCGCCGGACGGTTGCTCGAGCGGCTGGCGGGTCCCGAGCTGGAATCGCGCCTGGTGGACCTGTTCATCGCGGATCTGGCCGATGTGCCGCCGGATCGTTGGCCGATGGCGGCCGCCGCGGATCTGGACCAGCCCGGCCAGGCCACGGTCGCCAGCGCGTTCCCGCTGGCCGAGCTGCATCGATCCCGTCTGCAGCGGGCGGTCAGCGAGCGACTGGGTCGCCCGATCACCTGCCGGTTCGTCGAGGATCCGACCCTGATCGCCGGGCTTCGTTTCGAGCTGGGGCCGCTGTCGCTGGGCGCCAATCTTCGGGACGAACTGGCCTTCTTCGGCGCGCCGGGGTGATCCGTCGACGCGTCTGCCAGACCGTTCGGCGGCGCGTCACGCTGTTTGTGACAGGGTCGTCGGGCGGAGCGGATGTCGTGCGGCTGCCGCATCGCGGAGAAGTCGGAGCGGCGGATCAAGGCGGGGGGATACAAGGGACCGCGGCCAATGGAGTATGCTGCTATGCTGTCATACGGTACGGTACATCGCGCGGAAAGGGACACCGATGACCACTCACAGCATCCCGACCGAAGCCGGCCAGCGCACGCTGCTGCTGGTGGACGACGCACCCGAGAACCTGGCATCGCTGGGTGCGCTGCTGCGGGGCGTCGGTTATCGGGTCAGAGCCGCCAATTCCGGTCTTGCCGCACTGCGCTATGCGGCCAGCGAGCCGCTGCCGGACCTGATCCTGCTCGACGTGGTGATGCCGGAGCTGGATGGCTATCAGGTCATCGCACGGTTGCGGCAGCAGCCGGTCACGAAAGCCATCCCGGTGATCTTTCTGACCGGGCTGGTCGATGAAGAACAGATCGCGCGGGGGTTCGCGTTGGGCGCCGCCGATTACATCACCAAGCCGATCCAGCCTGCGGTGGTGCTGGCCCGGGTACAGGCCCAACTGGAGGCCAAACTGGCGCGTGACTGGCTGAAGGACCAGAACGCCTTCCTGGAGGCCGAGGTGGCCCGGCGCATGGCGGAAAACGACCTGACCCAACTGGCCACCATTCGGGCATTGGCCCATCTGGCCGAAATCCGAGATTCCGAGACCGGCAACCATATCCTGCGTACCGAGGGTTATGTGCGACTGCTGGCCACGCGGTTGAAGGATCATCCGCGCTTCAGCGCCACGCTCGACGATCGGTACGTCAAGCTGTTGACCCGCTCCGCTCCGCTGCACGACATCGGCAAGGTCGGTATTCCCGACCAGATTCTGCGCAAGCCGGGTCGGCTGGGATCGGAAGAGTGGACGACCATGCAGACCCATGCCCGCCTCGGTGCCGAAGCGATCGAGCAGGCCGAGCGCGATCTGGAAACGCCGCTGGCTTTTCTGTCCCTGGCCAAGGAGATCGCGCATTGGCACCATGAACACTGGGACGGCACCGGCTATCCGGACGGCCTGGTCGGGGAGCGGATCCCGATCGCGGCCCGGCTGATGGCGTTGGCCGATGTCTTCGATGCATTGATTTCGCCGCGGGCCTACAAGGCGCCGGTGCCGTTCGAGGAGGCGCGGGAGCTGATTGCCGCCCAGCGCGGGCGACACTTCGACCCGGACGTGACGGATGCCTTTCTGGCCGATTTCGAAGAATTCGTCCGCGTCGCCAAACGTTACTCCGACCCGGTCGCGCACGATCGAGACGCGCCCGACGACGGCGACGCCGATGCCGCTTGAGCCTTCCGCAGCGCCGGAGCGGCGGAAGGCCGGTGCGCCGGTACCGGCGCTGTCCATCGTGCTGCTCTATGCCGCGTTCGGCGGGATCTGGATTCTGGTGACCGACCGGCTGGTGCAAAGCTGGTCCGGCGACCCGGCCGCGGCACTGTTCGCAGGCACGCTGAAGGGCGTGCTGTTCGTGGCGGTGACGTCGTTGCTGCTGTACGGACTATTGCGGCGGCAGGCGCCGGACCGCAGTGTGGCGTCGGGATATTCGCACCGCCGCATGCGTGTGCCGCTGGTATTGATCACCGCC